>JARIAT010000083.1 GCA_029257715.1 Faecousia sp. | reverse complement strand
GCTATGGCGCAGGCAGGATGCGATATTTATGTTCTGCCCAGCAGCGATCCTCATTCCAGCGAGTACGCCCCCGCCCATTACACCGCCTGGGAGTATTTCTCCGGTTTTTCCTGTGAAAATGCAAATCTCTTGGTATCTAAAGAGGAGGCGGCACTTTGGGTGGATGGCCGATTTTTTGGAGCGGCAGATGCCGCTTTGGCAGGTACCGGCATCCAGTCCATGCACATGGGCGTCAAGGGTGTGCCTACGGTGGAGCAGTGGCTGGATGAAAAG
Source organism: Faecousia sp. (assembly GCA_029257715.1). Taxonomy (GTDB): domain Bacteria; phylum Bacillota; class Clostridia; order Oscillospirales; family Oscillospiraceae; genus Faecousia. The sequence continues at coordinate 7,318 of JARIAT010000083.1, read as the reverse complement.
CTCGCTGATGGGAATGTTCTGGGCTACTGCGCTGAGACAATGCCTGTCAATCAGATGCGTCGGCTGAACGCTGTCTGCCAGCGCAAGGGTGCGAAAATGGTTGATCTGCCGCTGGTGGATGAAGCTTGGACAGAGGATCGTGCACCGCTGCCCACTACGGAGGCGTGGCTTCTCGATGTTACTTCTGCAGGCGTTTCCCCAGAGGAGAAGATTCGGATTGTCCGTGAGCAAATTGAGCAAAATGGCTGCACTGCAATGCTGGTGACCAAGCTCGACAGCGTTGCGTGGCTGCTGAACCTGCGTGCGGCAGATGTGGAAAATACACCCTATGCACTGGCTTTCTGCTACATCGATCAGAAAAACGCAGTTCTCTTTATGGACGGAAGCCGCCTGTGCGAGAAGGCTGCACAGGAGCTGGCTAAAGCCGGAGTTGCGATCCGTGGTTACAAGGAAATGCCTGCATATCTTGCGGCAGGAACTGAGAGTCAGACTGTTCTGGTTGATCCTGCCAGCCTCAACGCTGCACTGGATTATGCGCTGCGTCACAACAGTGCCTATACGGTGGTGGAGCACGCAGATCCAATTGCAATGCTGAAGGCTGTGAAAAATGAAACAGAGCTGAAATGCAGCCGGGAAGCCCATCTTTATGATGGAGCGGCTATGGTTCGCTTCCAGATGGAACTTGAAAAGCGTATGGCCGCCGGTGAAAAGCTGCGCGAGACGGATATCGATGGAATTCTGCACAAATACCGCAGTGCAAATCCCGGTTTCCTGACGGAAAGCTTTGGTACGATTGCAGCTTATGGTGAAAACGCAGCTAAAATGCATTATAGTCCTCAGGTGGGTGCAGACGCCGAGATTCTGCCGAGAGGCTTTATGCTGGTTGACAGCGGTGCAACCTACTATACCGGTACCACCGACATTACCCGTACTTATAAGGTCGGACCGTTGACGGATGAGGAAAAGCTTGCATATACCCGTGTTCTGCGCTGCCACATTGATGTTGCAATGGCCGTCTGGAAAGAGGGAGCAACCGGTGGTGAGCTTGATATGCTGGCTCGTCAGCCAATGTGGCGCCATATGCTGGACTATCGCTGCGGAACCGGTCACGGTGTTTCTCATGTGGGTGCGGTCCATGAGGGACCTCAGAGCCTGCGTCCCGGACATAAAGTTGTCTTCCTGCCCGGAATGGTTATTACCGATGAACCCGGTATCTATGAGGAAGGCAAGATCGGCATTCGTATTGAAAACGAACTGATCTGTACCGAAGCAGGAGAAAGTGAATACGGCAGATATCTCTGCTTTGAGCCGCTGACTTTTGCACCGATTGATGTAAGCGGAGCGATTATTGAAGAACTGACCCGTGAAGAGAAGGAATGGCTCAATGCCTATCATGCTCAGGTTCTTGAAAAGCTTACGCCTATGCTCAATTGCGAAGAGGTTGAATGGCTGCGTCTCAAGTGTGCCGCAATCTAATCAAAAAGTGAAAATGCCGCCGGATGATTCCGGCGGCATTTTTGTGAGAAAAATCCCTGTCATGTTATATGACAGGGATTAAAATACTATAATTTCAGTGCAATGATTTTCATCAGATCCAGTTTGTCAGACTTTTTCATAGAATATTTTGCGAGAAAACTCATGCCGGTCATATCGGTATTGGCAAAGTATTTTTCCTCCAAAAGGACTTTTGATCCGGGAATCTCTCGGGACAGCTCCTTCGAACAGTTGACATAAAAATAGTTATTAGAAGTACTGTGTCCCGTTTGCTGCATATAGCCGGACATTCGATTCATACCTCGCTCATTTAGGGCATCAAAGATCAGCTCTATATTCCCGAATGCCTGAATTTTGCGAATCAGGCCGATGATTTTCTCCCGATCAAAATAGTGAAACAGACCACCTGCCGTGACAAGAACAGGGGTGTCCGGATATTGAGTACGCAGTTCCTCCAGCCACCCGCAGAGAAACGGATTTGCGGCATAATAATGTTCATGTTCTGATTCTCGGATAACGCTCTTTCGGACCGCAATTGTCTCTGGAAAATCGATCTCATACCATTGAGCGGTCCCGTTATCACATCGGAAGAAGGTCGTTTCAAGACCACAGCCGAGTTCGGCAATGATCCCACGAGGATTACGCTTCAAAAAATCCCGAATATAGCGGTCAAAATTCGCAGAACGAATGGCTCCGGCAAGGGCCGCGTACTGATTTTGCATTTGACGATCTTGCAGATGCGTCGGAAGTTTTGCTTTCAGTTCCAATGCCTTTTGATCCATTAAAATATGAGGAAATTTCTCACTGGCATAAATCCGCCCGAGAACTGGCAGAAACAGGGTATCCTCCATCATTGTCGTATTTTCCACAGAATCCACTCCTTTCCCCGGGATGAATCTTCCGGGGGAGACTATTTGGTATTATAGTCCTTTTGGTTTGCAAATTCAAGCAAGATGCCTTTCTTTTGCGATAAACGTATGATAAGATAAAACAAAATAAGATGGAGGTTTACAAATGGAGCGCAAGATTACAGAAGTAGTTGCAGCCTTGATTTGGGATGGGGATCGGTTCATGATCTGTCAGCGTCCGGCCAACAAGGCAAGAGGAATGCTCTGGGAATTTGTCGGAGGTAAAGTGGAGCCTGGGGAAACCAAGCAGGAGGCATTGGCTCGGGAATGCAGGGAAGAACTGGCAGTTTGTGTTTCGGTAGAAGAGCAGTTTATGGAAGTTGTACACGAATATCCGGATTTGACGGTAAGACTTACGCTATTTCATGCGTCCATTTCCGAAGGAAAGCCACAAAAACTGGAGCATAATGATATCAAATGGATTACAGTCGATCAAATTTCGGAGTACGAGTTTTGTCCGGCAGATGTAGAAATTCTGCAACGAATTCAAAAACTTCAAAATCCGGGTCATATTCCGGAAAAAGATGAGAATTAAGAATTCTTTATATCGTATCAGATGGAAATATAGCGGTACACATGATAGAATTATGGTAAATTTTTGTGGAATCAGGAGGACGGTTATATGCGCTATGAAATAAAAGGCGGCAATTTTCCTGTTGTAATCTGCCAGATGGAAGATGGCGAAAGAATGATTACAGAAAAGGGTTCTATGGCATGGATGAGCCCGAATATGCAGATGGAAACCCATGGCGGCGGTTTGGGGAAGATGTTCTCAAAAGCGTTTTCCGGTGAGAGTATGTTCCAGAATACCTATACAGCTCGAGGCGCAGGTATGATTGCATTTGGCTCTAGCTTCCCCGGTCAGATTAAAGCAGTTACCATTGCTCCGGGACGGGAGATGATTCTCCAGAAGAGTGCGTTTCTTGCCGCGGAATCCGGCGTACAGCTGTCGATTCATTTTAACAAAAAGCTGGGTGCTGGATTTTTTGGCGGCGAAGGTTTTATTATGCAGAGACTTTCTGGCAATGGCATTGCCTTTGTGGAGATTGATGGCGAACTCATTGAATATGATCTAAAGCCAGGACAGCAAATTGTGGTGGATACCGGCAATGTGGCGGGATTTGAAACTACCGTGCAGATGGATATTCAGCAGGTTCCCGGTCTTAAGAATATGTTCCTTGGAGGAGAGGGGCTTTTTAACACTGTGCTGACCGGTCCCGGTAGAATTTGGCTTCAGACCATGCCGATTTCCAATATTGCCATGTCGATTCGCCCGTATATTCCTACCGGAAACGGTTAACCGATAATAAATACAAAAAGGACTGAAATCATTAGATTTCAGTCCTTTTTTATGCCAAATATCCATTAAACAAAATCAAAAACACGAATGGTCAATCAACTACCACGAAAGAAGTTCGTAGCCGTCCTCCGTTACGACAAGCTGCACTTCCCACTGGGCAGAGGGCATTCCGTCGGCGGTGTAGACTGTCCAGCCGTTCTCTTCGTCGATAAAAATATCATCCTTACCCATGTTAATCATAGGCTCGATGGTGAATACCATTCCCGGGACCATCAGCATTTCCGTACCGGGTTTCGAAACAAAACTCACCCACGGATCTTCATGGAATTCCAGACCGATACCGTGTCCGCCGATTTCCCGAACAACAGAATAACCATTTTCTTTTGCAAATTCGTGAATGGCAGACCCCATATCTCCCAGAAAATGCCATGGCTTGACCTGATCCAGTCCAACCTGAATCGCTTTTTTCGTAATATCGACAAGACGTTTCTTTTCGGGATCAACCTCTCCAATGCAGAACATCCGTGAGGAATCAGAAAAATAACCGTTTAAAATGGTAGAACAGTCCACATTGATGATGTCTCCGTCCCGCAAAATAATGTCGGGAGAGGGAATTGCGTGGCATACTTCATCGTTAATGGAAGTGCATACGCTTTTCGGAAATCCCTCATAATTCAAAGGCGCAGGGATTCCACCCATTTGGGTGGTGACAGTATAAACCCAGTCATCTATATCCTGCGTGGAAACGCCGGACTTTATATGGCTTCCTACATAGTCAAGGGCAGCCATGTTGATTTCTGCGCTTTTTCGGATTCCCTCGATTTGTTCGGGTGTTTTAATAAGCTTGCGGGAGGGAACAACAGCCCCCTGAAAGCGAAACATATCAAGCTTGCTGTCAAAGGTTAGATGACAGTTTTTGTATTTCTTTCCACTGCCGCACCAGCAAGGGTCGTTTCTTCCTAATTTAGACATGAACATCATTCCTTTCTGCGGAAGGTAAAGTTGTTACATGACCCGAATGCGGTCAAAAGAACGAACCTTTGGCTTGCGGGCACGAAACTGATTGGGAGAGCATCCATAGATCTTCTTAAAAGCACGGGAGAAGGCTTCATTGGAGGAGAAACCGTATCGCATGGCAATTTCTATGATTCGTAAGTCTGAGTGCGTCAGTGTTTCAGCTGCAAGCGTCAGTTTTCTACGAAATACATACTCCTTAAAGGGCACTCCAACGTACTCATGGAATTTGGCAGAGCAGTAGAATTCCGAGTATCCTACATGTCGAGCCATTTTGCCCAGCTCCGGATCTTCTTCGATATGGTTTTCAACCCAATCAATCATTGCTTCAACGGTTCCTATGGACATACTTTCACTCCTTCCGGAAAGATTATACAACGGATAGAACGCCAGCACTTGACATTTCTTGCGATTTTTAAAAATCAACACAGAGCTGGATCCATCGATTCAAGTGGGACGGGAATCTCAGAACTTAGGAAACAGATTCCATCAGTTCCATAATAATTCCATCGGGATCTCTGAAGTAGAGAGCTTTGCTTTTCCCAAATCCGGAGACAGTAAAGTCGAAGCTTTGGGGAGCAGACAGGCAGTCTACATGGTTTGCGATCAGATGCTGATATACAGTGTCGATATCCTGCACTCGGAAGCATATTTCGGAAATGGAAGTTTTCATTAGATCAGCAGAATCGATACGACTGGCGGCGTCAACGAATTGAATCAATTCCAGCGGGGGCGCCATGATGTGCTCGCTTCCGTTGAGATAGGCGACCCGTGCCTTACAGCCTTTACGGCAGAAGAGGGCATCTGTTTCGGGACCTTCCATAAGAATTTCACCCTGAAAAGTCATACCGAGAATATCACGATAAAACGCGATGGAACGATCCAAATCCTGAACCGTAACACCGACATGCATAATTTCTTGAATCATAGTTTCCTCCTGATCTGGTGACCGGCAGAGCGAGCCGGCGATGATGATCGATTGCGTGGCAATTCATATTAGAAGCGAAGGAGGATTTTCCTCGCCATGGGGATATGAAAGCACGACACTTTTACTCTGAAGACGATTATACAATACTTCTGCTTAGATTGCTACTCAAAAATAACGTTGTTATAAATTGTTTACATTGAAGAAAAATACTTGACAAATTAAATGATGAAAATTATAATTCAAATATACCCCTAGGGGGTATATAGAGGGAGGTTGAATCTATGAGTGATTGCTGTCAGGATCATAAAAAAACCATGCGGGATGATCAGCAGCGTAAAAAGCTGATGAACCGTCTTTCTCGTCTTGAGGGACAAATCCGAGGAATTAAGAGAATGTTGGAAGAAGATGCCTATTGTACAGATATTCTGGTTCAGAGTGCCGCAGCCAGTGCTGCGCTGAACGCATTTAATCGGGAACTTCTGGGGAACCATATCCGTGGTTGCGTTGCAAATGATATTCGGGAAGGAAACGATGAGGTGATCGATGATTTGCTGGATACACTATATAAATTGATGAAATAAAAATTTGAAAGGAGTTATCAATGACACAATATAATGTAACCGGAATGAGCTGTGCCGCATGCTCTTCCAGAGTGGAAAAAGCTGTCAATGCACTTGACGGAGTTGAGAGCTGCTCAGTCAGTCTTTTGACAAATTCAATGGGAGTTGAAGGCTCTGTCTCTCCGGAGCAGGTCATTCAGGCCATCGAACAGGCCGGCTACGGCGCATCTTTAAAGGGCGGAGATACAGCAGTTTCTCCGTCTGCGGTGGATGAAGATGCGCTAAAGGATCAGAATACGCCTGCACTGAAGAAACGTCTGATTGCCTCGGTTGGATTTTTGGCGATTCTAATGTATTTTTCCATGGGACATATGTGGCATCTCCCAATGCCGGCGGAGCTGCATCACAATCCTGTCGCAATGGGACTGATTCAGCTGCTGCTTTCCGGAATAATCATGGTAATCAACCAGAAATTCTTTATCAGCGGCTTTAAGGGATTGATTCATAAGGCGCCCAATATGGATACATTGGTTGCGATGGGCGCTGCGGCTGCGTTCGGGTACAGTACCGTGGCGCTGTTTCAAATGTCTCACGCAATGTCAATGGGGGATCTTGCAGCTGCTCAGGGATTTGTTCACGAATTTTACTTTGAATCTGCGGCAATGATTCTTGCGCTGATTACCGTGGGAAAGATGTTGGAAGCCCGCGCAAAGGGAAAAACCACGGATGCGCTCAAGAGCCTGATTAAGCTCGCTCCGAAAACCGCAACACTGATTCGAAATGGGAAGGAAGTTGAAGTCCCGATCGATCAGGTTCGGAAAGGGGAGCAGTTTGTTGTTCGTCCCGGAGCAAATATTCCGGTCGATGGGATTGTCATTGAGGGCGAAGCGGCCGTAGACGAAAGTGTTCTGACCGGCGAGAGTATTCCGGTGGACAAGGTATCGGGAGATCGTGTGTCTGCTGCTACCATCAATAAATCCGGGTTTTTGCGGTGTGAAGCAACTCGTGTCGGACAGGATACAACACTTTCACAGATCATTCAGATGGTTTCTGATGCGGCAGCTACAAAGGCACCAATCGCAAAAATTGCAGATAAAGTGTCAGGTTTCTTTGT
>JARIAT010000010.1 GCA_029257715.1 Faecousia sp. | reverse complement strand
TTTTGTGAACAGCTTTCTTAACTTTTCTGTCTATAACTTTAACAAGTTCTTGTGCTTCATCAATACTACCGTTATCTATAGCCTTATTGAATTTTTTAGTTAATGATTTTATTTCAGTTTTTCTTCTTTTATTATTTTCCGCTCTTTTAGCACTTGTACGTACGTGCTTTTTTGCTGCTTGTATATTTGCCAATGCTTTCACCTCCCAAACTGTCTAACAAAATTCATTTTAACATGACAGACAGGAAAAAGCAAGAATAATATGATGGTCTCAAGCTAATTAAGAGACTCAATTCTTATATTTGGGCTTTAATTATAGGCGAAAAATGGTATAATGATTAATTAGAGAATGGAGAGATTTACTTGGGAGGGAAGAACTTGAAAGAAGAAAGTGAAGATGCGAAGAGCAGTACTGAATTAATAGAATGGATAAAGACAATAATCCTAGCGATAGTCCTAGCTCTATTTATCAAGGCCTTTATATTTAATACTGCCTATGTAGTTGGCTATTCAATGTATCCGACCCTGCATCCTAAAGATAGGCTGATATCATCCAAAATACATCTATATTTTAGAGAACCAGAAAGGTCTGATATAGTAGTCTTAGAGGCCCCAGATGAGCCTGGAAAAGACTATATAAAAAGAGTGATAGGTCTAGCAGGAGACAAGATTGAAATCATAAGAGGCCAGGTATATATAAATGAAGAGCTCTTAGAAGAGAGTTATATAGAAGAAGATATAGCTACCCAGTCCTTAAATGAAGGAGGTTGGCTGGTAGCTGAAGATGAACTTTTTGTCTTGGGAGATAATAGACGCGAAAATGCCAGCAAGGATAGTAGGTACTTTGGAACAATAAAAAGAGATAATATAAAGGGAATTGTAAATTTTAGATATTATCTTGCCGATCCTGCTGCCACAAAGGCATGGGTACAGTATTTTAAGAGCAAAGGAATGGCAGCGGTCCCGACTGACTGTAAAAGCCGGAAGGGGATTTCAAGCTTTGTCCCTGCGGTGCGTTCCGTGCTTCAGGAGAAAATTCAGCGCAATGCAGCAAAAGGAATGAACAAACCCCTGAGGGTTATGATTGTCGGAATTCCCAATGTAGGCAAGTCAACTCTCATTAACCAGATTTCCGGACGAAAAGGCGCAAAAGCAGAAAACCGCCCCGGAGTCACTCGGGGCAAGCAGTGGGTAACTGTGGAAAATTCTCTGCTGCTTCTGGATACGCCGGGAATTCTGTGGCCGAAGTTCGATGATCCTGAAGTCGGTATGAAGCTGGCATACACCGGTGCGGTCAAAGAGGATATTCTGGACATCGAAGAGCTGGCATATTATCTGATGAAGCTGCTGTGGACGCACTATCCCGATGCAGTTAAGGCTCGCTATGGAATTGAAATGCCGGAGGATGCACCGGGATATGAGCTTCTGGAGGCAGCCGGAAGAAAGAGAGGATTCTTGCTGGCGAGGGGCGAAATCAATACAGAGCGTATGGCCAAGGTGCTGCTCGACGAGTATCGAAGCGGAAAACTCGGAAAATTTACGCTGGAAATGCCGCCCAAGGAGGAAATGGTTCATGAGTGATATAATCAATCTATGGGAAATCGAAGACGGCTTAAACGCACAGAATGTAGGAGTGATCTGCGGTGTGGATGAAGCCGGACGAGGACCGTTGGCGGGGCCTGTGTGCGCAGCTGCGGTCATTCTTCCAGAGCATCTGGAGATTCCGGGGCTTAACGACTCCAAAAAGCTCTCTGACAAGAAACGCAGGGAACTGTTCCCTGTCATTCAGGAGCAGGCGGTTGCTTATGGAATAGCCTTCGCTTCGGAGAAGGAAATTGATGAAATGAATATTTTACAGGCAACTTTTTTGGCAATGAAACGGGCATTAGCACAACTGGACGGCAAGGCGGATTTTGCGCTGATCGACGGAAATCGGGAGACTGATTTTGGAATTCCGGTTATGACAGTCGTGAAAGGAGACAGCCGCAGTGCCAATATTGCAGCCGCATCCGTTCTTGCAAAGGTTACGCGCGACCGATATATGGAGCAGCTGGCGGAACGCTATCCCCAATATGGATTTGAAGTCCATAAGGGATACGGTACAAAAGCACATTATGCTGCGCTGACAGAACACGGGATGTGTGATGCGCATCGCAGAAGCTTTCTTAAGAAATTTTATGGGCAGAAATAACATCGCCGGTGCCTGGGGCGAAGCGATTGCCGCTGAGTACCTCACGAAGAAAAAATATACCCTGCTGGCACATTCTTATCGGAGTCGGTTTGGAGAGATTGACCTGATCGCTCGAACAGGACGGTTTCTGGTGTTCGTGGAGGTGAAGCTCCGGAAAAGTGCCTCTTTTGCGGCGGCGAGAGAGTTTGTAGATATCAGAAAACAGGAACGCATTCGGACAACCGCTGCTTTTTATCTTTCGGAGAATCCCACCGAGCTTCAGCCAAGATTCGATGTCATCGAAATCTATGCGCCGGATGGGGTTGAGACAAGGAAACCACAGATCAATCATTTGGAGGATGCTTTTCAATGAACTGGAGCGTATTTGACTTGCACTGTGATACCGCATTGGCGCTGCTGGGACAGGATCTCAAGCCAGCAGGTATGCTGCGGAGCAACAATGGACATATTGATTTGGAGCGGGCCGGAAAGCTCGATGGGTATGCACAGTGCTTTGCGATATTCACCTATCCCGGTTTCAGCGAAGGATACGGCCGTCCGGTGACAGAGGTATTTGATGCGGCACTGGAAAATCTGCATCGGGAACTGATGAAAAATCAAGACTCCATTGTGAAGGCAGATACACCGGAACAGATTCGGAAAAATGCGCAGAACGGAAAAATGTCAGCAATTTTAACGTTGGAAGGGCCTGCCGGGATCGGCTACGATCCTTCCCGTCTGGAACATCTGAGAAAGATTGGGCTGCGGATCTCGACTTTGGGCTGGAATGAGCAAAATGTGTTGTCCGGATCCAACCAGACAGGCGGTGGCCTGACGGATTTAGGCAGGGAATACGTCCGTGAATGTCAGCGGCTGGGAATTCTTCTTGATGTGAGCCATCTGAGCGACGAGGGATTTTGGGATGTTATGGAAATGACACAGGCCCCTGTAATTGCCTCACATTCAAATTCCAGAGCTGTCTGCAATCATCCTCGGAATCTGACAGACGAGATGTTCCGTGCAATCTGTGAAACCGGCGGAACAGTGGGAATCAATCTCTATTCTGCTTTTCTGGGCGAGGGAAAAACGACACTTGACACGGTGTGCGATCATATTTTCCATTTTCTCGAGCTGAATCCCGAGGGAAACTGTATTTCACTTGGCGGAGATCTGGATGGATGCGACAGCCTTCCGGCAGGATTTACGGGAATAGACAGTTACAACCTTCTGGCTGAGCATATGCTGCGAAGAGGGGTGGGTGAAAAGACGATTCGCAACATCTATTGGAACAATGCGATGGGAGTGATGGAGCGTGCTGTATGCAACAACGAGAAGTAATGTAGACATTTATACGGCCCAGCGGGTGCTGAAGGAGGACCGCGCAGAAGATGGCGGTTTGTTTGTACCGATGACACTGCCGCCGTTCATGCCCTTTGAAATTCGACAGTTCATAGAAAAATCGTCTGCGGATGTCATTGCAATCGTTCTCAACCGATTTTTTAACTGCACGCTTACCGGAAAAGATATTGAATTTTCAGTCGGAAAAGCGCTGTATTCAACCGTAGAAATGCCATATAAACTGGTTGTTGCAGAGTTTTGGCACAATTCTGAAGGAGAGATGGATCGACTGATTCAGCAGCTGGCAATGGCTGTTTCCGGAAACCGGATTGCTTTTGAACCGGGGGAGTGGGCTACCATAGCCGTTCGGATTGCTCTGCTGGCGGCACTGTGCGGTGAGATGGGACGTAAGGGACTGATTGGTGCGGGCGCATCTATGGATGTTGCTGTGGCCGCCGGAGATGAAGCGTCTTTGCTGGCGGCATGGTATGCACGGAGGATGGGACTGCCGATTCATAAAGTGATTGTGAGCTGCAACGCAAACAGCATCCTTTGGGATTTTGTAAATCGTGGACAGGTCCGATGCAGCGGAGCGATTGTTTCGACCAATACGCCCCGCTATGACAAGCACGGCGTGGAATCACTGGAGCGGCTTGTGTTCGGTTCCTTTGGACGGGTAGAGTCCAATCGGTTTGTAACTGCCTGCAAAAATGGCAGTTCTTATCTGATTAACTCAGAACAGCAGCGCTATCTGGAAGAAGGCATGTATATCTGTGTGATTGGAAATGATCGGGTCGAGCGCACCATTCCCAATGTGTATGGCTCTTATTCTCATATTTTCGATCCATACAGCGCACTTGTCTACTGCGGTATCATGGACTATCGCGCAGAAACCGGAGAGCGGAATCCTGTTTTAATGCTCAGTGGAAGCAGTCCTGAGAACAGTCAGGAAGCTGTGACGGCCGCAATGGGCATCTCCGAGCGGGAGCTTCGGGATCGTCTGAATCTTGGATAAGAGAGGGATTTATGGCACTTTATGCAATCGGTGATCTCCACCTGAGTCTGGGTGAGAACAAATCCATGGATGTTTTCGGCGGAAAATGGGTCAATTACATGGAAAAACTAGAGAAGGGCATGGCAGTGATCGGGCCGGAAGATACGACTGTGTTATGCGGGGATCTAAGCTGGGCCTTGGGACTGGAACACGCGGCTGCGGATTTTTCTTGGATTGATCGGATTCCGGGTAGAAAAATTCTGCTCAAAGGAAACCACGATTACTGGTGGAGTACAGCGTCGAAATTCTATAAATTCTGCGAGCAGAACGGATTCTCCAATCAATATATATTGAATAATAACTGCTTTGAATACGAAGACTGGGCAATCTGCGGAACGAGAGGCTGGTTTTTTGAAGAGGAACGGAGCGGACAGCATGATGCAAAAGTATTCCGTCGGGAACTGATTCGACTGGAAACATCTCTGAAGGCTGCAGGAGATAAGCCCAAAATGGTATTTCTACACTATCCGCCCCGCTATAAGGGCTATGAATGCAGGGAGATTCTCGAGCTGTTGGAACGCTATGAGGTAGCACGATGTTACTATGGACATCTCCATTCTGACAGCCATAAATTGGCAGTGGAAGGGGTATGGGGAGGTACGGATTTCCGCCTTGTATCCGCGGATTACGTAAATTTTAAGCCAGTTACAGTTATTTCATAAGTTTTTTTAAGAAAAGTGTGGACAATTGCCTTTTTCTTTGGTAAAATAGTCCGGCTATAAATTAGACTATATTTTAGGCGTATAAGCCTGAATCTAGGAGGAACATAAGATGAATGTTAAGAGCATTGAAAGAAAGAATAGCACCGCGACAATCGTCGTCGAGATCGAAAAGGAAATGATGGAGCAGGGCGCTGAGAAGGCATACCTGAAGGCCCGCAAGAACATCATGATTCCCGGTTTCCGTAAGGGTAAGGCTCCCCGCAAGATGATCGAGAAGATGTATGGCGCTCATGTATTTTATGAAGATGGCCTGGACGAGATCTTCCCCGAGGTCTATGAGTTTGCAGTCCTGAAGCAGGACGAGTTCAAGGCAGTGGGCCGTCCCAGCCTGACCAACCTCGAGATTGCAGAGGATGGAACCACCACTTTGACTATGACCACCGACGTTTACCCCGATGTAACTCTGGGCGAGTACAAGGGCGTTGAGGCTGAGAAGGTTGAGGCTACTGTCAATGAGCAGCAGGTTGAGAATGAGCTGAAGCAGATGGCTGAGAATGTCGCTTCTACCGAAAATGTCGAGCGCGCTGCCGAGATGGGCGATACCGCAAACATCGACTTTGAAGGCTTCGACAATGGTGTGGCTTTTGAGGGCGGCAAGGGTGAGAACTTCGACCTGAAGCTGGGCTCCGGTTCCTTTGTTCCCGGTTTTGAGGAGCAGATCGTCGGAATGAACATCGGCGAAGAGAAGGATATCGACATCACTTTCCCCGAGGATTACCACGCAGAGCTGGCTGGCAAGGCTGTTGTGTTCCATGTCAAGCTCAACAAGCTGTCTGTTACCAATGTTCCTGCCATCGATGATGAGCTGGCAAAGGATGTTTCTGAGTTTGAGACTCTGGAAGAGCTGAAGGCTGATATCCGCGCAAAGAAGCTGGAAGCAGCTCAGAAGCAGATGGAAAGCACTTTCGAGAATGCCGTTGTTGAGGCTGTTGCAGCCAATGCTACCGTTGACATGCCCGAAGGCCTGATTAACGCAGAGCTGGACCATCAGATGGAGAACTTTGCATATCAGCTGCAGATGAGCGGCTACACCGTCGAGCAGTATGCTAAGATGATGGGCGGCGATATGAACTCCCTGCGTCAGGCTTTCAGACCTATGGCAGAGAAGCAGGCTAAGAACAATGTTGTTCTGGCAAAGATTGCTGAGGTCGAGAACATCACTGTGTCCGATGAGGAAATCGAGGCAGAGTTCGCTGAGATGGCAAAGACCTACGATATGGAAGTTGAGAAGGTTAAGAGCCTGGTTCCCGCTGAGGAGCTGACCACTGGCCTGAAGACCCGCAAGACTGTTAAGATGCTGGTCGAGAATGCTGTTGCTGTTGCACCCAAGGCTGCAGAGGAGACCGCATCCGAGGAATAATCCTTCCTGCGTATGGTTAGAATAAAGAATGGTTAGAATGTTTCAACCCACCCCATGAAAGGAGACATCACCATGAGTTTCGTACCTTATGTTGTTGAGCAGACAAGCCGCGGCGAGCGCAGCTATGATATTTTTTCCCGTCTGCTGAACGACCGCATTATCTTCCTGTCCGAGGAGGTTAATGACACCACCGCAAGTTTGGTTGTCGCCCAGATGCTTTATCTGGAGGCCCAGGATCCGGACAAGGATATTCAGTTTTATATTAACAGCCCCGGCGGAAGCGTGACTGCCGGCATGGCAATCTATGATACCATGCAGTATGTCAAGTGTGATGTGGCGACCATCAGTGTGGGTATGGCTGCATCCATGGGCGCTTTTCTGCTGGCTGCCGGCACAAAGGGTAAGCGTATGGCACTGCCTAATGCGGAAATTATGATTCATCAGCCTTCTGCCGGCACACAGGGCCAGATCACCGATATGGCAATTCATCTCAAGCGTTTGCAGACCATTAAGGAGCGGATGAACAAAATCCTCTCTGAGAATACCGGCCGCACCATTGAGGAAGTAACAGCCGCCTGCGAGCGTGACAACTTCATGAGCGCAGATGAGGCTAAGGAATTCGGCCTGATCGATAAGGTGATCTATAATCATTGATTGCTGAAAGGCAGGTACCCTGTATATGGCAAAAAAAGATGAGCAGCAAATTCGCTGCTCCTTCTGTGGCAAGCGGGAGAGCCAGGTTGAACGGTTGATTGCCGGTCCTGGCGTGTATATTTGCAGTGACTGTGTTGCTGCCTGCGGGGAGCTTTTGCGGGAGGAGATGCAGTTTGACGAGCGCGGGAACCTTCGGGCTCCCGAAACGCTGCCGACGCCCATGGAGATGAAAGCTTACATGGATAACTACATCATCGGTCAGGATCGGGCTAAAATGGCACTGTCTGTTGCGGTTTATAACCACTACAAGCGGATCTATTTCGGTTCTGATTCCGATGTGGAACTTCAGAAGAGCAATATTCTTCTGATTGGACCAACCGGCAGCGGAAAAACACTGTTTGCCCAGACTTTAGCGAAAATTTTGAATGTGCCTTTTGCAATTGCTGATGCCACAACCCTGACTGAGGCAGGCTATGTGGGCGATGACGTGGAGAATATTCTGCTTCGGTTGCTCCAGGCGGCAGACTTCGATGTAGAGTTGGCAGAGCATGGTATCATTTACATCGATGAGATGGATAAAATCGCCCGTAAGAGCGAGAATACTTCCATCACCCGTGATGTATCCGGCGAGGGTGTTCAGCAGGCTTTGCTGAAGATTCTTGAGGGCACTGTGGCCAGCGTTCCGCCTCAGGGAGGACGCAAGCATCCGCAGCAGGAGATGATTCAGGTCAATACCTCCAACATCCTTTTCATCTGCGGCGGTGCATTTGATGGTCTGGATAAAATCATCGAAAAGCGCACAGATCGATCCAGTATTGGTTTTGACAGTCCTGTTCAAAGCAAGCAAAAGCGTGATGTGGGGCAGCTCCTTTCACAGGTTCAGCCGCACGATCTTCTGAAATTCGGTATTATTCCGGAGCTTGTAGGAAGATTGCCCATGATTACGTCTCTGCAGAGTTTGCAGAAGGAAGATTTGGTTCGAATCCTTGTGGAGCCGAAAAACGCCCTGACAAAGCAGTATCATAAGCTTTTGGAGCTCGACAATGTGGAGCTTGAGATTCAGGATGAAGCACTGGACAGCATTGCCCAAAAGGCAGTAGATCGTCAGATCGGCGCAAGAGGATTGCGAGCTGTTATGGAAGAGATTATGACAAAAGTGATGTTTGCCATTCCTTCTGATCTGTCTGTGCACAAGGTGATTATTACACCCGATGCTGTAGACGGCGGTGATCCGCTGGTTGTTCGGGATGCGGAACATCCCAGAGCAAAGCTCGGTGCAAAGGCATAGGTTTTTACACAATCAAGGGGGGTAGTTTTTGCTACCCCTCTTTTCCCTAATTCAGAGAAAGGGGAGATTACAAATGCAGGAAACGACTGTTGTTTCCAGCCAGATGCCTGTACTGGCCCTGAGAGGGTTGGTGGTTTTCCCTATGCAAACGGTCCACTTTGATGTGGCGCGGGAAAAATCTGTTAAGGCACTGGAAGCGGCAATGGAGCAGGACCAAATTCTGTTTCTGGTTCCGCAGAAAAATATTATGAACGATGACCCGAAGGTTGACCAGCTGCACAATATCGGTACAGTTGTCAAGGTGAAGCAGGTGCTTCGCTCTTCCGAGAATATGATGCGTGTTCTGGTAACCGGTATGTACCGTGGGTCAATGTTGGAAGTGAATCAGTCTGAGCCGTATCTGCTTGCCCGAATCGAGCAGATAATGGATGCTCCATACACGTTGACCAATCGCACCAGAGCAATGATGCGTGAGGCGGTATTGGGATTCAACTCCTATTTGGATATGAATCAGCATCAGGCGCAGTCTGTTCAGTTGAAGCTCCTGTCAGCGAATGAGCCGGGGTTTGTAGCGGATACCATTGCTCAGTTCGTCGGATTTGACTACCCAGACAAAATTAAACTACTGGATCAGACGCATCCTGGGAAGCGCTTGGATCTTATTGTCAAGCTTCTGGCGCAGGAAATCGATACGATGGCTATTGAGCTTGATATTCAGGCAAAGGCCCGAGCCAGTATGGATCAGAACCAGCGCGACTATTATTTGCGGGAGCAAATGCGTGCGATTCGGGAAGAACTGGGAGAAGATGACGAGGCAGCAGAGTGCGACGAATATAAAGCAAAGATAGCGGCCCTTCATCTGGAGCAAGACGCTGAAAAGAAGCTGCTGAAGGATGTGGACCGTATGAGCAAACAGCCTTTCGGTTCTTCTGAAGGGGCAGTTCTGCGGAATTATCTGGATATGGTTCTTGAGCTTCCATGGAATAAGCGTACCAAGGAACGGGTAGATATTGAAGCTGCCCGTAAAGTTCTGGAGAAAGATCACTATGGCCTCCAAAAGGTAAAAGAGCGGATCTTGGAATCTCTTGCGGTTCATCAGCTGGCACCGCAGATGCCGCCGCAGATTCTTTGCCTAGTGGGACCTCCCGGCGTTGGTAAGACTTCGATTGCCTATTCCATTGCCCGTGCGCTCCATCGGAATATGGCTCGGATCAGTTTGGGCGGTGTCCATGATGAATCTGATATCCGCGGACACCGAAAGACCTATGTAGGCGCTATGCCAGGACGGATTATCACTGCATTGACACAGGCAGGCTCGATGAATCCCTTGATTCTTCTGGATGAGGTAGACAAGATGGGATCTGATTACCGAGGCGATCCCAGTGCGGCGCTTCTCGAAGTGCTCGATGGAGAGCAGAATTCTACATACCGCGACCATTATTTGGAAATTCCTGTGGATTTGAGCGATGTGATGTTTATTACAACGGCAAATAGCTTGGATACAATTCCAAGACCACTTCTGGATCGGATGGAAATTATCGAGTTGGGCAGCTATACGGATGAAGAAAAGCGGATGATTGCGAAGAATCATCTGATTCCCAAGCAAATGAAAAAGCATGGACTCATCAAATCTCAGCTCAAAATTACAGACGATGCGATTGCCGCATCTGTTTCCGGATATACCAGAGAATCTGGTGTTAGAAATCTGGAGCGTGAGATTGCAAAAATCTGCCGCAAGACAGACTTGAAGCTGCTGTCTCAGGAGAAACCCTCCAAGATTACGGTGACAGCGGAGAATTTGGAGCAGTTTTTGGGAATTCCCCGGTATGTGCCGGACCATAAGCAGAAGTCGGATCAGGTTGGATTGGTCACAGGACTTGCATGGACCAGCGTCGGCGGTGAAACGCTGGAGGTCGAAGTCAATGTGATGGAAGGCTCTGGTAAGTTGGAATTGACCGGTAACTTAGGAGATGTGATGAAGGAATCTGCCCATGCAGCACTGAGTTATATCCGTGCGCATGTGAAGGAACTGGGGATTGCACCTGACTTTTATAAAACCAAAGACATCCATGTCCATTTTCCGGAGGGAGCTGTGCCGAAGGATGGACCTTCTGCGGGTGTAACAGTCTGTACGGCAATTGTTTCTGCGTTGACCGGCAGAACGGTTCGCCATGAAGTGGCTATGACAGGCGAAATTTCTCTTCGTGGTCGCGTTATGCCCATCGGCGGATTGAAAGAAAAGACCATGGCGGCACTTCGTCATGGCATTTCCACAGTGATTATTCCCAGAGATAACCTACGAGATTTGGAAGAAATTGATCCGATTGTCCGCTCCAAGCTGGAGTTTGTGACGGCGGAAAGCATTGAAACTGTACTCGCAACGGCGCTGAATCCTCTGGCAAAGGACGATTTGGGTTTGCTCAGAGAGATTCCGGTTGAAAATGTGGCTCATAATCGGAATGCAGAAATCTGTCAGTGAGGTATATATGAATTTCAATAACGTAGAATTTGTAAAGTCCGGCGCAACAATGGAAGGGCTGCCTCCTGCGAGTATGCCGGAGATTGCCTTTGCAGGCAAGTCTAATGTTGGAAAATCCAGTGTGATTAACCGAATCCTGAACCGTAAGAACTTTGCCCGCGTGGGAGAAGCGCCAGGTAAGACTACCCATGCCAACTATTTTAATGTGGATAAAAAGTGTTACTTTGTAGATCTGCCAGGCTACGGCTATGCGAAAGTTCCGATGTCTGAGAAACAGCGCTGGGGACGGCTGATGGAGGCGTATTTTGCATCCGGACGTATTACGCTTGGTATCCTGATTGTGGATGCCAGACACGCACCGACCAATAATGATATTGTGATGGCAGACTATTTTATCCAGACAGGATGCCCCTTTATCGTAGTGGCCAATAAACTCGATAAGCTGAAAAAGAGTGTGATTGAATCCAATCTGGAAACCATTCGGGAGGACCTGGACCTTCCGGAGGGATGTCCTGTCATTCCGTTCTCCGCGGAAAAGGGAACCGGACGGGATGAACTTGTACGCTATATTATTGCAGCGGTAAAATCTGAAAAATCATAGTAAAAAGCCCCCGATATCACTCGGGGGCTTTCCAGTATTTGTCACTGTGGCTATTAAAGAAATCTGCGGTCAAGTCGGGAGCAATAAAAATGCCTTCGCATATGCAAACAAGCATCTGACGATTACAGCGTCGACTGGTACTTTTTCTGTCGGGGCTTTGGTGCAGATACAGCAGGAAAGAACCGGTATCAGCTCATCAAAGATGAGCTGATAGATCGGGGGCTAATGTTCAGGTTGGATTTCAGAATCAAATTTTTCTTCCGAAAATAGACTGTGCTCTTCCTCTGATGGATTTTGATGTCCAAGATCTACTGTCCTATGCAATGGTTTTAACTGTAATGCCGCACACATCATCGCAATAGCGGCCAACACAAAGAAATTTGAAGCCTCTGGGAGATATGACATTGGGCGGAATTCATCAAGAGGGAGAATATACATAAAAAGATCGACGGCTGTAACCCTGAAAACAAGCATGAAAAAGCCACTCATAATCAGTGGTAGGCGGTTGGAGAAATATCCCATCGCGGTTACAACAAACAGAACTGCTGTCACCACCAACAGCACTGCACCTACAATTGAAGCAATGCTGCCATCCATGATAATCATATAATTGATTGCATATGCGGCAATCAATCCTCCAAACAAGATCGGAGAGTTGACCCTCAGACCCTTCATCATGAAAAGGAATCCTGAAGCAAGGATAATGGGAAAGATCACATGCGCGGAAAGGTCAAATCCTGATAAATCATTTAGATTTGTCAGCCCAAAATAATATACGCTTCGCAGGAAAACAGAAAGCCCCATACAGACTGCGGACGCATGGGCCCATCGGCTTTCCATTTGGATATGACAGCGGACTTTTCTGGTAAGATTCATATAAGGCAGCACCTCCATTTTGATTATTATAAGGCATTATCCCCAAAATAGCAACCTAGGTTTTAGGTTCAACATACCCACCATAAAATTATTTTTTATTTTTTAAATAAAGCACTTGACATTTGTCATATTTGGAGGTATTATATCTGAGCTAGCTGCGAAAGCGGCGGATGTATGGAGCAGTATCGAAGTGGTCATAACGGGCACGACTGGAAATCGTGTGTACCCCAAAAGGGTACCGAGGGTTCAAATCCCTCCTGCTCCGCCAGAAAAGCGAAACACTTTTGATGCAAAGGCAAAA
>JARIAT010000004.1 GCA_029257715.1 Faecousia sp. | reverse complement strand
AAATTTTACCGCTTTTGACACAGGAGGATGTATAAATGAAGGGATTGATTCGTAACAACTTTTACACGGTGGAAGGCTCCTTAAAATCCACGCTGCTGATTTCCCTCATCGCGGCTGTTGTACTCGCGATTGCGGCAATGTACAATTCAGGCAGCAGCTTTCTCTTATCCGGCATCATCGGGGGAAATTGGGGCGGCTTTGGTGCGCTTGCAATACCTGTCTGACAGCGCAGGAGCAGTTCAATGCATGCCTCGACTATTTCCGTGTTCCCTATGAGTATGAATCGGTATGTTCCGATAAACGGTTAACATTTCTACATTCATGTAGTAGAATCAAAAAAAGCTGGGACAGACGTGTTCTAGCAAGGAGGAATTATAATGGATCGATCCCAAAAACTTTCAGAGACCGAATACGAAATTATGGAAGTCCTGTGGAAAGCGAAAGCACCCATGTCAGCAGCGCAGCTGTCTGCATACTTTAGTGAGCATTATGGTAAGGAGTGGAAAGCCACTACACAGGCAACCTTTCTTTCGAGGTTGACACAAAAGGGCATGATTGTCTCCGAACGCAAAGGAAGAGTCCCTTATTACCATCCTATAAAATCACAAAAAGAGTACGAACAAGATGGTGCACAGGGAATTTTGGACTCGCTTTATGATGGTTCTATCCGGAATTTCTTTGCCGCTTTATATGGTGGAGGCAGAATGTCGGAGGAAGAACGTGATTCTCTAAAAAAATGGCTGGACGAGCAATAAAAACGGAGGAACTGATATGGCATCTTATCTGTTCAGTACGCTGTTATTCTTGAATATAATTGGCAGCGGTATTTACCTGCTGTCTAAGATAGTGTTCATGTTAGCAGGAGATCGCATGACTGAGCACGCTCGGTATTTGGGGTACATTATGGCGATGCTGCTGTTTCTGCTTCCGTTTTATCAGCTGCTCCCCACCCCCTCTGTTCCAGAGTATACGGAAGTAGGGTTCATCGAATGTCCTTCTACCCAAGCGGCTATGCCAGAAAATGCTGAGTATGCTGAAAGTATCCTAGAATCCGTAAACCGGATCATGCCAGACTACGAGATGCAAAGAAACCTGTTGGCTATCTGGGCTGTGGGGATATCCTCAGCACTGCTGTGGCACCTGCTCACATTTCTGCATTTTCGAAAAAAACTGGCCCAAAAGTATGCTTTATCCGTTTCTGAAGAACTGCAAAAAACCGCAAATTTGTGTGCAGCAGAATGTAATATCCGCCACTGCCCAGTGTTGAGAGCATTTCCTGGTATTCATGGTCCCATGCTGATTGGTTTTTTCCGACCCATCATTGCAATACCCGCAGAGGGGCTCCCATTGGAAGAAGCGCCCCTGATTTTAAAGCATGAGCTGGTGCATTTTAAACGGCACGATCTATGGTGGAAGCTGCTGGGTGTTTTCCTGCAAGTGGTTCATTGGTTTAATCCTCTTGTGCGGATGCTGTGTAAAGAACTGGAGTTCTACATGGAAACTTCCTGCGATGCGCAAGTGGTTCGAAATCTCAATCACAGCCAGAGAAAACAGTATGGATATCTTCTGATTTCATATGTCCAAATACAGCGTAGATCGAGCTCATTGCCCAGCCTTTCCTTTCCACCTGAGCACAAGCAACTAAAAAGGAGAATTTTTGTTATGATTCATGGAAATAAGTCTAAAAAGCTGATTGTCACTGCAATTGCCGGTATTCTGGCAGTAAGCAGCTTTACACTATCCGCGTTTGCAGCAGAGTATCAATACAGCAATGACCTTGGCAGGACAGATCGTATGACATATACACGCTCTGTCAGCGATTCTGCGTCTATAGAAAAGCAGGAGCAGAAACTTCCATCCTCCGATGAGCGCCGGACGGAAGCGTATGAAGCATATGGATACGGCCGTTGCCACAGAGAAGATGGAACCTTCCGGCATAACCGCAGAAACTGCCATCGTCAGGGTTCTTCGAATGCACAGGGGCAGGAATTTTGTAATAGAGGGGATTGGTCCTGATTTTACGGTCATAAGGTGGTCGGCTGCCTTTCCGGGGCAAGATTTCACGTTAAATGAAGATATCACTTGACAGAAAAATATTTCTGTGGTATCTTCTTTAAAAAATATGCACGAGTAATCTGTCATCGGATGGATTCTGTTAAGGGTGCTTCACACATTCCGTAGATCTTAGAAGGAATGTATGAAGCACCCTTATTTTTTTAGAGGAGGAAGTTATTTGAAACAAAACATTCATTTTTACCGCTATATTTCCATGAGTATTCTGGGCATGCTTGGAGCAGCTGTGACAATTCTTACGGATACTTTTTTTGTTTCCGATAAGCTCGGTGTCAATGGTCTGGCTGCGCTGAACTTGACGATCTGTATTTTCGGTCTAATTAACGGCTTGGGAATGCTGATTGGCATTGGTGGGGCAACCTATTATGCAATTTCAAAAGCCAGAGGGGAAGATGGGAATGCCAACCGTATTTTTACAACTGCGTGCTATTTGTCTCTGGGAATCGGACTGTTCTTATGCTTGATCGGCGTTTTCTTTTCGAAGTCGGTTGTTGTACTATTAGGTGCTCAGGGTGAAATCCTGCCGATGGCTGACGTCTATATGAAAACAATTCTGTGCTTTGCCCCCTTTTTTATGCTGCGGCATTTGTATATCAGCTTTATCCGCAACGATGGAAATCCGAAGCTGGCTATGGTCTCCATGTTGGTGGGGAGTGCGGCCAATGTGATATTGGACTATGTGTTTATGTATCCACTTGGCTGGGGAATCTTTGGTGCCGCTTTTGCGACCGCGCTGACACCAGTGGCGGGCGTCCTGATTTGTTCGGCACACTGGCTTTTCAAGAAAAACCAGTTCCACTTCACAAAGAAGCTTCTGTGTGCTGTAGAAATCAAGAAGCTGTGCGGATTGGGCGTTGCATCATTCATCAACGAATTTTCCTCTGGCATCGTCTTACTGGTGTTCAACCTGCTCATTTTAAAGAGTGCCGGAAACATTGGAGTTGCAGCATACGGCGTTGTAGCCAATCTCGCTTTGATTGTTTTAGCTGTTTTTACCGGAGTTTCTCAAGGGGTGCAGCCCCTTCTCAGCACCGCACACGGAGAAGGAAACTCCACTCAGGTGCAGTTTATTTACCGCCGCGGCATCATTGTATCAACTGTAATGGGTGTGTTGGTGTTTTTAGCTACACTGCGCTTTGCTCCGGAAATGATTCAAATCTTCAATCAGGAGCATAACACGCAGCTGCAAACAATCGCTGAGCACGGAATAAAAATATATTTTATCAGTTTCCTGTTTTTAGGGTACAATTTTATGACAACTGCTCTGTTCAGTGCAACGGAATATGTATCTTATTCATTGAAGCTTTCGTTTTTCCGAGGCTGTATCGGGATTATATCTATTGTTGTTTTATTTTCTCTGCTTTGGGGGCTTGATGGTATTTGGCTGTCCATCCCAACTGTTGAGGTAATCACGCTCGCTATGGGAATATATTTTTCTAAGGTTTCCGGGTATAGCTTGAATAATCACCCAGCCCAGCAGATATCCTCTGCAATATGTGAAAAGGGATAAAACCGGCGATAGTGATCCGCCTAAACAGATTTTGAGCGTTCGCATCTCGGCAATTCATCCAGTACCTGCACTGCTTACGGTTGTACATTCAAAATTTTCTGTTGCAGGACTGCCTACTTCTGTTCCGTATATTCCACCTGGCACTACCCACCTAAAAAGCAGCCGCTCCCTCTTGAAAAGTGCGCAACTGCCGAAGGTAGTCCCTCTGCTCAGATCGCCCTCTTTCACCCCACTTCTGTATGGATGGTGAGAGAGGGCTGTTTTATATTTACATCGCTCCATTTCAAAGCAATCAGCTCTTACGACTGTAATCCATAGCAGAATACCAATGTGAATTCTGTTCGTTTTGTAATTTTCACATGAGAGAATGAAAATCGGAGTATCATACAAAGTAGAACACATCGGAAGGGGTACACCATGATGTATGAAACAGCGGCTATTT
>JARIAT010000087.1 GCA_029257715.1 Faecousia sp. | reverse complement strand
AAGGCATTTTTCTTCTATTTTATCAGGTTTTTGTGAAGGATATGTGAAATGCAAAGAGCCAGAATCTTATTTATTCTTAAATCTAGTCGAAGCAAAGGGGAAATTTACGAGTTGATGCGGATTTTCCCGAATACCAACAATACTGCACGGACAGTTCTTTCAGAATTCTATATTGTAAGTTGCATAAGAAATATTGATTGAATTTGTATAATATGCTATAATTGGTTTGATAAAGATAGACTTGAGGAACTGTTTTCGTATTTTGAGCACATGATTACAAAAGAACAACGAGGGAACAGTCCATTCAGGAAGAAAAGAATATTTGAATGGAGGAGTATTATCAATGGAATTACACGCAGTTGATTTACTGTTTGATTTCTGTATTATGTCGGTCTTGCTGATGATATCGAAAATTATCCGCATTAAGGTGAAGGCAGTTCAAAATCTGTTTATCCCGTCGGCATTGATTGCAGGATTTCTAGCGCTGATTTTGGGTGAGCAGGGCATTGGGATTTTGCGTTTCAGCAGAGAATCATCCAATTATCCGGGAATTCTGATTGCGGTGTTGTTTGCAAGTATGTTTTTGGGCAGTGAACGGGAGGTTTCGTTCCGCTCCATGATATCCAGCGTGGGAGACACTTTTTTTGTCAATGCGGCATCGGAAATGGCGCAGTTCGGACTGATGATTGTAGTTGGAGCGACCATTCTGCCGATGCTGTTTCCGGGAATCAATCAGGCATTTGGGCTAATGCTTCCGGCAGGCTTTGTCGGCGGACATGGAACAGCGGCTGCGATTGGGGATGTCCTTGCAGAAAATGGCTGGGCAGATGCAGTCAGCATCGGACAGACCTTTGCAACAATCGGGCTTCTGGGTGGTACTGCCATTGGAATTGTGTTGGTGAATATTGGCGCAAAGAAAGGATATACGCAGCTCATTCAGAAGGTGGAGCATCTCCCGGAAGAAATGCGGACGGGACTGGTGCCGCAGGGGGAGCGCCGCTCAATTGGGGAGGCGACTATCAACCCCATGTCGATTGACCCCATAACATGGCACCTTGCGCTAATTCTGGTATCTGTCGGAGCTGCGTATCTGGTGAACCGAGGATTGAAAATTTTACTGCCGTCTGTGACATTCCCGGTTTATGGGCTTGCGCTTCTTTGCAGCATTGCGCTGCAAATGATCTTAAAGTCGGTAAAGCTTGCACCGTATGTTGATAAGCGTGTTTCAACGCATATCGGAAGCTGTGCTACGGATTTTCTCGTGGCATTCGGAGTGGCATCCACAAAACTCAGTGTGGTGGTGGAATATGGGCTTCCGATTCTGCTGTTGATTAGTTTGGGGTTTGCTTTTGTCATCACATGGCATTTTGTTATTTCCAGACGATTTTTTCGGAGTTATTGGTATGAGCGGAGTCTGTATATTTTCGGGATGTCCACAGGCGTGATGGCCATCGGTGTGATATTGCTTCGGATAGCCGATCCGGAATTTAAGTCGGGAGTATTGGAGGATTTTGGCCTTGTGTGGGTCTTTCTTTCCGTGATCGATTTGATGATTGTATCACTGTCACCACTGTTTGTATTAAGTGGTCTGGGCCTGCCTTATGGATTGGCCCTGATAGGACTTTCTGTGACAAATCTGATGGTCTGCCGAAAAATGTTTGGAATTCAGAAGCATTAATGGCGGTGCAAAGCGTCCGGCTGTGAAGACAGTCGGACGCTTTTGTCTGGGGGCATTGAAAAAGCTTCGGATTCCGGGGATGCGAACCGAGTTAGAAGTTTTGTTCGGATGTTTGACTTCCGCGTATGAATTCGTCGGTCATTTTCTTCACAGAGGAAGCATAGGAAAGCGGAGACATTCCTGTTACCTTCTTAAACTGTTTTGAAAAGCAGGGAAGAGAACTGTATGACAGGAAGTAGGCGATTTCAGTTAGGTTCATATTTCCGTCCCGGATGAGTTCTTTTGCGCGCTTAATTTTCATTTGGGCAAAATAATCCATGATTCCCGAGCCTGTTTTCTCGTGAAAAAGTGCTTGGAGCATGGAGCGGCTGACCGAGAAATGCTTGGTCAGGTCTGCCACAGTCAGGCGCTCACAGATCCGGAACTCCATATAGTGGCAGATCTCATCAAAACGGGAATCCCGCTCCGTTTCAAGAAGGGGAAATTCCGTATAATGAGAGCGTACGCTCTGGTTTTTCTCGTGGTGGCGGTTCCGATAGAAAGAAATGAGAAACAGCTCCAAATAGAGCTGAATCATCTGCTGGGCAGCGAAGGTTGCGTCGGTTCGGGGGAGTACCTGCTCAACGGTGGGCTGATGAAGCGGTGTGGAGAAAGCGTCCTTCGCCTCCTGAATCAGCAGAGAAATATACTGCCGCTCTGTTTTATTGAGAATTCCGGTTCGATTCTCAAAAAACTGCATGGCAGGAGAGGCAGTGGTAAAGGATATGACCACAAGATTGATGGCCTCTTTTCCGACCGAGCGAATGGCATGAAATTCATTGGGTTTATGAAAAATGATTTCTCCGCTGTTGAGCGTGTACCACATATCATCCTGACACACAGAGACTTTTCCGTTATCTACATAGAGAAATTCCCAGAAATCATGTTGTTCACCCTTGAAGACAAAATCTCTCGTATATTCAAAATAATGAACCGTAATAATGGAATCGATGGCGATTTCCTTTTCTAAAACCGTTTGTACATAGGCCATGGAATTTCCTCCGCAGATGCTTTGATGAAACTTATAATCAATAGAAAATACAAAATATAGTTTGTAAAAGTATACCGAATTTTTTATCGAATTATGTTATAATAATAGGTATAACGCAAACCCCCCAAAAAGTAAAGAACAAAAACAGAAGGGAGCTTCGTCAATGTCAACAAACGGTATTCACCTGTCCTGCGAATCAACCTGCGGGATTACCCTGAATGCTCAGGAACACGATGGAAATATCGTATTCCTTACACTGCCCGATCACAGAAAAGGTAAAATCACCTTTTTGGATGATGGTATTTTCCGCTATCAGGTGGTTCAAAACGAAGTCTTTGAGTCGTACGCTTCCCCACGGGATCCGGCACATAAGGCAAGAATTCAGCAGTACCCTGATACGGCTGAACAGTATTCCAAGCCCGAACCGAATATCGAGGAGCAGAAAGATTATATTTGCCTGCATGTGCGGGATATGGAACTTCGATTCGAAAGACAAACCGGAAAAATGCAGGTATTTCAGGGTTCACGTCTGATCCTAGAGGAGCAGCAGCCGCTGGAAATGACCGAGGATCATACAACCCTCTTTATCCGCAAGCAGGAAGGAGAGGCATTCTTTGGCGGTGGCACTCAGAATGGCCGGTTTGTCCATACCGGACGGCAGATCAATATTGTCAATGAAAGCTCCTGGATGGATGGCGGTGTTGCTTCTCCGAATCCTTTTTATTATACCACGGCCGGCTATGGAATTCTGAGAAATACCTTCTCCGAGGGTAGTTATGATTTTGGCAATGCCGAAGCTTCTTTGGTTCAGATCTGCCACAAGGAATCTCATTTTGACGGTTATTTCTTCATTTCGGCCTGCGAAGGCGGAAGAGACGTTGTACAGGATCTTCTGCGGAAATACTATCAGGTTACCGGTAATCCGCTGCTCCTTCCGGAATACGGTTTTTATGAAGGTCATTTAAACTGTTATAACCGAGATTCCTGGTCGGAAGAATCCGGCGCCAAGGAATGGAACGTCAAAGGAACCGACAACGAAAATGATCCGGGCGTCTCACTCTATGAAAGCGGCATGGCAACCGGATATCGTCTGGAAGAGGGACACCATGCGGAGTCGCTCAACGGTGAAATGCCTGCCGTTGCGATTGAGCATTTTCCTGCGAACGTAGATACGCCCTATCAGTTTTCTGCAAGAGCAGTTCTCGACCAGTATATCCGTTATGATATGCCCCTCGGCTATTTCCTGCCCAATGACGGATATGGCGGAGGATACGGACAGAACGGCTATTATCAGCAGGGCGGCGTTAATGAGGATGGTTCCAGCACACCGGAGCGTCTGGCGGCTGTCAGCGCAAACGTGGAGAATCTGGCGCATTTTACCGAGTATGCCAATGGAAAGGGTGTTGCCAGCGGACTTTGGACCGAGAGCAATCTGGCTCCTGACTCTGATCCGAATACCTTCTGGCATCTGCTTCGTGACTTCAAAAAGGAAGTTTCGCAGGGCGGTGCAACCACACTGAAGACGGATGTTGCGTGGGTTGGTCCCGGATATTCCTTCCAGCTCAACGGCGTTAAAACTGCCTATGATATCGTAACAGTATCAAGCAAATTCCGTCCCAATATTATTTCTCTGGATGGATGGGCCGGATCTCAGCGGTTTAACAGCGTGTGGACCGGTGACCAGACCGGCGGAAACTGGGAGTACATCCGCTTCCATATTCCTACCTATATTGGCAGCTCCCTCAGCGGCAACCCCAATATCGGCAGCGATATGGACGGTATTTTCGGCGGAAAAGCGCTGATTGCGGTTCGCGATTTCCAGTGGAAATCCTTTACACCCCAGATGCTCAATATGGACGGATGGGGCAGCTATATGAAGACTCCGTTTACCTTCGGTGATCCTTATACCGGAATCAACCGTATGTATATGAAAATGAAGTCGCAGCTGATGCCATATATCTATACCACGGCTGTTTCGGCTTCCAATATTGATACCGGAAACCGGGATACCGGTTTGCCGATGATTCGGGCGATGTTCCTGGAGTTCCCCGAGGATTCCTACGCATACACTCGCAGCATGCAGTATCAGTATCTGTTCGGTGCGTCAATTCTTGTGGCTCCGGTCTATCAGAATACTGCCGGAGATGACAGGGGCAATGACGTCCGCAACGGGATTTATCTGCCCGACGAACATTCGATTTGGATTGACTATCTCACCGGTGAGAAGTATCAGGGCGGTCAGGTTCTCGACAATTTTGACGCGCCTCTGTGGAAACTTCCTGTTTTTGTAAAGAATGGAACCATTCTGCCTATGTACGCAGAAAATAATAATCCCTGCCAAATTGACCGTACAAAGCGGATTGTTGAATTCTGGCCGGATCAGAAATCGGAATATACCGTCTATGAAGATGACGGAACCTATGTGGAGAACCATTCTCAGATGGATGAGGCATATGGTATAATCGATCATATCTCCTACGGCGAGCATGTATCTACTACATATTCTTCTTCAGTGTCTGATGGCATTGCGGTACTCCGTGCGGGCGTATCTGTTGGCAGTTATACCGGCTACGAGAGCCGTCGTCAGACGGATCTGATTGTCCATGTGTCCCGTAAGCCCGAGTGGATTCAGGCGAAAAACGGCGATATAGAGCTGACGATTCGGGAAGTTACAGACAAATCCGAATTTGACTGCGCCGTTCCTGCGGATCATGAGGCGGTGGTTTTCTATGAAGCATCTCCTTCGATCCGTACCTACGCATCGGAGAGGGAAAAAGAACTGCTTGCAATGGTGGCCTCTGTGACAACGGCACCCAAGCTCCATATTCGTCTGGCGTCCGTAGATACGGCGAAGAAGGAGCAGGTTGTTACCATCGGCGGCTTTGTCAACGAATTCTGTCCCATGGTGGATGTGCATAATCCCAAGCTTACGGTTCCCTCTTTGTATGAAATGGAAGAGGCCAAGACACCCACCAGTATTTCTCTGGCTTGGAACGAAGTTGCAGATGCCGAGCGGTACGAGATGCTGGTTGACGGCCGAATTCACTGCATGGGCAGCGGCCTTTCTTATCTGCATGACGAGCTGGAGTATCAGTCGCAGCACTGCTACCAGATCCGCTCCAGAAATCAGCAAGGCTATTCCGATTGGAGCGAGGAATACAAGGCAGTGACCATGATTGATCCATGGAGAAATGAGATCGGTGCACATGGAACAGTTACTTTCGAAGGCGATGACGAGGCGGGTGCGTTGAAATACGCAACAGACCATAGCACAAAGGGTCTGTTCTTTGCGGCAGATGATATTGTCGGCAAGAAGATTCCGTTCCTGTACGACTTTAAGGCTGTATACGATCTGGATAAGTTTGAGTACTATCCCAGAGACAGCTATGGCAGCGGCTGTGTTCAGCAGATGAACATTTCTGCCAGCTTGGATGGCAAGCATTGGAATCTGGTCTGGGACGGCACAGCACACGAGGACTGGACCTATGACAGAGAGCTGGATGTGGAAGAGAACGTGAAAACGGTATCTCTTTCCGGTATCAGCGCGCGCTATCTGAAGCTCGAAATTCAAAAGTCTACGAGAAACTTCTTCGCAGCACATGAGCTGCCTGTCTATAAAAAGGATGGCTCTGCGCCGTATGCGCTTGGCAGTACCAACAAGAACGAAACGGTTTCCGCAGGCGATTATACAAACATGAAAAACTACCTTGGTACCTGCTGGAAGGACGGCGCAAACTTTGTGGATCAGATTCAGAAGCGATCCGGCGATATCAACATGAACGGCATTTATGATGTCTACGACTATGCTTACACCATGTTCCAGCTGGATGGCGGTACCAAGCAGAGCGGCGAGATCGGCGGCGCACTTCGTCTGATGGCAGACAAGGACCAGGTAAGTGCCGGAGAAATGCTGTCCCTTACAGTTAAAGCAGAAGATGTTCAGAATTTGAATGCCTTTGGTAAGGTTTTGAATTACGATCCGGAGCTTATGGAGTTTGTATCGGTTAGTCAGGCGGAGTGCATCCGCCAGATGGAAAACCTGACGGTGAACAAGCTTTACTCCGATGGAACGGCATATGTCAATCTGGCCTTTGCAAACCGTGGAGATCAGGCTTTGTACAGCGGCAGCGATACGCTTTTGACCATTACGATGAAGGCGAAGAAACAGCTTTGCCCGAAGGAAGTTCTGGAACTGAAGCGCATGATGCTGATTGGACCCGGCTATGATGTAATCGAAGAATAATCCTTCAGGATCTCCGATGGCCCTGCGGTTGTCGGAGATCCTTTTTTACCGAATCCAATATGGAAGATCAATGAAGGCGTTCGGCGGCTCTGAAGCTTCAGAGAACCGCGGGAGCCGCTTTCTGAAAGGACCCTTATTATGAATCAATTTTTCAATGCAGATAATCCGGTGATTGATTTTTTACAGAAGATTGCAAATCTGGTCATTCTGAATGTAATCTTTCTGATCAGCTGCATTCCCGTCATCACCATCGGCGCAGCAATCACATCTCTTTATACGGTTGTATTTCAGATAGCCAAACTGGAGGACCCATATATCTGGAAAAATTACTGGCATGCGTTTCGCCGAAACTTTCGCCAATGCACATTGATTTGGCTGACCTGTATTCCGGTTATTGCCCTGCTTGTGTTTGATTTTCTGTTCCTGCAGATGCAGACAACAAAGTTTTCCTCCTATGTGCAGATGGCGGTATGGATGGTTACATTCCTATTTGTGAGTGTGTTTCATTACATCTTCCCGATTGCGGCCCACTTTATCTGTACGATCAAACAGTATTGGAAAAATGCACTTCTCATGTGTCTGGCACATCTTCCGTATACGCTGTTGTTTCTTGCGATGGATGGGCTGATTGTGTATGCCTGCCTTCACTCGGTTCAGACGCTCGGAGTGACCTTCATGATC
Source organism: Faecousia sp. (assembly GCA_029257715.1). Lineage (GTDB taxonomy): Bacteria > Bacillota > Clostridia > Oscillospirales > Oscillospiraceae > Faecousia. The sequence goes on along the minus strand of JARIAT010000087.1, from coordinate 7,426 downwards.
TCGTTGATTTGCGGCTTCTCGTGTATCGCACTTCTGAAATCGTTTGTATTTCTCCGAATCTTTCGGATTTACGATCCCAAACAGGAAGAGAACTAAATAAAAAAACTCCCCAGCCAATCGGCTGGGGAGTTTTGCTTGTTACGATTAGCCCTTAATACCGGACTGAGCAACGCCCTCAATGAACTGTTTCTGGAAGATGAAGAACAGCACAATCATCGGGATAACCGACATCACTGCGCCCGCCATCTGAACGGGGAAGTTGGTTGCGTACTGACCTTTCAGCAGAGACAGTGCAGGAGCCAGAGTCATCTTAGCAGGATCTGTATTTACGATCAACGGCCACATAAAGTCGTTCCATGCAAACTTGGCAGTAAAGATGACCAGAGCCACGATACCGGACTGAACCAGCGGAAGCATGATTCTTCCGAAAATCTGGAAACGATTGCATCCGTCAAGCAGTGCAGCCTCTTCCAGTTCCTTGGGCAGAGACATGAAGAACTGTCTGAGCAGGAAGGTGCCGAAAGCACTGAACAGGTTGGGCAGGAACAGACCGGGAAGGGTGTTCAGCAGGCCCATATTCTGAATAATCAGATACTGCGGCAGCAGGAAGATCTGTCCGGGAACCATCAGGATTGACAGCAGGACAATAAAGATTGCATTCTTGAAGGGGAAATCGATTCGTGCGAAGCCATAGGCGGCCATGGTGCAGAACAGTACCTGAATCAAAACTGTGATCACGGTTACGACAATGGTATTGAGGTAAACGCGGCCAAACGGAAGAACATTCAGCACATACTTGTAGTTTTCCCAGTTAATGGACTCAGGAAGGATCGTGGGCGGAATCTGCATGGATTCCGGCAGGGTCTTGAATGAGGTAAATACCATCCAGAGGAAGGGAAATACCGTGATTGCGATACCGGCAATCAGCAGAATATGAATCAGCAGATGATTTCTTTTGTGTGCTTTACGCATTTGTATTTCCTCCTCTCTAGTCGTAGTTAACCCATTTCTTCTGGGCGATGAGCTGAATCACAGTAATCACCATGATGATGACAAACATGAAGATAGAGATTGCAGCGGCATAACCCTTGTAACCATACATGAATGCGTTCTGATAGAACAGAACATTCATGGTCTTGACGGCGTTGAAGGCAGGATTCTCAGGTCCGATCATCATGTACAGAGAATCGAAGACCTGGAAAGCGCCGATCAGGCCGGTGATGGATACAAAGAAGATGGTGGGGGAGAGCAGAGGCAGGGTGATTTTGAAGAAGGTCCGGGCAGGACTTGCTCCATCCAGCTCTGCAGCCTCATAATAGCTCTTGGAAATTCCCTGCATACCTGCAAGAAGAATGACCATGTTGTAGCCAACAGAGCCCCAGATTGCAACGATCATTGCACAAAACAGTGCAGTGTGGGGGTTGGTCAGCCAGCTTTCGCCCTGAATACCGAACAATTTCAGCACCTCGTTCAGAATACCGAACTCGCCGTGGAAAATCAGCTTCCAGACCAGAGCGACTGCGGCCGCCATGGTAACAGAGGGCAGGAAGTAGATCGTACGGTAGAAGTATGTGCCCTTGATTTTCGTGTTGAGCAGAGCTGCAACGAACAGGGACAGCGCCAGACCGATGGGAACGGTAATCAGTGCATACAGGAATGTGTTCTTCAGCGCCAGAATCAGATCCGGCTCTTTCAGAAGATCCTGATAGTTCTGCATACCAACGAAGGTGGCAACGTTAAACTTATTAACGTCGTTAAAGCTGAACCAGAAGTTCTGAATAAACGGAATGATATAGAAGATGAACAGACCGATTGCAACAGGTGCAATAAAGATGTATCCAGCAAACCAATCCTGCTTCTGTCTTCTGGAGGGTTTTTTGCGCGTGGATTGAAGTGTGTTTTTGCTACTCATGTAAGATCCCTACTTTATTTTGCATTCATCTTGTCGAGAACGGCATTCTGAGCTTCAGCAGCCAGCTTACCGGCCTCAGTCAGAGAGATTTCGCCTCTCCATGCCTGATCGAAGAAGTCCTTGGAGACGTTGCCCAGCTCGGAAGTAACCATGCAGTGAGGCAGCAGCTCGGAATCCTTGACGTTGTCCAGGAAGATCTGCAGGTTCAGATCGGGGTAGGTCTCGAGGTACAGCTCCTGGCAGTCATTTCTTGCGGAGATGACGGTGCCGGACTTGCCCTGAATTTCCTGAGCTTCCTTGCTGCCGAGCCACAGAGCGAAGTCAGCTGCTTCCTCAGGATGCTTGGTGTTTGCGGAGACAGAGAATGCCAGACCGTTGATGATGTCGGTGAACTTGCCGTTGACACTGGGTCTCTGAGCAACACCAAACTTGCCCTCCAGAGTCTTGTTGTAGGAAGGAATCATGTAGTTGCCGGAGAGGTACATTGCCAGACGGCCGCCCTGGAACATGGAGTCGGGATCGGTGTCGTTCATCTGCTCAAGCGTGGGAGACAGGCCGTCGAGGACCAGATCCAGCCAGGGCTGAACGCCTTCGATGGTCTTGGGATCATCCCAACCGGACTTGGTGTTGTCCTCATTCAGAACATAACCGCCGTTTGCGTAGATAGAAGCATTGTAGGTGGTCTGTCCGGAGTTACGGTTGATTGCAGTGGGGTAAATGCCCTCGGGCAGCTTGTCCTTCAGCTCTTCGCACTTTGCGCGGAACTCTTCAAAGGTCATGCCATCCTTGGGATACTCAACGCCGGCTGCGTCAAACAGTTCCTTGTTGTAGAAGATAGCGTTGGTGTCGAAGTCCTTGGGAATACCATAGAGCTTGCCGTTAACGGTGTAACCCTTGACCAGAGGAGCGGGGAAGTTGTCGTTGATGTGCAGGTCAGACTTTGCCTCGGCCTCAGTCAGATCCATCAGAATGCCGGCGTCTGCATACTCTTCAACGTGCAGGACATTCATGGTGATAATGTCAGGTGCGGCGCTGCCGGTTGCACTGGCTTCCAGCTTGGTCCAGTACTCAGACCAGGGAGACAGCTGAGTCTTGATGACAACATTCTCGTGTGTTTCGCTGTACTTTTCGCACAGCTCCTTCATAACAGGCTCCTGATCGGAATCCCATACGCTCATTACAAGCTCAACCTTGCCGTTGGAAGCGGTTTCGCTGCTGCCGCAGCCGGCAAACATAGATACGCTCAGGGCGGTGGCCAAACCGAAGGCCATCAGTTTTTTAACATGGTTTTTCATTTCGGGGGGTCCTCCTTTTGAATTGAACAATGTTCTAACAATTAAAATCTGCTGCAATATGCAGCTATTTAATTACGATATTTATCGAGGGAAACAACTTTTCCGCCGTTGACTCTCGATTCCTCTGCGGCCAATGCGCAGTAGTGGCTTTCGACGGACTGATCCAAAGAAGTGGTCCGTACAGTAGGAGCCGAGTCGTGAATCAGCATATCCATGAACTCCTCCACCATGCGGTTATCTCCGCCGCCATGACCGGAGAAGTCGGTGGCGAGCTTAGAAACATCAATGGTCTCGGTATCCTGACCGAACTCGGTGACCTTAATGGTATTTTCGGTCATATCTGCCAGAATCTCACCCTTGGTTCCCATGAACTTGGCGTAGCGGCTTCCGGTGCCGGTAAATCCGCACATGGTATGGCTGATGGTGGAGCCGTCGGTCATATTCATATTCACGACCTGATGGTCCACTACATTATTGTCGCAGAAGTAGACACAGCGTCCGTAAGGACCGGTTTTGATTGCCTCTGTAACGCTCTCAACCGTGGGATGAAGGGTCAGAACATCCAGAGGCCATTCGGTGTGACCGTGTTCTGCGCCAATCCGCTTATTTTTGAGATAAATTTTTTCTGCGTCGTAAGGGCAGTTGTCTTTGGCCTTGCAGCCATCCATGCAGCGATGCGCGGCTCCTTCCGGAGCTTTCTCAGGCTTGAACAAATAGGTGCTTCCAAAAGAAGAAACCGACTCACAGGTCTTTCCGGTGAGCCAGAGCAGCAAATCCATATCATGGCAGCACTTTTGCAGGATCATGGGACTCGTTGTATTGGAGTTTCTCCAGTTACCACGGACAAAGCTGTGAGCCTGGTGCCAGTAACCGACATTTTCAATGGACATTACAGAAACCACATCACCGATTCTTCCGGAATCCAAAATACCCTTGAGGGTAGAGTAGATTGGCGTATAGCGAAGAACATGGCAGACAATGACTCTGCGATGGCACTCATTCGCCACGCGGACAATTTCCCTGCATTCATCGAGATTCGGGGAAATAGGCTTTTCGAGAAGAAGGTCATACCCTTTTTTCAATGCAGGAATTGCTTGGCCTACATGCTGTTTATCCTGAGTGGTGATAAACATCACGTCTGCAAGCTTTTCCTGCGCAATCAGTTCCTCTGCACTGGAAAAGCACTTGTCTGCCGGAATCTGATATTCTTTTGCAACATCTGCAACCTTAGCCGGATCAATATCGGCAATGGCCACGATTTCCATTTTGTCAGGAAAAAGCTTTGCAGTCGGAGCATATGTATCTTTTCCACGACTTCCAAGGCCGGCAAGCGCAACCTTGATTTTCTTGTTCATTTGGCGTTCCTCCTTTATTGCTTATGTGAATTATACTCGGTTTTATCAGGATGTGCTTGCTTAATCGTCCAGAAAATTTGTCTTATAATCTTTTATTTTGGAGGAAACTGTCAGTTTTAACCAGTATTTTAAATGAAACATGTGTATTATAACTAAAAAAGAAATGAAAAACTTGGTAATTATACCGATACAAAATGGAAGGGGAAATGACAAAAGAAAATGTGTTGTTGTATATTTTGCTATTAAAAATGAATATTTATTTGAAAAATATAGCGAATTCAAAATATTAGATCAATAGAAAATATCCTTTTATTGGATATTTGTCTTACACCGTTGTGATTTTGCAAAAGAATACGGCTTCTCTACCCGCAAGTTTAGCGTTTTAACGCGGAAGAAAGGGGGGCACCCCCGAAAATTCATAGCATGGATGTAACGAATTAGAATATATTTGTACATAAATCGATTCAAATGGGTAATAGGCACCGAAGCGATGATGTAACAAAAATGTACGGATTGCGTAATGTTGGTAGAATCTACACGGCAATAGTTCAGCAACGCATTCATTTCATGAAATAAGACTTTCGTGGAACTTCGGCTTTCTTTTTCAAAAAAACGAAAATTGCAAAGAATTTATATCTGTGATATAATGAAAACAGCTATTTTCGATAAAATATTTGAATAATTTATATGCGGAGGTATCATAACCATGGCAGATACCAAGAAAGAGCAGGAGCGGGACGAGTTGCACCGTGCCATTTGGGCGATTGCGGATGAGTTGAGAGGCGCTGTGGATGGCTGGGATTTTAAGAACTATGTGCTTGGTACCATGTTCTATCGCTATATTTCCGAGAACCTGACAAACTACATAAACCTTGGCGAGATCGAAGCCGGAAATGCGGATTTTGACTATGCCAAGATGTCGGATGCCGATGCAGAGGAAGCACGGCAGGGACTGGTGGAAGAGAAGGGCTTTTTCATTCTGCCCAGTGAGCTGTTCTGTAATGTCCAAGCAAGGGCGCACAAGGACGAAAACCTGAACGAAACACTGGAAACCGTGTTCCGGCATATTGAGGAATCCGCAAAGGGCAGCGCTTCCGAAGGCAGCTTTGCAGGTCTGTTTGATGATTACGATGTGAACAGCAATAAGCTGGGTGCTACGGTTGCAAAGCGGAACGAAAAGCTTGTGAAGCTTTTGAACGGTGTCGCAGATATGAATTTGGGGGATGTGAAAGATCACGATATTGATGCCTTCGGCGATGCCTATGAATACCTGATGACCATGTACGCCAGTAACGCAGGAAAGTCCGGCGGAGAGTTCTTCACTCCGGCGGATGTATCGGAGCTTCTGACCCGTCTGGGCACTGTGGGAAAGACCGAGATCAACAAGGTCTATGACCCGGCTTGCGGTTCCGGTTCGCTTCTGCTGAAAGCGGAGAAGGTTCTGGGGCACGAGGCTGTCCGAAACGGCTTCTACGGTCAGGAAATCAACATTACCACCTATAACCTGTGCCGCATCAACATGTTTCTGCATGATATTGGTTTTGATAAGTTTGACATTGCTTGTGAGGATACCCTGACCGCTCCACAGCATTTGGATGACGAGCCCTTTGAGCTAATCGTTTCCAATCCTCCCTATTCCGTCAAATGGGCGGGCGATGGGGATGCAACGCTTATAAATGACCCCCGTTTTGCTCCTGCCGGAGTTCTTGCACCGAAGAGCAAGGCAGACCTTGCCTTTATTATGCACAGTTTAAGCTGGCTTGCATCGAACGGAACGGCGGCAATCGTATGCTTCCCCGGCATTATGTATCGAGGCGGCGCAGAGCAGAAAATCCGTAAATATCTGATTGACAACAACTATATCGACTGCGTGATTCAGCTGCCCAGTAATCTGTTCTTCGGTACTTCCATTGCTACTTGCATTATGGTGATGAAAAAGAACAAAACCGATAACAAGACCTTGTTTATCGATGCTTCTTCCGAGTGCGTCAAGGTTACCAATAACAATAAACTGACACCCGAAAACATCGACCGCATTGTGGATGTGTTTGCAAAGCGTGAGGAAATTGCTCACTTCTCTCATCTTGCGGCTTATGATGAAATTGAGAGTAACGATTATAACCTTTCTGTCTCTACTTATGTGGAAGCAGAGGACACCAGAGAGAAGATCAATATTACCGAACTCAACGCCCAGATTGCGAAAATTGTCGCCCGGGAAGAAGTTCTGCGGGCAGAGATCGATAAGATTATTGCGGAGATTGAGGGGTAAAGATGTGGGATCGGTTTGTAAATCATAAAGAGTTGGTTTTAAGCATTTCTTCCCTTGTAGACTCTGTTACTGCAATCGTCATTTCAATCTACCAAACTCATTTAAGCAACAAACATCAGTTATTTGAACGACGATCTAAAAGTTACTTATTCGTTTCTGATTTTGTTACATTATGTAAAAGTAATGATGTATTCCTTAAAATGAAGCGTAATGATGCGCCAATATTAAGTTTAGACACAGAATTCTTGTTTTTTACTAATAATTCCTATTTAGAAGGGATTACCCCACTTATCAGAGATCCATCTAATAATAGTGATCTTCATCGGTCATTCTTACTTAAAAGAGAAGAAATTCGCAAGGAAGCATTGGAGCTCTCTTTTATATTTCCTTTCAAGACAGCGGATGCTCTTTCTAAATTTCTATTGTCCTACGAAAATCTGTTAGTCGAAATGAGAAAGTATCAGATTTTACTTCAAAAAGCGACTAGCAGTGATGTTGAGCATTTAATCCGTGAAATGGATTTCGAGCAAAGAATGGGATTCTTTAAGGAAAAGGAATTTCGCAAACCGCTTATAGAGGCTTATGAAAAGCTTCG
>JARIAT010000064.1 GCA_029257715.1 Faecousia sp. | reverse complement strand
AGAAGGCAGTGCAGAGCAGTGGGGAGTGTGTGATTGTCCTAAGTCCCATATACAGATTCCTAGGAATGGCCTAATTCCTGCCATCATCAGGAAAGCATAGAAAGCCTGATAAAAAGTAAAGGCAATGTCATCAGCTGAAACAAGAGCCACAGTCTTCTTTTTTCACCCTCTCATCCCTGGTCTGCCTTTCTACCTGGTCACAGCTGAAGCAAGACAGGCTGGTCCCAACAGAAGACCAGAACTTATTTAAAAAGCCTGGGCTAACTTTGGTTGGAGCCCAGACCCCCCCTGCCTCACTGGCTCCAGGCAGCCAGGGGCTGCCGGTGCACGAGAACACTCCCGGTGCGCCGAGGACCCATTCCGCCGCCAAAGGGCTGCTCCTGATTCGGAATCTTTGTTGTGAAATCAGAACCGCCTCCGCCAAGACCGATACTAATCTTGGAAACAGGGATCATCGTTACATCCCCCGCCACAATGGGTTCACCTACCACAGAATTGGCATCCACCATTCCACGAACTTTTTCGATGGTACTTTCCAACATATTTGGTAATTTCTGGCTCATAAACTTGCACCGCCTTTTCGTATTTTAGAGAGATTCAGATAAGTTTTCAGGCCCCGGACCCCATATTTTCCAAAAAGAAGAAGCAATCTTCCAATTGTGATAACTGCATCCAGACGGGCATAGATTGTCATTTCCTCTGCTTCAAAATCGCAGTTAATTTTAATACGCTGTTTTCGGATCACAAAAATCTGGTTAAGAGCCGCCAGCAGCGTTCCCATCGCCGCATTTGCCCGACCATAGCTGATCGCCAAATCACAGGGGTCATCTCCGGCCATGCAAAGATCCAATTCAAGCCGTTTAACCCTGACTTTTTTTCTCAGATCTCCTAGGAACTCCATTCCCAGCCGTACAAGTGGAAGGAAATCCTTCCAGCTTCCACGTTTGCGGGGCACTTCGGAAGGCGCTTGCTTCTTTGTCTTTTCCGCAGACTCCCACTCCGGTTTCTCTGGTTTCTCTTCCGGCTTCTTTTTTCGGGGATAAACACGGATCCGCAGCGGACCTGCCAGAATCCATACGTCAGCCCCCGACTCCTCATAAATGACGGACACCCCCAGCGGCAAAATCGCAAGGAGCACAATCACCGCCAATAAGATAAGCCACCCCATTATGCCAGCTCCTGCGGATTTTTAACCTCTGGCGAATCTGCTGATTCTGATTCTTCCGCAGTCTCCATCTTTCCGAAGTCCACCCGATCAATTTCGGGCAGCTCATCCAGAGAACTTAGGCCAAAAGTCCGTAAAAAATCCGGTGTTGTGGCATATTGAAAGGGTCTGCCCGGAACATTCAGTCTCCCTGCTTCACAGATCAGTTTTTTATTCAGCAGCGCTGAAATAGAATAAGAGGAGTCAACCCCTCGAATTTGTTCCACCATCGCTTTGGTCGCAGGCTGATAATACGCAATCACCGTCAGGCTTTCCAGCTGAGCACCGGAGAGCTTGGGTGGTTTGCGTGTTTCCAGAGCTTTTGTGACAAAGTCTGCCATTTCTCCTGACGAAACCATCTGGTAAGCATTCCCCAGACGGATAATCCGAATGCCCCTTCGCTCGTAGGAATAAAGATCTGCCAGTGCATCGCAGGCCTGCCGCACTTCGGAGGCATCTACCTCCAGTGCAAATGCCATTCGGTCAACGTCTACACTTTCCCCTGCCGCAAACAGGATCGCCTCGATGGCTCGTTTCAGCTGTTCATATTCCATCAGGTTTCCTCCTTTGTAATTCCGCTCTGCTTTTCGGTCAGACATACATTGGGATTATCGCCGTCTGCATCATCTGACAGTTCCACAGCATTTGTTTTACAAAGCTCCAGCACCGCCAGAAATGTCGCAACAATCTCTGATCGGCTGCGGTTCCCACGAAACAAATTCTTAAGCCGCAGAATTCCATGCTGTATCAGTCGGCGCATCACCTGAGCAGCCTTTTTCGTCACAGGATATGGTTCCTTGCCGACAATTCCCTTGAAATTCACCGTGGGAGGCGGCAAAGCCTTCGCATTACGCTCTGAGATATTGTCCAGGGACCGAAGCAGATCCTCCGGGCTGTGGCGGTAGCGATAGGTTCTGTCCTTTCGAAGCGGCTCCGGTTCCTTTGTAAAGGTACATCGGCCGATTTCATTGCGCGGCTCCAATACCGCAACTGCCCTGCGGATTTCATTCAGCGCCTCCCGCCGTTCCCGTTCCTCCAGGGATTTTCGCAGCAGGTCAAGTTCACTTTCTGCCTCTGCCTGCTCTGCTGCGGAGAGAAGCATTTTTGTTTTAATCAGCATCAGATGGGATGCCATCGTAATAAATTCACTGGCAATTTCCATATCGAGCCGTTTTCTCTCATCGAGATAAGCCAGATACTGATCCAAAATTGCCGTAATACTTACATTCTGAATTTCAATTTTATTTTTACTCAGGAGCAAAAAAATAACATCCAGAGGTCCTTCAAAGTCCCCCATTTCTTCCGATTTGGTGCGGACAATCCCCTCCAGCTTATACTGTGGTTCTGTCATGGAACCTCCTAAAAATAAATTGATGTCAACAGTGCAAACGGCCACGAACATATGGGTGTCAGCAGGTTCACCACTCCGCTGCGCATCACATCCAGTGGTCCATTCAGAACCCCTGTCATCAGCAGTGCTGCCAGAACAATCATTCCGTATCGCTCATAGCGCATCAGAATCATATACCACTTTGGAGGCAGCACGGCGAACAGAATCTTTGATCCATCCAAAGGCGGCACCGGAATCAGATTAAACACTCCAAGACCGGCGCTGAGGATTGCCGTGTAGACACAGAACATATCCAGATACATCCAAAAATCCGAATCAAAATAGAATTTATAAAAATAACATACTGCATGGAGCATCAGTGCCACCGCTGTCAGCAGAATATTCCCAAGCGGTCCTGCCAAGGCTGTCAGAGCCATTCCTAGCTTCGGATTGCGAAAGCGGCGCATATCTACCGGCACTGGCTTCGCCCAGCCAAATTTCACAAGCGCCAACATGACAACGCCAACAAGGTCAATATGCCTGAGCGGATTGAGTGTCAAACGACCTGCCTGTTTTGCCGTTGGATCTCCCATTGCATAGGCAGCCAGACCATGGCAGCATTCATGAACTGTCACACACAGCATACAGCTGACAACGGTAAGCAGCATCATATAGAGACTCCCCAGATCCAGCTGTAAAAGCCATTGATGAAACGCGTGCATAGATCTCCTCCTATTCTTGCAAATCTGTTGATTGATTATACCATTAACCCAGCTCCTTCGCAAGGGTTTCCCCTCAAAAACTACGTTTCTTATACTTCTTCCTAAAATCTGCACCGACGCTATTGATTCAATTTGGACCAAATGTAACCAATCATTGCATTTTTCGGCTCTTTATGCTATTATAATGAAAAATTAAGAATTTCAAAATACGGAGGCGCAGCTATGGCAAGCAATTCGCAATCCAGGCGCAGATCTTTTAAAATCATTGAAAAGGATATGACTAAGATTATCCTCGGTAATCTCGTAATGTTTCTTCTCGTCATCAGCATTTCCCATCTGGGCATTCAATGGCTCAAAATCATTCTGGGAATCGCAACGCTCGCAGTTTCTGCACTGGGGGAGCTTTTTCTGGTTCTCATCAATGAGCATACACGGGCCAGAAGCCGTTGGATGTTGGCCGCATTTGCCGCAATATTCCTATGTACGCTGGTTTCACTGATTACCGGCTCCCCTGCCCCATCCATTCCGGTAGTGTCATAAGTTCAATTTTTTCTTCTCGTCCTAGATTATTTCGAGTTTTAAGCAGAAACAGCTGCTGCCCACTTAGGCAGCAGCTGTTTTTTATTGATCCGTATCGGGTCTTGTCCGGTCATTTATACATCAATGATGTTATCGTCATCATCTGATCTGTAAAAGCCGCAGGAATTCTGCTGCTCCTCCGAAAATCGAGCCAGCTTCGCGTGTGTCAGCACGCTGCCAACACCGCATGCAATCATAATGATCCCCGCCACACTCATAACGAATCTGGATGATGCCATTGGTGAAATAATCAGATATGCGCCGACTGCCACGGATACTGAACCCCAGATCATGCCGAAAATCCAGCCCTGTCCATTCCTGCGCAGACGGCCTGCGTCCATGAAGGAACCAATTCCCGAAAAAACAAGATACAAGCCAATTACAACACCGAACAAAGATGCCAGCATCAACGGTCTTGAGACAATCATAATTCCCATCAGAAGCATCATCAGGCTGCTGCCCATGCTGCCGTAGCCAAACGCCATATGAGAAAAAATCGAAGATGCCACACCAATTCCTCCCGCAATCAACAGCCCCCATCCAAGTGTCAGCGTTACAGCCTTGGAACCAAAATCCGGCCGTATCAAAAGTACCACACCGATTAAGACGAGAAGTACCGAACTGAGACGGATACTGCTGAAAATTCTTTGAATCCGGTCACTCATTTTGCAAACCTCCTTTTCCCATTTTCTTTATCATACTCTCTTTTAAAAAAAGCGTCAATCATGCAAGCAAGAAATTTACAGTTTTGATACAGTTCTATCTGCCTGCGCATTCTCATAAGATATGACGAACAGGAGGGATCGCTATGGAGGAACCCAAAGCCCTTCCTCACCGAATCACGGTAGAGGAATGTGGAAAACTAACCATGACGGGTGCCAGCGAGGTATCCCGCTTTGAGGAGGACCAAGTAGAAGTTGTAACATCCCGGGGCAATGTAACTGTGCTTGGTGCGGAGCTAAAGCTTCGGTGTCTGTCGTTGGAAGAAGGAACGCTGGTGATTCAGGGCAGGATAACGGGAATTATCTATGATGAACCGGTCAAGCGCCGGGGGTTCTTCCGATGAACCCACAAATTGTATTTCTGCGGTTAGTGCGCTGCATCTGGATTGGGATGCTTAGCGGACTGGGCTGGAGTATTCTTCGTCCGTTGGCCCGTCCGTTCCACCGATTCTGGCAGCTTGCCGTATGCTGTGAAATCTTCACTGTATGGCTGATCACTGTATTTGAAATCTGCAACGGAGATCCCCGCCCCGGATACCTTGCAGGAGGATTATGCGGTTTTTTTCTATGGAATCTGACCGCCGGTCCCATTGCGGTAACCGCCGCATCCCGCTTTGGGAACCTTATTGCCCAATTTGGACGGTGGATTCAGGCTCCCTTTCTTTTTATTTTTCATAAAAATGCAGTTTTTAGAAAATTTCTCTTTGCAAGACTGGAAAAATGGGGTACAATAGTATGGAATAAATGCCGGTTGTTCCGGCACCGACCCGGAGGTATTGAAAATGTCACACATTCGAGTTTTTTCCGTAGACCGGGACGTGCGGTTTCGTCGCACCCCTCTGCTGGTAAAAACCGTCGTCACAGCCGCAATCCTTGTGTGTGCAGTCACACTGGCAGCCCTTCACGTCACAACGCAGGAAGTAAAAAATGAATGCTCTGTGCTTAGCAAAACGGCTGCCTCTCTGGAGCGGGAGCATCTGGTTCTGGCTGAAAAAGTAAAAAAACTGGGCACTGCCGAATCCTATGTACAGATCGCCGAGGAAGAACTTGGTCTGGTAGATCCGGATACGATTATCATTGAATCAGAATAATTGGAGGAAACAAACATCAGTATGGAGTTAACAGTGGGAGCTGTCCTTGAGGGCAAAGTTAAGTCGATCACCAATTTTGGCGCTTTTATTGCGCTTCCCGAAAACAAGACCGGCATGGTACATATCTCTGAGATTGCCAATGCCTATGTCAGCGATATCCGTCAGCATCTGACTGAGGGTCAGGATGTAAAAGTCATGGTCATTGCGGTGGACCCCGCCGGAAAGATCAATCTTTCCATGAAGCGTTTGGAGCCGCGGCCGCAGCATTCCGGTTCCAGCCACCGTCCCAATTTCCAAAAGGATAATAACGGCGTTCATTTCCATCGCGACAGCAATCCTGCCCGGGAGCAGGGCGCACAGCGTAGTCATGATGGTCAGAGCGGCTTCCGCAGCCACAACAACTTCCGCAGTCAGAGCAATCGTTCTGCCGGACAGCGCAGTGGTTCCCCAACACCTCCTCCTGCACCCAAAACTGCAGATCAGCTGTTTGAAGAAAAGCTGAAAGCCTTTATGAGCGAATCTGACAGCAAGATCTCCTCCATTCGGGCTTATTCCGACCATCGGACCAAAAGCCGCAGACGTTAACGTCTTCAGGGCTGCTGCTGGATGCGGCAGCCCTGTTTCCACGAGAGGAGAACATCATGTCAACTGTTATGATTACCGGTGGATCAAGAGGAATTGGTGCTGCTGCTGTCAAGCGATTCTCTGATGCCGGCCATCGAGTCTTTTTCCTGTACCAATCGAACGATTACGCTGCACAGTCAGTAGCAGCAGCAACCGGGGCAACTCCTATCCGAGCCGATGTCTCCTGCAAGGATGAGGTTGTATCCGCATTTGAGCGCTGCGGAAGGATTGATATTCTCGTATGCAACGCCGGAATCAGCCGCATCGGGTTGATGTCCATGATGGATGAAGACGACTGGGATCGAATCTTCGATGTCAACGTCAAAGGAATGTACCACTGCATCAATGCCGCAATGCCTGGATTTTTGGAAAAGCAGTCGGGCTCCATTGTAACTGTCAGCTCCATGTGGGGCCAGATCGGCGGCAGCTGTGAGACCCCATATTCTGCCACTAAGGGTGCTGTAATTTCCATGACTAAAGCGCTGGCAAAGGAATTAGGTCCGTCCGGAATTCGGGTCAACTGTGTCGCCCCAGGTGTTATTCTGACGGATATGTGCGCAGATCTTGATGAAGCTACGCTCTCGCAATTGCGCGAGGAAACCCCAATCGGAAGAAATGGAACCCCGGAAGATGTTGCCGAGGCCATTGAGTTTTTAGCGAATGCCGCCTTTATTACCGGACAGGTGCTGGGAGTCAACGGCGGCCTTGTAATTTAGGAGGAGAAAAATATGAAGATTTCCATTGCATGTGATCACGGCGCACTCGAACTTAAGAACGATATCAAGACGTATCTGGAAAAAAAGGGCTTTGAAGTGATCGATTTCGGGACACATACGCTTGAAAGCTGCGACTATCCCGACACCATTGCCCCCGCTGCACAGGCTGTTGCCAGCGGTGAATGTGAAAAGGGCATTGTTCTTTGCACCACCGGAATCGGCGCATCCATCACAGCCAACAAGGTACGTGGCATCCGCTGTGCTTTGTTGAGCGACGTGCTTTCCGCAAAAATGACCCGTCTTCATAACGATACAAATGTTATGGCCATCGGTGCCGGTATTGTCGGAAAAAATTTAGCACTCGAAATCGTCGATGTGTGGCTCAGCACGGAATTTTCCGGCGAGGCACGGCATCAGCGTCGAATCGACAAAGTTATGGCCCTCGAAAAATAATATTAAAAAGATCGCAGACAAAACTGTCTGCGATCTTTTTTTAGATTATTCGCCAGTTGACTCTATGGTCATAACACCTTCCAGAGTTTTCCCTATCGAATAGAAGAATACATTGTCTCGAGACGGCTGAAGGGATTCTGCCAGACCTCGACGTGCATAGACTGCATAGGTTCTGAATAAAATCGGAACCAACTGTCCATCCCTAAGAATCAGCTGGTGCAGATTATAAAAATTACCGCTGTTTTCAAGCGACTCCTGTGCCATTGCATAGGCAGCCGGGTCCTGCATACCTCCATAGCTCAATTTTCCATAGGGTGCAAAAAACGCTGTCAAATCCATATTGGCAGACAGTCTCGTCTGGCCGAGATAGAGGTCCCAGTCGCCGGCATTGAGTTTCTGCATATAATAATCCGTACTGTTTTCCTGTACGGTCACATCCAGACCACAGTCAATCAGCATATTTGCAATCATGCGCGCGGTTTCAAGTCGAACTGAGTCACTCTTATTGACGAGCAGCACAATACTCTGCCCCTCCAACCCCTCTTCCTTCAGTGCCTGACGAAGCTTCTGAGGATCGTAAGTAATTTTATCTGACAATCCCCGATCATAAAACGGTGACCCTGGGGATGCCGGAAGCGTTGCAATTGCGCCAAAACCATGATAGCACTTTTCCAGCAGGATATACCGGTCAATGGCATAGGTCAGAGCGGCACGAACCTTGTTGTTTGAAAATACGCGGCTTTGGGAATTACTGGCCAAATACAAAAAAATTCCGGTA
Organism: Faecousia sp.; assembly: GCA_029257715.1. GTDB lineage: Bacteria > Bacillota > Clostridia > Oscillospirales > Oscillospiraceae > Faecousia. The sequence goes on along the minus strand of JARIAT010000064.1, from coordinate 10,586 downwards.
TCTGCTTCCCACAGCTCATAGTCACATCGATATTCCGCATAGTTGGCAGAGCCGGGATCGGAAATAGAAATTCCAAGATTGTCGAACTCAAAGCTGTCCCGAATCTGGGCGGGACTGGTGGCCTTCATCAGCGGAATCGATACCGCATTCACCGGCAGCTGTGCAGAACACCACCAGTCGCTGCGAAGCTTCAGAGATAATCCCGACGCCCCTTCCTCTATTGTATAAGGTCCGGTGCCCAGCGGCATGTTCTCATCCACTTGACCGGCTTTCACAATAGGGACGTTTAAAAGCATCGGCAGATTTTCATAGGCAGTTTTCGTGTCAATCCGGATCATATTTCCGTCAACCGTATAAATACTGTCAATGTTATCAAAGCGACCTCTGTAATAAGCGTTATTCTCCGCCGCCTTCAGACTCGCCACCACATCATCCGCTGTCACCGGCGCTCCGTCGGAGAATGTCGCCTCTTCCAGCTCAAATGTATGATGGCGCAGATCAGAAGACACCGTATACGACTTGCACAGAATCGGAATTGGGTGGTATTCTCGATCTACAAAAAACAGGCTCTGATACAACAATGAAAACAGCATCCGATTGTTGAAATTGGCACATTTATAAGGGTTGAATCCCTCATTTTCATAGTAAGCCAACGTAAACTCACGTTTTTCGGCAGTAGGCTTGGTTCCTATTTGACCGGATCCAGTCTCTGAAGGATCGGATGGTGCCGCTGTGCTTTCCAACGGCTGCTGATCCGCAAGACCATGTCCTGTCGGAACATACGCTTGCTCAGAAGTACACCCGGAAAATATGCCAAACAGAAGGCTGATGCAGAGCAAAAGTGAAATTTTTCTCATGCTGATACGCCTCCTTCACATTGAATCAGCGCCGCCAGTGAACCTCGGTTTCCTTTCGTCACACGATGGGACCAAAATAGATCCGATCGGCAAGCGGTACAGTCTGAACTGATATCAATAAACTCTATTCCAGCCCGTCGCAGCAAGAATTCATTAACTCCTTTGATATCTACTCTGTATTTATCGTCCATAGGGCGGATGAATGGCTCTGCATCCGCTCCAAGCAAAGCTCTAACCGCATCCGGAACATCCTGATCCGTCTCAAAGCAGCAAAATCCGAGGTTCGGTCCGATGGCCGCCCGGATATTCTCCGGGCGGCATCCGTATTCCCGAACCATCGCGTTGACCGTCTTTCCGGCAATATCTGCCACCGTTCCACGCCATCCGGCATGGCAGGCCCCAACTGCTCCGGTCACAGGGTCATGAAACAGAATCGGCGTGCAATCGGCCGTAAAGACGGTCAGCACTAAGCCTTGTGTGTTTGTAACCAAGCCGTCACACGGCTGCAATACCGGAAAAAACAGCCCTTCTCCTGCATTATCCTTATCCACACGACGGACAATGTCGCTGTGGGTCTGACGGGTAAAAACAGTATCCTGAATGGAAAATCCAAGCGCCCGGCCCAAAATTCGATAGTTCTCCAGAACATTGCGAGGTCGATCTCCCCGGTGAGTGCCGAGATTCATACTTGAAAGCACACCGGTGCTGACACCACCCAGGCGAGTGGAAAAACAGTGTGAAACACCGATTCCGTCTGCGGTCAGATACGCAAGCTCTCCCAAATGATTTTTAGAAAACGGCATATGCTCCTCCGTAATTACTGTCTGCCAGCGGCGATATCTTTATTGCGGCAGCACTTCTTATACTTCTTGCCGCTTCCGCAGGGACAAGGATCATTGGGGCCAACTTTTTCACCGCTATGGCGAATCGGCTGCTGCTTGGGCTTGGACGCAGCATCACCGGTTCCGATTGCGCTTGTTTCCTTGGCTACCTTTTCACGCTTAACTTCCTGCGTCGGTCTAAGCTCAACCGTCATCATTCGGCGCACAGTCTCCTCCCGAATGGCGTTGATGGTTCCCTCAAACATCTCATAGCCCTGCTCACGATACTCCACAACGGGGTCATGCTGGCCATAAGCACGAAGACCAATTCCCTGCTTGAGTTCGTCCATAGCATCAATATGGTCCATCCAGTATTCGTCAACCACACGCAGGGTTACAACGCGCTCCAACTCGCGCATAATCTGCTCGCCATAGCGTTTCTCTTTGTCCAAATACTTCTGCTGCGCCACATCATAGAGCTTCTGCTCCAATTCACCGGGCTTCATGGCATTCAGTTCTTCGTCCGTAAAAGACACCGCACCCTTGGGGAAGTAAATTCCGTTCATACGAGCCAACAGAATTCCCAGCTCCGTTTGATTGGAAACACCACCCTGTTCGGCAGTTACGGCAGAAATCTGTCCTTCTACGCTGCGGCGGAGATTGTTCAGAACTGTCTCGCGCAGATTTTCACCATCGAGAACCTTACGGCGCTGTTCGTAAATAATCTCACGCTGGGTATTCATGACGTCATCGTATTCCAGAACATTCTTTCTGGAGCGGAAATTGCGGGACTCAATACTTTTCTGTGCATTTTCTACCGCACCGGAGAGGATCTTCTGGTCAATAGGCGTATCTTCGTCAATCTTCAGCGTATCCATCAGGTTCGCAATTCGCTGGGAAGCAAACAAACGCATCAGGTCATCCTCAAGACTGAGATAGAAGCGGCTTTCGCCGGGGTCTCCCTGACGGCCGGAACGGCCTCTCAGCTGGTTGTCAATTCTGCGGGATTCATGACGCTCCGTGCCGATAATAAACAGGCCGCCTGCCTCCCGTACTTTTTTCGCATCATCGGAAATCTGAGCCTTATACATATTGAGCAGCTGCTCGTATTCCTTACGTACTGCCAAAATCTCAGGATCACTGGTTTCGGAATAGGAATTTGCCTCCTGAAGCATTTCCTCAGGCAGTCCTTTCTTGCGAAGATCATTCAGTGCCAAATACTCTGCGTTGCCGCCAAGCATAATATCGGTGCCACGGCCTGCCATATTTGTTGCAATGGTGACAGCGCCGTGATAACCTGCCTGGGCAATGATCTGCGCTTCCTGCTCGTGGTACTTGGCATTCAGCACATTATGGGGGATTCCTTCCTTCTTCAGAAGCTTACTGAGAATCTCACTTTTTTCAATGGAAATGGTGCCTACCAGTACCGGCTGCCCCTTTGCGTGGCAGAGCTTAACCTGCTCTACGATTGCGCGGAATTTCCCTGCCTCTGTCTTGTAAACAACGTCGGGGTGATCCACACGGATCACCGGGCGGTTAGTGGGAATTTCCACCACATCGAGAGAATAAATCGTGCCAAACTCCTCTTCCTCCGTCAAAGCAGTACCGGTCATACCGGAAAGCTTCTGATATTGGCGGAAGAAATTCTGGAAGGTAATGGTCGCCAGAGTCTTGGACTCTCCTGCAACTGCAACCCCCTCTTTCGCCTCGATTGCCTGATGCAGGCCCTCGTTATAGCGGCGGCCGTACATCAATCGGCCGGTAAATTCATCGACAATGATGATCTCGCCGTCCTTGACCACATAATCGATATCCCGCTTCATCAGTCCACGTGCCTTCATCGCCTGATTGAGATGATGGGAAAGGGTTGCATTTTCCGCATCGGCAAGGTTATCTACGTGGAAAAACTGCTCTGCCTTGGCTATGCCGGATGCCGTCAGCGACACTGTACGGGACTTTTCATCCACAAAATAATCGCAGTCATAATCGTCCTGCACTTCTTTCTCATCTGTCTTTGCAAAAACCTTCTTCCTCAGCGTAGATACGAAATGATCCGCCATTTCGTAAAGCTTGGAGGAGTCATCCCCTTTTCCGGAAATAATCAAAGGGGTGCGGGCTTCATCAATCAGAATCGAGTCCACTTCATCGACGATTGCAAAATTGAATCCTCTCTGAACCAGTTCATCTTTATAAATTGCCATGTTGTCCCGAAGGCAGTCAAAGCCCAGTTCGTTATTGGTGCAGTAAGTTACATCCGCTGCATAGGCAATTTTCCGCTCAGAGGATTTCATTCCAGGCACAATCAGGCCCACGCTCAGTCCCATATAGCGATATACCTTGCCCATCCACTCCGAGTCACGGCGTGCCAGATAATCGTTCACTGTAACAACATGGACACCCTTCCCGGTCAATGCGTTCAGGTAACAGGGCAGAATTGCCATCAGCGTCTTACCTTCACCGGTCTTCATCTCAGCAATGCGGCCCTGATGAAGCACAATGCCGCCAATCAGCTGCACGGGATACGGACGCATCCCGAGGACGCGGTCTGCGGCTTCTCGAACAGCCGCAAAGGCTTCCGGCAGCAAATCGTCAAGACTCTCCCCATTAGCAATACGTTCCTTAAACAGCTGTGTTTTTCCCTTCAGATCTTCCTCTGAGAGATTTTTATACTCTGCCTCCATTGCCAGAATTTTATCCACCATGGGCTGGATTTTTTTAACTTCCCGGTCAGACCGAGTACCAAAAATTTTTGTAAACAGTCCCATAAATCAGTCTCCTTTTCCTATTGCTGAGGGGTTTCCCTCAGGGCATAATAAACCATTGTCAGTCATTATATCATACTGTGCAGAAAAAGGATAGCTTTTTTGTGAATTTTCCCTACCGATAAAACGAAAAATCCACCCGCAACGTGGTGGATTTTTCGTTCTATGGGATTCGCCTGTACATGATTTTTCCATTCACAAATCAGAACTCTCCGGCAGCAAACATCACGGCTGACAGTGCGCAAAGCGGTGCTGTTTCGCAGCGAAGGATTCTGTTTCCCAGCGTGCAGACCTTGAATCCTTCCTCCATCGCTTTCTGCACTTCCTCTTCTTCCAGACCGCCTTCCGGCCCAGTCAGAAGCGTCACGGACTTCCACCCGTGCTCGGCCAGTGCCATATGAAGGGTTGTTGCCCGCTCATTTTCGTAAAACATGATAGGAAGATCCGCCTGTGCGCCCCGACGCAAGGCCTCACGAAAACTGGGCAGAACCACAACCTGCGGAATCGCCCCACGACCGGATTGCTCCGCTGCTGAGGCTGCGATCTTCTGCCAGCGATCCAATTTCTTCTTAAGGCTTTTTTCATCCGGGCGGGAGACACAGCGGTTGGACGGAAATGCGACGATTTCGCTTGCTCCCAGCTCTGTTGCTTTTTGGATCACATGTTCCAGCTTATCCGCCTTCGGAAACGCCATATATACACTCACATGGACCGCTGCTTCTGCACTGCAAATACGCTCCTCCAGAATTTCAAGATTTACCTCACCTGCTCCAATCTCTGTAACCGCACAGAGCCATTCGCTGCCCGCACCATCGCAGACAATCACCTGTTCCCCCGGTTTCAGCCGCAGGACCTTGGCATGTGCCGCATTTTCTCCTGTAAGTGTTGCTTCATTTCCGATGATATCTCCGGGTTTTACAAAAAATCTAGTCATAGGTTCTCCTGTTTTTCTTTAAAATCTGATAAACTGTATAATTATCGTCCACTGTGGGAAACCTCCCACTGTCTGTTATCTGCTTCCAAGATCTACCGAGCGATACTGGATCGCCTCCGCAAGATGCTGCGTCTGAATAAACTCTGCCCCCTCGAGATCCGCAATGGTCCGGGCCACCTTCACAATTCGGTCATAGCTTCTCGCTGTCAAGCCCATGGTTTCAAATGCTTGCTTCATAAGCACCGAGCAATCATCATCCAGCATACAGTATTTCCGCAGCATCGTAGCATTCATTCTGGCATTGCATATTCCACTGTCCGACCCAAATCTTTTTACCTGGATCTGTCGGGCAGCATTCACTCGCTTTTTTATCTCCGACGATGCCTCAGCCTGATCTCTGCGCCGAAGTGCCTCAAATTCCACTGCGGGTACTTCCACAATTATATCGATCCGATCCAGCAGCGGTCCGGAAATGCGGCTGCGATAATTTCGCACAGCCTGTTCCGTGCAGGTGCATCGTCCCGACGGATCGCCGTACCAACCACATTTACAGGGATTCATTGCGCACACAAGCATAAACTCCGATGGATAAGTCACCGTTCCGGAAATCCGAGAAATCGTAACCTTGCCATCTTCCAACGGCTGCCGCATTAAATCTAATGTATCTTTGTGAAATTCGGGAAGCTCATCCAGAAACAGTACGCCTTGATGAGCCAGAGAGATCTCTCCCGGTTTTGGATTTGTACCGCCACCGGCAAGGCCGGCATTGGACACCGTATGGTGTGGCGAGCGGAATGGGCGGCTCTGCACCAACGGCTCTCCCGCCGGAAGCATTCCCATTACAGAATAAATTTGGCTGACCTCCAGTGCCTCTTCTCTTGTCATGTCCGGCAGAATGGAGGGCAGCCGTTTGGAAAGCATGCTTTTTCCTGATCCGGGCGGTCCAATCAGCAGCACATTATGACTTCCAGCTGCCGCTACTTCCAGCGCCCTTTTGACATTTTCCTGACCCAGAACATCTGAAAAATCCAGACTGATCTGCGTTTGGTCCTGCGGAATCCACTCCGCAGCCGGCTCTGCCTGAATGCTGCCGTTCAGGATCTGAGCTACCTGCTGCAAATTCTCAACAGCATAAACCTTCGGTCCCCGGGCAAGCGTTGCTTCCGCTGCATTGACCGCCGGAACAAACAGATGTTTTACTCCATCCCGCTTGGCTGCCATCGCCATAGGCAGAACGCCCGTGACCGGTCGTAGCGTTCCGTCAAGACTCAATTCTCCTAAAAACGCGCTCTGCTGAGAGGGCTTGCGAACTGCGCCAGCCGCACACAGAATCGACAGCGCAATTGGAAGATCATACTGTGAACCGGCTTTCTTCAAATTCGCCGGAGCCAGATTCACCGTGATGCGGCTGACCGGAAAGGTAAAGCCGGAATTCTTTGCCGCAGCTCGAACCCGCTCCCGCGCCTCCTTTACAGCAGCATCCGGAAGGCCTACGATATCAAATCCCGGCAGTCCGTTTGATATGTAGCATTCCGCCACCACGGCGGTTCCCTCAATACCTGTCAGAGACAGTGTGCGAACGCTGCAAATCATCCCATAATTCCTCCTGTTATCGTTTTTATCATCATACTCCATGACAGAGGAAAAGGCAATCCCCCATATATCACCGTTATATCCCACCTTTTCCTCATTCTGACAATTTTTGAACAAAATTATGTTCGTCTTTCTATTTTTTGACGGAAATCCTTCCTTTACAAAATGCTCTGTTAATGGTATTATAGACACGACAAAATTTGCAATACTTTAGGAGGTATTTCATTTTGGCTAGAAAATTTAAGACTATGGACGGCAACACTGCTGCTGCCCACGTCAGCTATGCCTTTACTGAGGTTGCTGGCATTTATCCCATCACTCCTTCCAGCCCTATGGCAGACTACGTTGACCAGTGGTCCGCTGCCGGACGGAAGAACATCTTCGGCGATACCGTTAAGGTTGTCGAGATGCAGTCCGAGGCTGGTGCTTCCGGTACTGTCCACGGCTCTTTGGCCGCAGGCGCACTGACCACCACCTATACCGCTTCTCAGGGTCTGCTGCTGATGATCCCTAACATGTATAAGATCGCCGGCGAGCTGCTGCCCTGTGTGTTCCACGTTTCCGCCCGTACGGTTGCTACTCAGGCACTGAACATTTTCGGCGATCACTCTGACGTCTATGCCTGCCGCCAGACCGGTTTTGCAATGCTCTGCGAAACCAATGTGCAGGAAGTCATGGATCTGGGCGCTGTTGCTCATCTGGCTGCAATCGAAGGCCGTGTTCCCTTCATCAACTTCTTCGACGGTTTCCGTACCTCTCATGAGATCCAGAAGATTGCGATCTGGGACTATGAGGACCTGAAGGAAATGGTCGATATGGACGCAATCGACGAGTTCCGCAAGCACTCCCTGAACCCCGAGCGCCCCGCAATGCGTGGTTCTCACGAGAACGACGACATCTTCTTCCAGCACCGCGAGGCCTGCAACAAGTACTACGACGCACTGCCCGCAGTTGTTGAGAAGTACATGCACATGGTCAACGAAAAGCTGGGCACCAACTATCAGCTGTTTAACTACTACGGCGCTGAGGATGCAGACCGCATCATCGTTGCTATGGGCTCTATCAACGACGTTGCAGAAGAGGTCATTGATTATCTGAACGCCCATGGCGAAAAGGTCGGCCTGGTTAAGGTTCGCCTGTTCCGTCCCTTCTGCCCCGAGAAGCTGCTGGAGGCTATCCCCGCTTCCGTCAAGAAGATCGCTGTTCTGGACCGCACCAAGGAGCCCGGCTCTCAGGGTGAGCCCCTGTATCAGGATGTCGTCATGGCTCTGGCTAAGGCCGGCCGCAACAACATCTCTGTTATCGGCGGTCGTTACGGTCTGGGTTCCAAGGATACCCACCCCGCATCCATCTTCGCTGTTTTTGAAGAGCTGACAAAGGACGCTCCCAAGAATGAGTTCACCATCGGTATCGTTGATGACGTGACCCATCTGTCTCTGGAGGAGCACGTTTCCCCCAACACTGCCGCAGAAGGCACCATCGAGTGCAAGTTCTGGGGTCTGGGCGGCGACGGCACTGTCGGTGCAAACAAGAACTCCATCAAGATCATTGGCGACCACACCGGTAAGTATGTACAGGCTTACTTCCAGTACGACTCCAAGAAGACCGGCGGTGTCACCGTTTCTCACCTGCGCTTCGGCGACAAGCCCATCAAGTCCCCTTATTATATCAATAAGGCTGACTTTGTTGCTTGCCACAATCCTTCTTATATCACTAAGGGCTTCAAGATTGTTCAGGACGTCAAGCCCGGCGGTGTCTTCCTGATTAACTGCCAGTGGAATCTGGAGGAGCTGGAGCATCATCTGGATGCTGCTTCCAAGCGTTATATCGCTCAGAACAACATTCAGCTCTACACCATCAACGCTATCGATCTGGCCATCAAGGTCGGCATGGGTAAGCGTACCAATACCATCCTGCAGTCCGCTTTCTTCTCTCTGGCAAAGGTTATGCCCGCAGAGGAGGCTGTCAAGTTCATGAAGGAAGCTGCTGAGCGTTCCTACCTGAAGAAGGGCCGCGATGTTGTTGAGAAGAACTGGAACGCAATTGACGCCGGCGCTACCGCTTACGTAAAGATTGATGTTCCCGCTTCTTGGGCTGACGCTGTCGATAACACCGTTGCAGTTGAGCTGGAAGGCCGCGCTGATACGGTTGCTGTTGTCAAGAACATCCTCAATCCTGTTGGCAAGATGGATGGTTACAGCCTGCCTGTTTCCGCCTTCGAAGATTACGCCGACGGTCAGTTCGCTCTGGGCGCATCCGCTTACGAAAAGCGCGGTGTTGCTGTCACCGTTCCCGAGTGGGAGCAGAACAAGTGCATCCAGTGTAACAACTGTTCTTATGTTTGCCCCCATGCTACCATTCGTTCCTTCGCTCTTAACGAGGCTGAAGTTGCCGCTGCTCCCGAAGGCGCAAAGGTTGTTCCTGTCAAGGCTGGCAAGGGTAAGGGTGTTTATTCCTTCGCAATCGCCGTCTCTCCTCTGGACTGCATGGGCTGCGGCGTCTGTGTAAATGTCTGCCCCGTTGCTGCTATTAAGATGGTTCCTCAGGAATCTCAGCTGCCTGAGCAGAAGGTCTTCAACTACATGGTTGAGAAGGTCGAGCCTAAGACCGATATGATGGATAATACCGTCAAGGGTTCCCAGTTCCGCAAGCCTCTGCTCGAGTTCTCCGGCGCATGTGCCGGCTGTGCTGAGACCGGCTATGCTCGTCTGGTGACTCAGCTGTTCGGCGATCGGATGTATATTTCCAACGCTACCGGCTGCTCCTCCATCTGGGGTGGTCCCGCCGCTTCTTCTCCCTACACTGTGAATGCTGACGGCCACGGTCCCGCATGGTCCAACTCCCTGTTCGAGGATAACGCCGAGCATGGTCTGGGTGTGTATACCGCACAGGCTGTTCTCCGTGAGTCTCTGGCTAACAAGGTCAGAAAGGTTCTGGACGCAACCAACTCCGAGGAGCGCAAGGCTGCCTGCCAGAACTGGCTGGATACCTTCAATGACGGTGAAGCAAACAAGGCTGCTACCAAGGCTCTGGTTGCAAACCTCGAAGCAGATGTCTGCTGCGACACTGTTAAGGACATCCTCTCCAAGAAGGAATACCTCTCCAAGAAGTCCGTCTGGATCTTCGGCGGCGACGGTTGGGCATACGACATCGGCTTCGGCGGCGTTGACCATGTTCTGGCTTCCAATCAGGATGTCAATATCTTCGTCTTCGATACCGAGGTTTACTCTAACACCGGTGGACAGGCTTCCAAGGCTTCCAATATCGGTCAGGTTGCTCAGTTTGCAGCTTCCGGTAAGGAAACCAAGAAGAAGTCCCTGTCTGAGATTGCAATGAGCTACGGCTATGTCTACGTTGCTCAGATCGCAATGGGTGCTAACCCCGCTCAGACCATTAAGGCGATCACCGAGGCTGAGGCATACAATGGTCCTTCCCTGATTATTGGTTACGCTCCCTGTGAAATGCACTCCATCAAGGGCGGCATGACCAACTGCCAGGCTGAGATGAAGAAGGCTGTTGAGTGCGGCTACTGGAACCTGTTCCGCTTCGATCCCACCCAGGAAACCGGCAAGTTCACGCTGGACTCCAAGGCTCCTAAGGACGGTTATCAGGAATTCCT
>JARIAT010000046.1 GCA_029257715.1 Faecousia sp. | reverse complement strand
GTGCGGCCCAGGGGCTTGCCGGCAGCGTCGATGACATACCACTTGCGCTGCAGGGTCTCCTTCTTGGCTAAAGTACTGGTCATTATAAGTTCCTCCAATAGGCTATAAAATATTTTGACAAACTCAGTCGTTCTGAGTACAATGTCTCTTGAACGCTTGTAAGTTATATCATATGAAAAATGAATTGTCAACGGCTTTTGAGAGATTTTTTATAGAATCCGAAATGAACTCCTGAATTCTCTTGTTTTCTCTTAAATGCTCTTCTTTTCTGATTTTCATTTTTTAGAGAAAAACGGAGGAAATTGAATCAATGCAGAAATTAATGGGCCTGCTCCGCCGATGCGTGGAGGACTATAATATGATCGAAGAAGGGGATCGGATTGCAGTTGGTGTCTCGGGAGGAAAGGATTCCCTGGTGCTGCTGCGGTTATTGGCAGGGCTGCGGGAGTACCATAATAAGCATTTTGAGTTGGAGGCCATCACCATTGATATGGGCCTGGGTATGGACTATTCAGGGATTAAAAAACTGTGTCAGGAACTGAATGTTCCTTATACGATTGTAGAAACGGAAATTGGTCCGATTATTTTTGATTATCGCAAGGAAAAAAATCCTTGTTCCATGTGTGCCAAGATGCGTCGCGGCGCGCTGAATCAGGCGCTGAAAGAGCACGGATGCAACAAACTTGCACTGGGTCATCATTATGACGATGCGGTGGAGACGTTCGTGATGAGCCTGCTCTATGAAGGCCGCATCAGCTGTTTTCAGCCGGTTACCAATCTGGACCGCATGGGGGTGATTCAGATTCGGCCGATGCTCTATATCACAGAAAAAAGCGCGGCACACTTTGCCGAGAAATATGAACTGCCTGTGATTTCCAATCGGTGCCCTGTGGACAAACATACAAAGCGGGAAGAGATCAAGAATCTGGTCTACGAGCTTCAGGGACGTTATCCTGATTTTAAAGATCGTGTATTTGGGGCAATGCAGCGTTTTCCGCTTCCGGAATGGGAGCCTCATGGTCGATATAAACGTCCAAAAGACTCGCAATAATTTACAATTGTTGTATAAAACTGCCTTCTTTTGCCTATGATGGATTTTACGGAGGTGGTTTTTATGGTAAAAGGCAATTCCAGACAGGTCATTGTTGTTCACAGCCCAGACCAGAAGTTATTCGATCAGGCGATTTTTATTTTAAAGGACGGAGCGGTTGGTCCCAATGGGGTGACAGATGAAGCGCTTCTGAAGGAGGCGCGTCAGGTAATCAGTGTCCCACGGCATAAACACCGAAATTTACTCAGTTTCGGACCGATCTGGGCAGCTGGTGGGGCGGCGCTGACGGGACTTGTGTGGCTTGCAACAATGATTTGGTGACTTGCGGAAATAGGTGATTTGTGTTACAATGTGCCCGATTAGGAGGCATGTGTATGCAAATTGGTTCATTAAATGTACCCGGTATTGTTGCGTTGGCACCAATGGCGGGGGTTACAGATTTGGCATTTCGTACGGTCTGCGCCCGAATGGGAGCGGATTTAACAGTGACGGAGATGGTTTCTTCCCGTGCGCTGGTATATCAGGATCAAAAGAGCAGACTTCTGCTCAAAAAGAACGAAGGAAGCATCTGCGGTGCGCAGATTTTCGGTAATGATCCTGCGATTATGGCAGAGGCGGCCGCCATTGCAGCAGAGATTTCCGGCTGCGATTTTATCGACATCAATATGGGCTGTCCCATGCCGAAAATTGCAAACAATGGGGACGGCAGCGGTTTGATGAAAAATCCTAAACTGGCCGGTCAGATTGTCCGTGCGGTTTCTGACGCTGTGAAGATCCCGACAACGGTCAAATGCCGCTTGGGCTGGGACAAGGGAAATATCAATGTAGAGAGCTTTGCAAAGACTCTGGAGGATCATGGCGCGGCGGCACTGACGGTGCATGGCAGAACCCGCAGTATGCTCTATACCGGTGTTGCGGACTGGGATACCATCGGCAAAGTGAAAAAGCAGATCAGTATTCCGCTCATTGCGAACGGCGATATTGTCAGCGGTGCCAAGGCTGTGGAATGTCTGCGCAGAACGGGGGCGGATTATCTAGCCTGTGGCAGAGCAACCTTCGGGGATCCATGGCTGTTTGCAGAAATCCAACAGGCCGTGAAGGGGGAAGAAATTTCCCCCAGACCTCCGCTGAAAGAGCGGATGGAGGTAGCAAAAGAGCAGATTTTGATTGCATTGGAGGACAAAGGCGAACATATTGCATGCCTCGAGGCTCGCAAGCATCTGGCTTGGTATCTCAGAGGTGTCCCATACGCCAGCTATTATAAGGAGAAGATTTCTCAGATCTCCACCTTGGAGCAGGCAATGGGGATTATTGCCGGAATTCAAAAGGATCTTAAATGATCTGAAAACCGCTGCCTTTGCAGCGGTTTTTTCTTTACGAATGGCAGCCTTTCTGCTATGATAATTTCGAGGTGATTTTATGAAAACCCGCAAATTTGGAAATACCGGCCTGGAACCGTCCATTCTGGGATTTGGTATGATGCGTCTGAAGCGCACCGCTGAAAATAAAATCGATGAAGCATGGGCAATTCAGACTCTTCACAGTGCCATTGACCGCGGCCTAACTTACGTGGATACTGCCTATACTTATCCTGACAGCGAACGGGTAACCGGCTTGTGTCTGAAGGATGGATATCGGGAGAAGGTAACGCTTGCAACGAAGATGCCCACGCAGCTGCTGACCTGCGAGGAGGATTTTGAAAAAATTCTCGATGAACAGCTCGACCGCCTTCAAACAGACCATATCGACGTCTATCTTCTTCACGCAATGGATCGAAAACGGTGGGAAAATTATGTGGTGAAATACAATGTACTGGAGCATATGGAGCGAGCAAAAGCAGCGGGAAAGATCCGGCATATTGGATTTTCGTTCCACGATACGCTGGATCAATTCCAGATGATGCTGGATGCCTATGACAAATGGGAATTTTGCCAGATTCAGCTGAACTATCTGGATGTCAATTATCAGGCAGGTCTGAAAGGTCTTCGTATGGCACATGAGCGCGGGCTGGCAGTGGTTGTGATGGAACCGCTTCGAGGCGGCAAGCTTGCAAATGTACCGCAAGATGTGGCGAAGATGCTGCCGTATTCACCTGTGGAGAGTGCGCTGGACTTTTTGTGGAACCGAGAAGAAGTCAATGTGGTTCTAAGTGGAATGAGCGACGACGATCAGGTGGAGCAGAACCTTGCCTATGCACAGAAGGCGGAGGTCAACATGCTTTCTCAGGAGCAGGTGCAGGACATCATGAAAGCCGGCGAAGCAATGCGTCGGTATATCAGTATTCCCTGCACTTCCTGCCACTACTGTGATGCCTGCCCTCGGGAGATTGCAATTCCGGATATCTTTAATATTTATAATCAGATTCAGGTGGATGGCAATATGGCCCATGCGGAAAAGGAATACGCCGCACTTGGATCGCACAAGGGGGATGCCTGCGTGCACTGTGGAACCTGCGAATCTCAGTGTCCCCAGCAGATCAAGATTATTGATGAGCTGGTCAGGCTTCATAAGTATCTAAGTTAAAGCAAGAAACGCCGCAGCATTTGCTGCGGCGTTTTCAGATGATTAGGCAACCTTGTGTCTCAGAGAGAAGCTGACTGCAAAGAGCAATGCCAAGCAGAGACTGATGGCGGCACCGGTGGAGGTGCCGAGATAATAGGAGATGATAAGTCCTGCAAGAGATGCAATCAGCGCAAAAAGAATGCTGAATCCGTGATACTGCTTGAGATTGCGTGAGACATTTCTGGCAGAAGCGGCAGGAAGAACCAGTAATGAATTGAGCATCAGCAGACCGACCCAGCTGATGGCAAGGGTGACGACAACAGCGATGGCCACCGTAAACAGGGTCTGAGTGGACTGTACACGGATTCCTCTGGATGAGGCAAGCTGCGGATGGATGGAAGTAAGGGTCAGTCGGTTTCCGCAGATACACCAAAATACAATCACGGCCAGCAGAACCAGGGCCAGAACCCCGATTTCGGAGGGGGAAACGGAAAGAATATCACCGATCAGGTATTTATTATATTTGGTAAAGCTGCCACCGCCAAATGTTGCAATAAAGATACCCAGAGCTACTGCGGTTGAAGAAAAAACACCGATGAGGGTATCTGCGGCCTGATTGGAGCGGCTTCGGACATAGCTGAACAGCAGCGCAAAAATGACTGCAAAGGCAATCGCCACCGGAGTCGGGGCAAGACCGCAGATGCAGCCGATTGCGATTCCGGTGAAAGAGGAGTGGCCCAGCGCATCGGAAAAGAAACTCATTCGTCCGGTTACAATCATGGTGGAAAGCAGACCGAACAGGGGCGCCATCAGAATCAGCGCCAGCAGGGCGTTTTTCATAAAGTCCCACTGAAACATATTTCCCGGAATCAGCTCGCAAAGATGATACCATAATGTCATATCACTTGCCTCCCTTCATATGGAATGCCTGCTGGAATTCGTCAGAATTCAAAACATCATCAGGCTTGCCCTGAATTTTGACAGCACCATCGATGAGGACAACCTGATCTGCGTATCTTGGAAGCATGGAAAAGTCGTGGGTGGTCATCAGAATGGAGAGGTCATAGGTCTGGCGGATTTCGTCGAGCATATCCATGAGATTGGTCATACCTTCGATATCCACACCGGAAAGAGGTTCATCAAGAATCAGAATGTTGGGCATCGGCTCCAGTGCCAAAGCCAGCAGCACACGCTGTAATTCGCCTCCGGAGAGGGTTCCGACGCGTTTATCGATCAATTCTTCTCCATGCACACGGGAGAGACACTCCAATACTTTGCTCCGCAGACCGGAACGCAGTCCCAGAAACGCTGGACGACTGCTGAGGCAGCACGCAAATAAATCTGCGACAGATACGGGGTCGCCTGGATCAAATGTGGGGGACTGGGGGACATAGCCGATTTTTGGTTTTGTTTTTGCTTCATGCGGGACAGAGAATGTAATGTTTCCTTCGTAGGCACGTTCGCCCAGAAGGGCTTTGAGCAGAGTAGATTTTCCGGCACCATTGGGGCCGATCAGAGCCACCATCTGTCCGCAGTGAACATGAAGATTGATATCCGTCAGAATCTGATCGTCTCCGATGCAGACGGACAAATTCTGCACCTTCAGGCAACAAAAGTCGCTGCATCCTCCATTATGGAAATGGGTTTTCATTGGAGGGCCTCCTTCAGCGTATCAATATTGTGATACATTGATGCAAAGTAGTCGTCGCCGGACATAGCCATATCCAGAGAATAGACTGCTACACCGGTTTCGGCAGAGATGATGGATGCGGCAGAAGCCGAACCGTTCGTCTCCGTAAAAATAGCTTTCAGATGATGCTCATTGACAAGAGTAATGATCTCGGAAAGCTCGTCTGCGGACGCTTCGCTTCCGGATTCTTCTTCAATAGAACGAAGAATTTCCAGATGATAGGCTTTCGCAAGATAGGAAAAACCGTCGTGGAAGGTAATGATTTCTCTGCAGCTCAAATTCTGAAGATTCTCGTCTGCGTAGGCTTCGAGAGCGTCAAATTTCTCATCCAGTGTGACGAGGTTGGAAGAAAAGGTGTCTGCATACTGGGGATACTGCTGTGTGAGCTGATCGCAGATGGTGTGAGCCATCTTCCGTGCATTTTCGGGATCGAGCCAGGTGTGGGGATCGTGCTCATGGTCGTGGGCATCGTGATCGGCATCGGCTTCCTCGTGATGATGATGCTCCCCCTCGATCAAAGAAATATTTTGAGAGCCGTCTACAACGGTATTAGCTCGCTCCAGTGCATCAGACATAAATTCTTCCAGACCTGCACCGGAGAGCACAACCATGTCGGCTCCTTCGATGGAGCGCATCTGACTGACACTCAGAGAATAGTCATGCAGGCAGGAAACACTTTCAGTCACAAGACGGGTTACCGTAAGACCAGTGCCCTCACAGAGTGTTGAGGTGAAATTATATACGGGAAGGGTTGTTGCGGCAATTTCAGCCTGTGGAGCGCCTCCACCGCAGCCGACAAGCAGCACGCAGCAGAGTAATAGTGAAAAACTTTTTAAAATGAATTTCATAGGAATCACAGAATCCTCCATTTCAGCATAATTACAATAATTATATCATATCAAATTCAAAATAACAAGAAAAATGGAGACTACATCGTAGTCTCCATTATGTAGACGAATCAATGCGTCTCAATCCATGCGTTGACCTTTGCTTTTGCCAAACGCAGAATGTCTTCTGTGGGATAGGGGGAAGCCTCACCGCCGCAGACATGCAGGAAGTATAATCCGCCGGGAGTCTGGAACAGGGTTTCTTCATAACCGGTAGGATCGCCGAAATAACCGTAAGTGCATTTTTTGATCAGTGTTGCGGTTTCAGTGTCATATTCCCTCTTGCAGATAATCTTTTTCATAGCGTAACCCTCCTTGGTAAGATAATTCCAAGGATGATTATACAACAATCTATATAAAATGCAAGTTAAGTTTTCCATAATTGGTAACATATACCTCAAAAAAGCGCAGATGAACCTAATTATATGGAAAAATGCACAACAATTTTGAACGTATTTTACCCCGCAGAATTCGACCGGCATAATTCGTCAGAATCTGCGCCGCAAAGAAGAATCCAATCAGCAAATGCGTAGGACGGAGAGATCGGTCAGTGAGAAAATGCAAAGAGGAAGCCATTGCATTTTTTAAGGTATGGCAGCTATGCTGTGGCCTGAAATAGCGGATTGTAACGAAGGAAGTTGTATGATAAAATATCGGAAAAAGGAGGTGCACTAATTGAAGGACTTTCCAGTGTTTCCGACGGAGTATGGTGTCGCAAGCCTGACGCTCCGGGAGATTCCGTATCGGGAAGATGCGTACATTCATGTTCAGGATGTGCAGCCGGGAAGAATGAAAGAGCTTCTGGAAGAGTGCGGCAGATTTTGCAGAGCCTGCGGCGCTGAATCGATTTTTGCGGGAGGAGTAGGGGATTTTTCGGATTTTTCCTATCATGGCAGTGTGATAAAGATGACGCTTGCGCTTACAGAAAACTCGAAACCAAGAGCAAATCTTTGGCCTGTGACAGAGCAGACTGTGGGTATGTTCCGTTCTATATATAATAGTGCAATGGCTCGGGTGGATTACGCTGGGACACTGACATCCAAGCAGGAACAGGAAATTATAAATTCCTGCGGTACATATTTTGTTCATCGAGACGGGACACTTCTCGGCTTGGGATGGATGGAAGGGGAAGTGCTGAAAGCGATTGTTTCGGTGGTTCCCGGGGCCGGAGGAGTAGTGGCGCAAACGCTGTTCACCACAGTGAATACAGATCGTATTCGCTTGGAAGTGGCTTCCACAAACCATCGGGCGATCCGGCTTTATGAAAAGCTTGGCTTTATTCAGACCGGAGAGGCGATGCGCTGGCATCGGGTGGATATGGAATATTTTACAAAAATCTGAAAATATTTTTGTGATGTCAAGGAAAAACACTTGACAAGAGAGATGACTTCGTGTATGATATTTCAGGTGTCAAGGGAAAAACCTTGACAAGGAGGAAATCCGGATGGACGCTTTGCAGATGACGCTGCTTTTTGATTATTACGGCGAACTGCTGACAGAGCGTCAGCGGATGTGCTTTGATCTGAGATATAATCAGGATCTGTCACTGGCTGAAATTGCGCAGGAGCTTGGAGTCAGTCGTCAGGGCGTGTATGATAATATTTCCCGGGCAGAGGCGCTGCTGAGTAATATGGAAGAAAAAACGGGCTGTGTCAGCCGTGATCTCGCACACCGCAGGGCGGTGCAGGAGATTGAAGAACTGACAAAGCTGCTTTCTAATCATGCAGACCCGATTGTCCGGTCAGCCGCAGAGAAAATCAATTCTGTGGCGCGATCCATTGAGGAGTAAAATATGGCATTTGAAGGCTTAACTGAAAAAATTAATTCGACCTTCAAAAAGCTTCGCGGCAAGGGCCGGATTAAAGAATCCGATGTCAAAGAGGCAATGCGTGAAATTCGCATGGCCCTGTTGGAAGCTGACGTCAGTTACAAGGTCGTCAAGGACTTTACAAAGTCTGTTACTGAGCGGTGTGTCGGCACCGATGTGCTGGAGTCGCTGACCCCGGCACAGATGATCGTAAAGATCGTCAATGAAGAACTCACCAAACTGATGGGTTCGGATACGAAGCATATTACGATTAACCCCAACGGCCCTACGGTTGTCATGCTCGTGGGTCTGCAGGGCGCAGGTAAAACCACCAACGGCTCTAAGCTTGCGGGGTTGATGAAGCGCCAGGGCCGCAATCCGCTGCTTGTTGCATGCGATATTTATCGACCTGCTGCCATTGAGCAGCTTAAGGTATGCGGCGAAAAGTTGGGCATTCCGGTCTTTGAAATGGGTAAGGAAAATCCTGTAACCATTGCAAAAGATGCAGTTCTGTATGCACGTCAGCATGGTCACGATATGGTGTTTCTTGATACAGCCGGTCGTCTGCACGTAGACGAGCAGCTGATGGAGGAACTGAAAAATATCAAATCAACCGTCCATCCCGACGAGATTATGCTGGTTGTGGATGCGATGACCGGTCAGGATGCTGTTAATGCAGCCCAGAGCTTCAACGAATGGCTTGATATTGATTCCGTTATGCTCTCCAAGCTGGATGGTGACGCACGAGGCGGCGCAGCGCTTTCGGTCAGAGCAATTACCGGAAAGCCCATTAAGTTTGCCGGAATGGGCGAAAAGCTGGAGGATATTGAACCATTCCATCCGGATCGGATGGCATCCCGGATTCTGGGTATGGGTGATGTCCTTTCCCTCATTGAAAAGGCTGAAAAGGCATATGATGCCAAGAAGGCCGCTGAAATGGAGGAAAAGCTCAAGACAAACAAGTTCACCCTTCAGGATTTCTACGACCAGATGGTTCAGATGAAATCCATGGGATCTATGGAGGATATTCTGGCTCAGATGCCCGGCGGTGCAAACTTAAAGGGTGTTAAGGTGGACGAGAAGGCGATGGCCCATACAGAGGCAATCATTCTCTCTATGACACCCAAAGAGCGGGAAAATCCCAGTATCATCAACGCCAACCGTAAAAAACGCATTGCTGCGGGTGCGGGTGTGAAGGTTGAGGATGTCAATCGTCTGCTGAAGTCCTTTGAACAAATGCGTCAGCTCATCAAGCAGTTTGCCGGCCCTGGGGCTGCGAAGAAGATGAAACGGATGCGTGGTTTCCGAGGTTTTGGCGGTTTCTAATTTTGTTGTTCGCTGAAAGCAATTTGCTTTGCGATAGATTGATTCTAAATTTTGGAGGTGAATACTCATGGTTAAGATCAGACTGAGAAGAATGGGTGCAAAGAAGGCTCCTTTCTACCGGATTGTTGTTGCTGATTCCCGTTCTCCCCGCGATGGCCGTTGCATCGAGGAGATCGGCACTTACAACCCCCTGGTTACCCCTGCTGTCGTCAATGTCGATGTGGAGAAGGCACAGAACTGGATCAAGAACGGTGCACAGCCCACTGACACCGTCCGCGGCCTGCTGAAGAAGGCTGGCGTTCTGTAAGATACCGCAAAGGAGAAGCGCAATGAAGGAACTTTTGCTGTATATGGCAAAGAATCTGGTTGATAATCCCGACGCGGTTTCTGTCAAAGAAGTTTCCGACGAAGAGGGCACGGTGCTGGAGCTCCGTGTTGCTCCCGAGGATATGGGCAAGGTGATTGGCCGTCAGGGCCGCATCGCTAAGGAAATCCGTACCATTATCAAAACCGTTGCTCAGCGCGACGGCGTGAAGGTTGCGGTCGAAATTGTCGATTAACGGGTATGCGTGACGATTGTCGTCACGCATTTCTCGTATTTAAAGGAGAATGTTTATGAGACTCCAATATGTAGAAGCCGGAGAAATCGTTTCCACGCATGGTGTTCGCGGAGAGGTTAAGGTTTTGCCATGGACCGACGGTCCGGAATTTTTGCGTGGATTTACTCAGGTTTTGCTGAATGGAAAAAAGTACGATGTGGAAGGATGCAGAATACAAAAAAACTGTAATCTGCTCAAGCTCAAGGGCGTAGATACGGTTGAGGCCGGACAGGCGCTTCGGGGCAAGACAGTAAAGGTAGATCGTGGGCTTGTTTCCTATGACATCATTTTTGCTGCGGAACTGATTGGCGTTGAGGTGTTCTGCAACGGCGAGAAAATCGGCAAGGTCTGTGATGTGCTGGATTATCCTGCGAACAAAGTTTACGTCATCCACGGCGCAAAGGAATACATGATTCCCGCAGTCAAGGAGTTCATTTTGAATACGGATATCGAGGCCAATCGTATGGAAGTCAAGCTTCTGGAGGGGATGGAAGTCGATGCGGATTGATATCATGACGCTGTTTCCTGACTCTTTGGGGGATGTGCTAAGCGAAAGTATTTTGGGTCGGGCACAGGAACGGGGAATCATTCGGATTGAGGCCCATCAGATCCGTGACTATACAGCCAATAAGCAGAATCAGGTGGACGATTACCCCTATGGTGGAGGACGTGGTGCGATTATGACGGCAGATCCGCTTTATCGGTGCTGGGAGTCGATATGCGATGAAGCGGGTGGTCCTGTTCATACAGTTTATATGTCTCCCTGCGGTCATACCTTTAAGCAGGAAGACGCAATTCGGCTCAGCAAAATGGAGAATGTGATTTTTGTCTGTGGTCATTATGAGGGGATTGACCAGAGATTTATTGATGAATGTGTGGATGAAGAGCTGAGCTTGGGCGATTTTGTACTGACCGGCGGAGAAATTGCGGCAATGGCAGTGACAGATGCGGTGTGTCGGATGGTTCCGGGGGTATTGGCAGATCCCGAATGCTTTGAGGATGAAAGCCATTTTAACGGCCTTCTGGAGTATCCGCAGTATTCTCGTCCGGCGGTGTGGCACAATCGGGAAGTTCCTCCGATTCTTCTTTCCGGTAATCATGGAAAGGTGGATCAGTGGAGACGGAAACAGTCTCTGCGAAGAACGAAGAGCCGCCGCCCGGATATGTACGAAAAAGTAGATTTGTCGAGCAAGCAGGATCGAAAACTCCTTCGGGAAATGGAGGAGGAAGATCGTGAACAAGCTGGAAATTCTGAAACATTGGGCAGCGACAAGCAGTAGGCTTACTTTTTGGGTGGTGCGTTTCCATAGAGTTACATTCGTTTGTCCACCGGAAGGGCAGAATTTACCCCCTGAGCCAATGACAATGAAGGGTGTTCGGGGCAAGTTTCATCGCTTTGATTATGGATTGCTGTAGATGAAACCTTAGGTGTGCATCAATCGGAACAATACACCGAATGATGACAGGGGAGATCGGTATACTGCGATTTACCGGAAAAAACCTTTAGAGAGTTGTAAAAGCTTACAAAAAAGCGTGTGCAATTTGCACACGCTTTTTTTCTTTTTCTAATTGACAAATGTAGAATCAGTTCATATAATGAATACATGAACAATAGCACATATGATAATAAGAAAGGGAGATTGAATGGACGAAGAAAATTTTGTTGATGAAGATCTGCTTATCGAAATGGCGGAACTGTTCAAAATATTTGGAGATTCGACAAGAATCAAAATCCTGTCCGTTTTGTCCGACGGGGATAAATGTGTGCAGGAGATTACAGATTCTATTGGCTCAAGCCAGTCTGCGGTCAGCCATCAGCTGCGAATTTTGAAACAGGCACGTCTGGTCCGGAATCGACGTCAGGGAAAGCAGATCTGGTATTCTCTGGCAGATGACCATGTGAAGACAATTTTAGGGATGGCAAAAGAACATTTGGAGGAATAAATTATGCGGAAATCTTATCAGCTCGAAAATTTGGAATGTGCACACTGCGCAGCAAAGATGGAACACGACATCAACGAATTTGATGAGGTCACAAAATGTACCATTACATTTATGACGGCTCGTATGACCATTTCTGTGGCCGACGGGACTAATCTTGAGGAAGTGTTAGATCGTGCGCAAAAGGTCATTCATTCTTATGAAAAGGATTGTGATATTGTCAGATGAATAAGAAACAAAAAAGAATGTCCCGAAGAATCGCAGTTTCTCTGGGAATCTTTCTCTTGGGAATTGCCCTCGGACACTGGAATAGCATAGTTGCAGGAATCTTGCTGATCGGTGCGTGGGGAGTTGCAGGGCATGATGTAATTATGGATGCGTATTTGAAGATCCGGGCCAAGAAGCCTTTTGACGAGGCGTTCCTTATGACAGTTGCGTCAGGATGCGCTGTGATCCTCGGAGAGTTTTCCGAAGCAGCAGCGGTTATGATTTTCTATCAGATCGGTGAACTATTTCAGAGCATTGCGGTAGAGCGATCTCGCCGTTCGGTTGCCGCTTTGATGGATCTTCGCCCGGATGTGGCATACATCATCCGCGATGGAGAAGTAGAAGAAGCGGATCCGGAGGATGTTCAGAAGGATGATCTGCTTCGGGTGCAGCCCGGCGAACGAATTCCTGTGGATGGTATCATTGTGGAAGGGTCTGCATCTGTCGATACCTCTAAAATTACCGGAGAAGCGGTACCTGTGGATGTGACGGTAGGTGATAGAGTGGTTTCCGGTGGTATCAATTTGTCCGGCGTACTTACGATTCGGGCGGAAAGTGAATTCGCATCCTCTACTGTAGCAAGGATTCTGGAGCTGATGGATTCCGCAAGCGAGGGCCGCTCTCATACGGAAAGTCTTATCACCCGATTTGCGCAGTATTATACCCCCTGCGTCGTATACGCTGCGTTGGCACTGGCGCTTATTCCACCGATGTTTACCGGATTTCAGTTCGCCCCGTGGATTCATCGCGCTCTGAATTTCTTGGTTGTGAGCTGCCCATGTGCATTGGTAATTTCTGTTCCTCTGTCCTTCTTTGGCGGCATGGGCGGAGTCAGTAAGGCCGGAATGATCGCAAAGGGCGGCATTGCACTGGAAAATCTGGCAAAGACAAGAACAGTGGTTTTTGACAAGACCGGAACGCTTACGACCGGAAATTTCCATGTTGTGAAACTGGAAAGTGACCGAGAGGATCTGCTGGAGTTGGTAGCGGGTGCGGAATCAGCCTCCCATCATCCCATTGCGAAGGCCATTGTGAACGCAGCCGGAGGAGCACCAGCAGCGGATCATATTCGTGAAATTCCAGGCGAGGGTATTTCTGCCATTGTCAATGGACATGAAGTGATGGCAGGTAATCTGCGTATGATTGACCGTCTCGGCTTGAAGGCTCCGCAGGCCGAGGGCGCAACGATTGTCTATGCTGTGGTGGATGGTGTATATGCAGGTTATATCATTTTGGCCGATACAATTAAACCCGGTGCGGTGGAGGCACTTCAAAAACTGAAAAACCAAGGAATTTCGAAAATCTGTATGCTGACAGGAGATCGGGAAAGTGCGGCAAAGATGGCTGCAAGCGAACTCGGCATTACGGATGTTCGGTTTGGGCTGCTGCCTCAGGATAAGATGAGCGCTGTTCAGCAGATGATGCAGGAGGATCCCCATGTAGCCTTTGTCGGAGATGGCGTTAACGATGCACCTGTGTTGACAATGGCATCGGTTGGCGTTGCAATGGGCGGTGTTGGTTCGGATGCGGCAGTGGAAGCGAGTGATCTTGTTCTTCTGCGGGACGACCTCAGTGGGATTCCCACGGCAGTAGCTATTGCACGAAGAACGGTTTCGATTGCAAAGCAGAATATTGCCTTTGCGCTTTTCATCAAGTTCGGTGTTATGGCATTGTCGATTCCTGGATATGCCAATATGTGGATGGCGGTGTTTGCGGATGTTGGAGTTGCGATAATCTGCATTTTGAACGCAATGCGCGCCATGAAGTATAAATAATTATGAGGAAGAGCCCGTTTCGAATGAAACGGGCTCTTAAAATCAGCATTTTTTTAGACGGTATCTTCGATGAATCATATAGGTATTCCACATTCTGAAACAGGTAGAGACAAGGAGAACCGCCAATGCAATTGCACCTGCAACTGCGGCGGTCTCATATCCTTTGTTTGCAAAGGCCTCCATATCACCCTGAACCGCGTAGAACATCGTGTAGTATACGCCGGAGCCGGGGAACAGGGGAATGTTTGAAATGACGAGGTACGAAATTGCGGGATATTTCCGAACCCTTGCCATAATTTCAGCATAAAACGCTGAGGCCAGTGCTGCAATGAACATAGACCATACTTCATCACCTGTGAAGCTCTTAGTAATATAATATGCCGTCCATGCGATCATTCCGCCAAAAGCACAGAAAATCCAGCCTTTTCCATGGACATTAAACTGAATTGTAAAGGAGGTGCAGCCAATAAAGCTTACGATATTAAGAAGCAGCAGGCTATGCTGAATTTTGGGGAGGACCAAAGGCTGTCCCCAAATTTTGATTGCGATGAACAAGGCGGCGGCTGTGCCGAGGGCAATCGCCACAGATTGCAGCACAACCAAAGCGGCACGGATAATACCGGAATTTGTGTCGCCGTACATGATGTCTCTCATGGCATTTGTAAACAGCATTCCAGGCACGAGAATCATAAGTGCTCCAATGATTGCGGCATCCGGACTGTGGGGAAAAATCTGGTTAGCGATAAAGTATCCTGCCATGGCACAGCAGAAGGCAGATCCAATGGTACTGAACACCTGATTTGCATGCAGCTTATTCATCCAGTAGTCCACATACATGATAATAACACCGAGAAAACCGGCGCAGATTCCATCGATAATTCTGCCACCGAACAACACGGAGAAACCGAAGCCGCAGAGATATCCGCTGAACATTTTCATAGCGAAGGAATATTGCTGACGGGATTGTTCCGTTTCATCAATCCACTGTGCAAGGGTATCAAGATCCGGCTTTTCTCTGCAAATTCTTCGGCTGAGATTGCTATATCGCTCGACACAGTCGAGATCATTTCCGTGGGCACCAAGGCGGCGCATACGATACACGGGTGTACCGTCTTCACCGTCAATGCTGATTGACAGACAGTTTGGGATACAGAATACCTCAGATTGATAGCCATAATTTCGCAGAATCAAAGTAATACTCTCTTCAATGCGATAGGTCTCCGCACCAGCCATGGCAAGACGGTAGCCAAAAAGTGAAACGAGATCAAGCAGTTTTCGTTCGTTCATACATTCTCCCTCTTGTACGAAAAATACGACAATAGTATAACAATCTAACCAAAGAAAAACAAGGGGAGAAGGGGAATTTATATCTGGGAAAAGAGAAAGTAAAATAGGGGCTTGATCTTCTCCTTTCAATCAGAGATAATGAACTTGCAGGGTGAAAACTACCGATCGAACACCAAATCAACAAGGAGGAAAGGCTATGCGTACTGATTTATATTATGATTCGTGCGGAACAGGAAAAATTCATGCCTGCCGCTGGGTTCCGGAGGGAAAAGTTCAGGCAGTTGTTCAGATTGTGCATGGAATTGCAGAACATGCAGCGCGCTACGAGGAATTTGCGAATTTTCTGAATTCAAAGGGAATTTTGGTTGTTGCGGAAGATCATATGGGCCATGGAAAATCTGTTGACTATGGCGGAAGAAAAGGTGTAGTTAAAGGTGGCTGGAGCGCGATGGTTCGGGATTGTCTGCGTCTGAGCAAAGTCACTATGGCGGAGCATCCCGATGTTCCGTATATTCTGTTTGGCCACTCTATGGGATCGTTTCTGGTGCGAACCATTCTGATTAAGCAGCCGGATCTTGGAATATCAGGTGCGATCTTGTCCGGTACCGGATGGCAGCCAACGGCGGTTGTAGAAGGCGGTGCATTGACTGCACGAATGATTTCCTCGAAGATCGGACCGGAGAACCCCAGCGAAATGCTGCAAAATCTGATTTTCGGAGGATATAATCGCCGGATTGAACATCAAAGGACGGATTTTGACTGGCTGACGAGAGATTGCCGTGTAGTGGACGAATATCTTTCAGACCCGATGTGTGGATTTGTTGCCAGCAGTGGACTTCTGAGCGATATGCTGGAAGCAATCGCATATACGCAGAAGAAATGCCGTTTAAATGAGATGCGTCGGGATATCCCAATTCTGTTTGTGTCAGGCGGAGATGATCCGGTTGGTGGATATGGAGCAGGGGTTCAGCGTGCAGTGTCGTGTTTTCGGAGTGCCGGCTTGCAAGATGTGCAGAAGAAACTGTTCCCCATGTGCAGGCATGAAATTCTTAATGAGATAAATCGGGATGCGGTGTTTGACTACATTTACTTGTGGATTGTTGAGAAAACAATGTAAAAAAGAGTGAAATTCCCCCGTTGAAATGCACAAGAATTCTTGAAATCGGGAATATCTCTTGACAATTGGTTACATTTTGTTATAATTGAAGGGTCTTCTATGGAATATGTACAGCATTTGAAGGAGATCTAATCAATGAACAAGAAAAAGACAATTTGTATAATTCTAGCGTTGGTGATGCTGGTATCCTTGATTCCGCTGGCTGCATCCGCCGGAAAAACAGATTTGGGAA
>JARIAT010000043.1 GCA_029257715.1 Faecousia sp. | reverse complement strand
TCAAATAAATAAAATAAAAAATCTTTAAAAAAAAAAAATGATCGGTCGGCGGCGTAATCAATTGGCTCATTAGTGTTTTTGTCAGCCTGATTTTTGGATTATATTGCTTGAGCAGTAAGGAACGTCTGGCCTGTCAGGGGCGTGTTTTGCTGTATGCCTATTTGCCGGAGCGCTGGGCAGACGAAACGGTTCGGATTCTTCGGATTGCGAATTCTACCTTTTCCAATTTTATCTCGGGGCAGTGCATTGAGGTTTTGATTCTGGGATCCATGTTTGCTGTAACCATGTATCTGTTCAAGATGCCCTATGTGCCGCTTGTAAGCGTTCTCGTGGCAGTGACTGCTTTTATTCCGATTGTAGGCGCTTGGATTGGATGTATTCTGGGTGCGTTTTTCATTCTAGTCAATGATCCGATGCAGGCAGTTTGGTTTATTGTACTGTTTCTGATTTTGCAGGAGATTGAGAATAATCTGGTTTATCCCAGAGTGGTTGGCACGTCCATTGGTTTACCGTCAATGTGGGTACTGTTTGCTGTAACCATCGGCGGAAGTTTGATGGGTGTGGCAGGTATGATCCTAATGATTCCTCTGTTTTCTGTGGTATATACTGTGCTGCGGGAATACGCTTTGCGTCGTGTGAAGGTTCGCCAAATTGATCCTGATAAGCTTCGGGATCATCCGCCTGAGCTGAAATCGAAGTTCAAGGAAAAACGGGAAGTTGCTCGGAAGAAGCGTGAGGCAAAACGTGCGGCAGATCTTGCGGAGATGATGAAGCAGAAGTTTCGTATCTCAGAGAACGGCAAAAATAGGAACGGTCAGTAGATCGATTCAAAAAAGATGATGAAATGGAATAAAACAGCCGCAAGTGGATACTTGCGGCTGTTTCCATACAGAGGAAGGGAAAGTCTAGATTTGGATGTTTCTAAACAGCTGAGACAAAAACAGCATAAGACGCAATACAACAGGAGCGGATCAAATCTTTGATCCGCTCCTGTTAATTAGAGTTCAGAACAATGGTTTTTAAGTGTCGTTTTCGTTCAGACGAGTCAGGTATTGATTGCGGCGACGCTGTAGCTCTGAGACGTAGTTTTTGTCACTACCTTCATGCAGCTGGGCCAGATAACTATAATGGTTTGAAAGGATTTCTTCATTATTGCGGGCAAGCATCAGCATGGCAATGGAGGAGCACTGATCAGAGGCACGCTCCAAATGTGTAAGTGCTTCCATAAATACAAGACCACAGCTGATTGCACATTTTCCGTTTTTCAGACGTTTTGTATGACGGTCACGGAGGAGTCGAACCATGTCATCAATGACTTCTTCCAGTGGTTCAATTGTGGCGGCCTTCTGATTATCATTCTCAGAAAATGCTTCCAGTGTCAGAGCCATGATCTCGTCAATAGCGTCAAACATGACATTTAACTCTCGGACGGCAACATCTGAGAAGGGACTCTTTTCCTGCTTAAGACGTTCGCCAAGCTCACAGAGATTTGTTGCGTAGTCACCGATTCGCTCAAAGCTGGGAACCGTCTGCATGAGCATATCCATCTGACGATCCGCAGCCTCGGACTCTACGACCTTGTTCAGACCAATCATGAAATGATCGGAGGCATCCGCAAACTGATCGAGGCACTCTTCGTCGAGATTGATCTCTTCGATTTTAGAGGGATCATAGTCTACGAGCATTTTACAGCTGCGCGCCAGATTCTGTCGGGCAAGGCTTCCCATATAGGCAACTGCCTTGGTTGCTTCGTTCATGGCGACAGCAGGAGAGATATAAAGCTTTTCATCCAGAATGGTCAGCTCCGGATGACGGGCGGCCTTAACCGGCTCGTCCTTGACAAGTGCCTGAGAAAGTTTTACCAACACATTGGTGAAGGGAAGCAGAACAACAGCGGTAAGCACATTAAAGACGGTCTGGAAATCTGCAATATTACCGCTGTTAACCATTCTGTTCCAGAAGTGCGGACCGAATACTTCCATCCGCTGCATGATGGTCATGACGACCATAAACAGAACCGTGCCGACAGTATTGAAAATAATATGAACCATACCGGTACGCTTTGCATCTTTCGAAGATCCGATGGAGCAGACCATAGCGGTTGTTACACAGGTACCGAGGTTGATACCCATAACGATTGGATATACCATTGAGAAGCTCATTGCGCCGGTAGAGGACAGAGCCTGAAGCATACCGACCATTGCAGAGGAACTCTGGATAATAACGGTCAAAACAAGACCTGCACCGATTCCCAAAAGGGGCATATTGGAAAAATGCGTCAGAATTGCGGCAAATTCCGCAGATTCGGACAGCGGCTCGACGGCGGCAGTCATGTTCATCAGACCGGAAAACAGAATGCCAAAGCCGATAAAGATATCACCAATGGTTTTAGAGGACTTGGTCTTGACGAACATCATCAGGATAATACCGATTACAAGTGCGATGGGAGCGAGGGTAGAGGGTTTTACAAATTCGAGAAACATATTTCCGGAAGCTTCGATATCCATCAGACGGATTAGCTGTGCGGTGATGGTAGTACCAATATTGGCACCAAGGACGATGGAAACAGCCTGTTTCAGGGACAGAACACCGGCGCCGATCAGGGCTACGGTCAGAACGATTGTAGCAGTAGAGCTTTGAATGACTGCAGTGACAAGTGTACCGGTCAAGACACCCATCAATACGTTTCCGGTTACTTTCTCAAGAACACGCTTCAGTGCTGCACCGGAGCTGTTTTTGAGGCCGTCGCCCATGATTTCGATGCCATAAAGAAACATGGCAAGACCGCCGAGCAGGCCAAGTACAGAAAATATATCCATTTACAATTCTCTCCTAACATATTGTTTGAAAATTCATCCAGTATTAAGAAATTGTGAACCATTCATATTATATGGAATGGTAAAGAAAAAGTAAAGACAAATTCCGACAGAATTACGGCCTCCAGTAATTTTGTATGTCTATGATGAAGAAAGGCCTCCTAAAGAGGAGACCTTTTATCAACATTACGAATTTTTAGTCCCTGCAAACGTTATTTTCCAGTAGAACCGAAACCGCCGTTTCCACGGGATGTGCAGCTAAGATCCTCAGCCTGAATAAAACCCGGTGTGAATACAGGAGTAATGACAATTTGAGCAATTCGATCTCCGTGGGAAATTACCCTGTCTTCCGAGCTATGATTATGAAGCATCACAAGAACTTCGCCACGGTAGTCGGAGTCGATTACACCGACCTTGTTGGCCGGGGCAAGCCCCTGTTTGCAGGCAAGGCCGCTGCGTGCGTAGACTAGACCGGCACAGTTTCGCGGAACTTCCAATGCAATGCCGGTTGGGACAGGTTTTGTTTCGCCGGGAGAGATGGTGACATCTTCATCCAGACAAGCATAGAGATCAGCACCGGCAGCTTCTTCAGAACCGTAGGAGGGCAGCTGTGCTCCGCTGCGCAGTAATTTTACGTTGATTTTTTCCATTATTTCATTCCTCTTGCGTCGCCCTGCCAGTCTTCCCAGAGAACAACCTCTCCACATGCCAGTGTTTTTTTCATATCAATGAGCCGTTGATTTGCAGATCCACGAAACCGCAGACCGAGATTCTTCTTTTCTTCGATAAAGGGACCATCTACCAAAACGTCAAGCTTACTGAGATACTCCAGCGTAACATCGGATATACATGCTCTGCCGGTCAGAAGATCCTTCTCCAGCACATAGCCTGTATAGGCCCAGATGCTTTTTTCTGGAAATCTGGATTTCACCTGACGAAGCAGTTCCAAGACAGCTTCCTGATTTTTAGGGTGGAAGGGTTCGCCTCCCAGCAGGGTCAGGCCGTTAATGTAATCATGAGACATGAGATTGAGAATATAGTCAATTGTCTCCTGTGTGAAGGGATTGCCGAATGCAAAGTCCCAAGCTTCCTCGTTAAAGCAGTTCTTGCATTTATGGGTGCAGCCCGAAACGAAGAGACTGACTCGAACACCGGGACCGTCAGCGGTATCCCATGGTTTAATATTGGCGTAATTCATATTTGACCTCCAATCCAATTGTGAAAACGGGCAGAATGCCCTTTAAAATAACAATCAGTCATTTCCCAACCGTGTCAAATAGCGAAAGCTCATAGGCCAGATCGTACCAGCAGTAATTACAACCAGAAAATAACGCACCATTCTGGAAAATCCAGGGGAAAGAAGCGCATCGAGAGGTGATTTTAGAACAGATTTTACTGTTAGAACCAGAATTAGACCCATAATGAACTTTACAATCTGGACATACCATACAGCCTTCGTAGGAAAGTGCAGGTAGTTTTTATCGACAAAGTAGACGACGATCATACCACAGAGTGCGCCAAGCAGGGTATAGGCGTTTTTCTGAGCAGAAGCAAGGTTTGCCGGATCGATATTCTCCGGAAAGGGGAATAACTTTGTATAAAGAAGAAATGCAGCCCCAAGACAGGCAAGAACTGACAAAATTCGGGGGATATAGGCTCCTTCCTGCTTTTGAAACAGGGGTTTTAAGATTGCGATGCATCCAAGTGCCATTGCAGCACCGACCAGTGTATCGGCCGGTGTATGAACACCAAGATACATTCGTGAAAAAGGCACAAGAATACAAATCGCAATGAAAAGCCCCTTCACAAAACGGTTGGATGCAGAGCCTGCAAGGGTAGCAAAGGTGCCGACAGCGTTTTGGCTGTGACCACTGGGAAAAGAATACCCAGTGGCCCCTGCACGGGCAGACTCTACGATCGTGAAATTCGGATCCCGAACCCAAGGACGGGGAATCTGACAGAAGAGTTTTAAGAATTGGTTTGCCACTGTTCCGAGAAAGCCAACAGCCATCAGCAAATAGGCTTTTTGCTTGTCGATACACCAAAAAAGCAGCAGTACGGTGGCAAGAAAAATAGTTTCGCTGCCTAACTCTGTGATGAGCTGCATGACAGAGTCCATAAGCGGGGTTCTCAGATTTTCAAGAAAATATAGAAATTGCATTGAATACCTCCATTTGTTTAACTGCAATTCACAATTATGTATTATAATCTCAAACGGTCGGATAATCAATAGAACTGGTAAATTGAAAGGGCGACAATCCTTGCGTTTTTTTCGATGAATGGGTATAATAAAACAGATGAATCGGAAAGGAAGGCAGCGTGTTTTGCCACAGAAGCAGTGCTGATATTGCAGAAGCCAGCTGGCGAAAGTGATTTGTCAGATCTGAATTTCCCACGCTGTGCGAATCTGGCAGAAGGTGATCGTGGAGTTTTCTGATACGATTCAGAGATAAAATTGATTTTCGATCAGGTTTTGTTTCTTTCAGAAAGGTTCCGAATTTGCCGGAGTGAAGTCTTATTGAAAACAGTTCACGGTTATGCTTTAAGTATTTTCCGTGATGCTATTACTCACCGGCTTCATGAAGCGATGGAACCGGAAAAATTTTAAGGAGGAATTCCCATTGTACATGTTTGATTGGACGTACGTTTATATTGTGCTTCCCTGTGTGCTGCTTTCACTTTGGGCAAGCAACCGTGTGAACTCCACTTTTAAGCGTTATTCGCAGCAATATTCCAGACGAGGCTTGACTGGTGCCGAAGCGGCGCGGAGGGTGTTGTCAGCAAATGGTGTGTCCGGGGTGGAGATTCAGCGCATTGGCGGTAATCTGACGGATCACTATGATCCCAGAAGTAATGTGATCCGTTTGTCAGACGGAGTCTACTCCAGCACGTCAACAGCTGCAATTGGTGTCGCCTGCCACGAAGCCGGTCATGCAGTGCAGTATGCGATGGGCTATGCGCCGATTAAGCTCCGGGCGGCGATTATTCCACTGACAAATATTGGATCGAAAATGGCGATGCCGCTGATTCTGATGGGTATTCTGTTTTCAGGGGCTGGTTAATTCTTTTATAATTTGATTTATGTTGGAATTGCCTGTTTTGGTCTGTCTCTGATTTTTCAGCTGATTACGCTTCCGGTGGAATTTGATGCCAGCCGTAGAGCACTTCAGTCCATTGAAAATGGCGGCCTTCTGGCAGATGACGAGCTGGTTGGAGCCAGAAAAACGCTTCGTGCGGCTGCGATGACCTATGTGGCGGCGACTGCAGTGGCACTTGCACAGATTCTGCGGTTGCTGATTATCTTCGGCAATCATAGAGGTAGTGATGATTAAACCATAGCGGCTGAAATCGGAGTGGGAGATCCACTCCGATTTTTTTGACAAAAAACACCTGCGGCATGGATATGCCGCAGGTGCAGATGATTTAAGTCTCTCGAATGACTCCGCCGCCGACAACGATCTCTCCATCATAGAGGACCACGGCCTGACCGGGGGTGAGGGCACGCTGAGGCTGATCGAATGTCAGATCAACCAGCCCGTTTTCTAGCACAGTAACAGTGACATCGGCTTCTTTTGCCTGATAACGTGTTTTGGCCTTGACGTGGATTGGCTCTGAGGGTTCATCCATGGAGATCCAGTTGAAAGAGTCTGCGATCAGATGGGTAGAGAACAGAGCTTCATTCGTGGAGAGGATAACCTGATTTTTCTGCATATCCTTTCCCTTTACATACATACTCTCAGGCAGTGCAAGGCCTAATCCCTTGCGCTGTCCGATGGTATATCGAACGATTCCTTTGTGTTGCCCGAGAACATTGCCCTTGGTATCTACAAATTCTCCGCAGGGATAATTCTTTCCGGTGTATTCCGTGAGAAAATCCGCGTATTTTCCGTCTGGGACAAAGCAAATATCCTGACTGTCGTGCTTGCGGGCGTTAATAAAGTCGTATTTGGATGCGTATTGCCGGACCTGCTCCTTGGATTCAAAATCACCCAGAGGGAATCTGGTATGGGCCAACTGCTCTTGGTTTAGAAAGTAAAGCACGTAGCTTTGATCCTTGGCCGTATTTTTTGCTTTCAGCAGGAGCCAACGACCTCGCTGCTCATCGTATACAATTCGGGCATAGTGTCCGGTAACGATGACATCGCAGCCCAGAACCTTTGCCCGGTCGTAGAGCTTTGAGAATTTCATATATTTGTTGCAGTCAATGCAGGGGTTCGGAGTGCGTCCGTTTTCATAGGCGCACACAAAACGGTCCACAACCTGACGGTCGAAATCCTCAGAAAAATTAAAAACATAGAATTTCATACCGAGCTTATGACAAACGCTTCTGGCATCTTCCGCGTCGGCAAGAGAGCAGCAGGTCTTGCAGCTCTGCTCGGCTTCATCTTTACCGGTATCGTGGAGTTTCATATTGACACCGATACATTCATATCCCTGTTCGCACATAATTGCGGCAGAAACAGTACTGTCGACGCCGCCGCTCATAGCAATCAGTGCGCGGGGCTTATCTTTTGTAAATAACATCTTTTGTAATATCCTTTAGTGTTGTGCAGCCGCACATCTCCATGGTGTCGGAGAGCTCGGCTTTCAGCTTGTTGACATATACTTGGATACCTTCTTCTCCGGCGCCATAGACCATATTAACAAAGGGGCGACCGATCAGAACAGCATCTGCGCCCAAAGCCAGCGCTTTTAACACGTCCATACCGGTTCGAATGCCGCCGTCTACAAAAATCGTCATTTTGCGACCCACCGCTTCTGCAATTTCCGGAAGGACAGAAGCCGTGGCAGGTGTATGGTCAAGAACCCGCCCGCCATGATTGGAGACAACAATGGCAGAGGCACCGGCATCCAGTGCTTTCTGAGCACCACGGACGGTCATAACTCCCTTGACAATGAAAGGAATCCCGGCATATTGGGTGAATTCCCGGAGTTCCTCGACGCTTTTTGGGCCGGACGGTGGGTTCATTTTTTTGAGAAAGGGAAGTCCGCTGGCATCGATATCCATAGCGATCATTTTAGCGCCTTTGGCCTTCGCCTGATCGATTTTACGGAATACAAGTTCTTTATTCCAAGGCTTTATCGTAGGAATGGCAAAGCCGCAGCGGGCCATTGCGTCACATCCTGCCTCAAAAACCTGATCCTTGAGACCGTCTCCGGTAAAAGCTGCGATCCCGGCGCTGCGGCATCCGCAGGTCATGAGTTCATCGTAGGTTTTTTCGTCAAGCTTGTCGCCGTAATGGGTCTGAACCGCTCCAATTGGAGCGGCAAATACCGGCAGGTCAAAGGCCTCTCCAAACAGAGAGAAGGTCGTATCGACAGAACCGATTTTGCCGATGGTATCCATATTGAGAAGGATCTCCTGCCAGGCATTATAATTGCGGTTGAAAACCGTGCCGCTGCCTTTCGCACCGGGGCCGGGAATTGTATTTTTACAGCCAAGACCGTTGCACACGGGGCAGGAATGACAATACCCCATCTGACCACGGGCATTGGCCTGTATTTCATCATAAGTCATAGCTGATGCCTCCTCAAAAATATGATCCTATTATAGGGCTTACAGTAAAAAATTGCAAGGCAAAAGATGAACCCTCCGGTCAAAATCCGGAGGGTTCAAAAGATTTTTAATAAAACAGCAGATCAGAATAGGTGGGGTACGGCCAGTAACGCTTATCGGTCAGAGTTTCAAGAAGATCAGCTTGTGTTCGGGCCTGTGCCATGTCAGACATAATGACGTTATGATAATAGCGTGCTGCACTTG
>JARIAT010000022.1 GCA_029257715.1 Faecousia sp. | reverse complement strand
CCTTCAATGAGATAGGGAGCCTGATCCGCCTTATCTTCACCGCCTACACCGCCGAAGAACTGATTGACATAACAGATTACATGCTTCATGAATGGTTTCCTCCCTTAAATCAGTATTCGATCATGGTCTTGACGGACAGGCCGGAAATATGGTCGCCGCAGAACCAGTTATTACCCTCCATGATGATAGACCCATCATCACGGGCAGACTTTCCGAGAATCTCATTATAGCCCCAGGAGCCGGACATACCGTCTCGGTTCATGGCCTCCAGATTTCCGATGACCGTCTTACAGGCAGGCAGCTCAATGAGCTGCGAAACATTTCCTGTGGAGACAAGCGCATTCATTTTCTCGTCCAGTGTGACAAGCGGCTGAGAGAACCCGTCACGGCCGGTACACTCGTTGGAGATACCTACCACGGGAATTCCCGCATCCTCCAGAATCACCTGACAGCGGACATAGTCTGCATCGGGATTGCCATAGCCTTCCTCTGTAACAATTGCATAGTCCACGCCCAGATTCAAGGCAATATTGCGAACCATGATCGCCGCTCGCTCCTTCTGCTCCAGTGCAACATTCAGCATGGACATAATGATACCGACAAAATTCAGTGTCTTGCCATCCTCGGCAAACAGTTCCTTGATGGTTGCGAAATTCTGCATTTCATAGGTGGACCACTTGGAGGAAGACGGCATAAACGATCCCGAGATCAGCGCACCATCCAGAACTTCCGTAGGGCTGACAAAGGTTGGCAGATACTTATTCATATCCCAGCCATAGAGCAGATCATTGTAGCCCAGTGCTTCCATCTGGGACTGAGGCTGAAGAACCAGTGCCACATTCGGCAGGTCATTTCTCTCCTTGCTGCGCTTCAAAACGGGATCAAATTCGTAGGTCTCTGTTTCCTCCACGGCTGCGTCCACCGCAATCCTGCCCAGATATTCTGCCAGGCGATGGCCTGCCCAGCGCAGGGCATGGTTGCATTTCTGCTGCTCATGGCGCTCGAAATCCTCATCTGTCTCACCGACCAGACAGATATTGATGAGTTTGGACCAATAGGTGTGCTTGGCTCCCTCGCCGCCCATATCGATCACACCATCTCCAAAGGAGCCCCAGGTGCCACCCACAACCGTCACACAGCAGCCCTTAAGTGCTTTCAAAACACCGTCGCCGGCAGGAACCACCTCATCCGTCACACCCGGAAACAGCGTCCGTCCATCCATCCGAACCCGAGGCTCAATGGTTTCAATGACAGGTACGATTCTCGTGTCATCTCCGGGATGTGCAATGACGAGATCCAGATCTGTAATATGGTCATCGCAGGATTTCAAATAGGTGAGCGCAGCTTCCTTGTCAATGGTCAGAATACCATTTTCATAAGCATCGTGATCTCCGAGCTGAACATCTTTCACATACAGATTTCCAATTTCCAATTTCATCAGGTAACCATTCCTCTCTGAAGTAAGATTATTGTGGGTCTTGCATAATATTGAGGCTGACGATTCGGTGTTTGTCTGCCTTTAACTATCACGATCATAAAATAGTATGTATAAAATGTCAATATATCAATTTTATTTCAGATATTTCCACATAATTTCACATTTTTCGTTGGTTACTATAACAAAACTCATTCATTTATACCGCATAACTTCTGCATTTTTATTTTATAATCACGTATAGTTTTTCATTTTTCACGATCATTCCAATTTCCTTTCCCCATATACAGCAAAATGCACAACTTCCCCAATAGAACTCAGAGAAATTGTGCATTGCATTCGTATTTCAAAGAAAGTGCTTCTGATGACTTCCCATCACACTGAACTGCTCAATCACTATACCATGTCACAAAAGCGATAATCGCAAATCAGTGCTGTACTGTATCGGCAGCCTTCTTCCCGAGAGATCACAAGCATGTCATAAGCCAAGCAGAAATATTCGGTTTACCGGTTTTTTATCGTCATTTCCAGTCCAGGTCAAACTCAGAAATCAAAATAATTTCAGAAGGCTTTCCGCCCATATAATGGATATCCCTCAGTCAAATCTGATACATGCCTTCCTTTTTTCAGAAGGTATTCGCCCCAGAAAATTTCTGTTCCATCAATTTTTCAGGCAGAGGAAGGTTTCTATCCGAATCATTCCCCTTGATATCCCCATTAGTACCCATTTTACTAATCATGATTATAGAAGTTTTTCGTTTCCTGTCAAGTATCGATTCTAAATTTGTCATTTTCTCACATATTTTACATTCTAAATTGGAATATCCAACAAAACCCGGCCTTCTCTGCTCAGAAGGTCGGGTTTGAATTGGATAATCGCATATTTTTTATTATACCAATCTATAGTGGAACAGGAACTCAATCATTTCCAGCACCTTCTCAACCTGCCGCTGAGATGCCAGCATTCCCGATTCAGCCTGATGTTCTTCCAGAAGCATCTTAAAATAACAGATCATCAGGTCATTGATCATCTCCATTTGTCGCTCATGAAACCCCCTGTTTTTAGCCGGTTGTCTGAGCAGCTTCATATTCCTGATTCTGATATCCCCCTCCAGAAGCATCTCCTGAATCCGCTCTTCCAAAACAGGCATCTGATTGGGATATAGTTCATAATACCGCGCAATGGTTTGGCTCAGCGGTATGCTGTGCGGATGAAAAAATAGGTGTTCGTAGATCTTAGGGCTGGCAAACGCCTGCTGCGCAAAAACACGCCAGCTATGCACATATAGCTCGTAAGGTGTCTCAAGCTGTACCAGATCTGCACTCAATCCCCTATAATAATTTTCCAGATAACTGATGCACGACAGCGTAATGAGTTCATCCACATCTTTAAAGTAAAGATACATCGTGGCACTGTTAAATCCCGCACATTGTGCAATTCTTCGGATTGATACGTGCTCAATTCCCTCAAGTTCAATCACTTCCCGTGTGCATCTGAGAAAACTTTCAACAATCCGTCCACGCTCTTCTTCCGAATATTTTACTCTTCCCATCACTGATTGCAGGCTGCTGATCAAGCCCTACCTCTCTCAAAAATTACAAGGGCTATATTGTATGACATCCCTCGACAAATTGCAACCACAGTGTAAAACCGGTGCAGACTTCACCTGCACCGGTCGAGATTACAGAAATGTCAGCGCCAGCGCCATCAGAGAGATGCTGATGGGGATGCTCATAGAGTTGATCGCAGCCGCCAGCGCACCGTTTCCTCCGGAAATCTCCGTCAGCATGGGGGACGAACTGACGCAAGGTGCCATCAGAACTACACATAGCGCCGTCTTCATATCCGCAGGCACGGGAACAAAGGCATATACCAGTCCCATCAACGCAATGCAAACCGCATACCGAATTCCCAAAACCCGCAGAACAATGCTCCGCCCTTCCTTCGGCAGGCGCAGTTCAAACAGAATGCCGATGCTCAGCATGGCGAGAAATGCGTTTGCGCCGCCAGCCACTGCCGTCAGCTCCAGCACAGGCTTCGGCAGCTGCAAATTCATCAAGGAAAGCGCAATCAGAATCAAATATGTGACAACAACCGGTGTCGTAAAAATCTTCTTCATCAGCGGTTTCATATGAATTCGGCCATCACCGCCCATACAGGCATCTACCAGTGCGATATTGATGCCATAGCTGGTCACTACACCAAAAATATCAAACATACACAGGGTTGCAAACCCATCCGGCGTTACAAGCCCCTGTAAAAACGGCATTGCAAAATTCGCCACATTAAATGCACTGATGCTGTAAATAAATGCGGCACGGTTGTAAGGGATTTCTTTCCGGGAAAAAACCTGTCCCAGAAAAATCAAAATCAAATTTCCCGTGATCCCCACCACAAGTCCCCACAGAAGCACCGGACGAACCTCAACCCCTTGAAAACCGTTAATCACCGCCGCCGGCATGGTCAAATTCAGAACCACCTTGCTGATAAAGCCGGTATCCTCCTTGTGAAAGACGCCCATTCGCTTGCCGCCGTAACCAATCAGCAGCAGCGCAATATAAATAAAAGTTTTTGTCAGAACCGCAGAATTCATATACCCTCCTAGAACCTTTTATGGGCTCTATTATAGAATATTCTGCTTATTTTTGCAATACTTT
Source organism: Faecousia sp. (assembly GCA_029257715.1). Lineage (GTDB taxonomy): Bacteria > Bacillota > Clostridia > Oscillospirales > Oscillospiraceae > Faecousia. The sequence goes on along the minus strand of JARIAT010000022.1, from coordinate 4,179 downwards.
CAGATACTTTCCGCTTTTTGTTTGCAATATAATGCTGACAGAGGGTTTCATTCTCGATGCACTGCCCCTCGCTCCATTTTTAGTGATTCGTAATGCCCCGATACCGTTCAAATTCGTTCTATTACGAAAACCGTTTCCATGCGTCTTCGTTATAGAGATATCTGTTTCTATCATGCGGACCCATCTCTCTGTTTTAACTAAAATATTTCTATGAGTTTTGTGCAATCCGTTGATTCTCCCCCTCTCAAGGCATATTCTCCTGTCCCGAATCATAGCATAAAGGTGCAGAAAACGAGACTTCATTGGAACTACTTCCGAACCGCAATCGAAAATGGCTAATATTTTTAGATTAAAGGTAGAAAATCTCTATTTTCTCCTGCATTCATGGATTTATTGTGTGCTTTCTGATAAAATATCTATGTAAATGAGATCTTATGATATGGAGGATTCTAGGAATGAATCACAGACGAAGTTCCGCAGCGTTCCGTTGGGAATCTGCTCGCTGCGGGCTATATTTTATGGGTCAGAACCTGTTCTATCTTCTGATCTACATGTATATCAATACTTATTTCACGGATATCGGCATCCCTGTACTGGCCGTGGGCTGCATTGCACTGCTGGTTAGAATGGTGGATGTCCTGATTGGTCCGCTCTTTTATCAGCTCTTCTACCGAGTCCAAACCAGGCACAATCTCATGCGTATGCTGCGGCTGTCCGTTCTTCTGCTCCCGATCTGCACCGTTATTTTGTTCTCGATCTCCGCTGACGCAGCTCCTGCCCCAAAAATACGATGGGCCGTGTCTGCCTATCTCGTCTGGACGGTTCTTTACGGCATTTCCAGCACACCGCCATTTTGCGTGGACCGTGCTGTTACCGAAACCTATCAGGGCCGCACGGTCCTCGGCAGTGTCGGACGGCTCTGCGCCATGGCGGCAGCCCTGATTCTGCTGGTGCTCATTCCGTGCTTTCGAATTACACTGGGAGGCTGGGCTTCTGTCGCTGCGCTCCTCTCCATCGTGGGAATTCTGCCGATGCTTCCAAGCTGTTTTGAAAAATCTGAGCATTTTTCCTTTCCGGAAGCTCAGACCCCCATCTCGCTTCGTCAGATTTTTTCCACGCTGCGACAGAACCATTATTTACTGGTCTTCTTTTGGGCCTTGATGCTGACAGGTTCCATGAATATTTCATCCTGCTGGGGCTTATATCTCGCCCGCCACTGTCTCCGGAATGAGGCGCTGTTCTCCGTCTCCGGTATTCTCTCTATGCTCCCCTTTGTGCTTTTCGGTGCATTTCTTCCCATCGTCATACGGCGCACCGATAAGCTTCGGCTTTACTATTACGCCGCAGGTGCATATGTAATCATGCAGCTCATCCGCTATCTTGTTGGATACGAAAATCTTACGCTTTATCTTCTGAGCATGGCACTGAGCGCAGTCCCTACGGCCATCACAACTTCCATTCTCTTCTGCTTCACCCATGACTGCGTTGAATATGGACGCTATATGGGTCTCAGCATCTCGCCTGCCCTCTCTCATGCGACTGAGGTATTTTTAATCAAGCTGCAAAGTGCCGGTGCCGCTGTACTGAGCTGCATTGTTCTTGCGGTCATCGGGTTAGCAGAGGGGGAGGGGGCGCTCCAAACTCCCAATTTTTCCAACCGTCTGTGGACTGCCAGTATTATCATTCCGGCCATCGGGATGCTGATGGGATTGATGGTCCTGCGCCGATACGATCTTCGCGATCATGATGTTGCTCTAATGCAGATGTACAATGACGGACAGATCAGCCGAGAGGAGGCCAGCCGACAGCTGTGCCGCATTTATAAGCCCGTGTGACTGCTAAAATCCCCCGACATCAAAAATGTCGGGGGATTCTTTGTCTAGGAACGAAGCTGCTTCTGAAGCCAGTCTTTTCCGTCTACAAAGCGCTCTACCAGAAAGCTTACCACATAGTCGCCGGCGGCGTTAACCATGGTTGCAGGAGGATCCACCAGATTCCCCAGCGCCAGTGCAAAGGGATAGGCGATGGCCAGCTGATCGGGGAAGAACAGGGTGCAAAGAGCCAGTTCTCCGGTTCCTCCGCCGCCGGGAATCCCGGACATGGCAACCGACGACACCACTGCCACCAAAATCGCAGGAATTGCCCGACCATCCGTAAACTCCATTCCGAAGATTCCAAACAGGAAGGCTACCTTTGTAATTGCCGCCATGGCACTGCCATCCATGTGCATTGTAGCGCCCAAAGGAAGTACAATGTTTGACACGTCCCTGGAAATTCCGGTATCCTCCGCTGCCTCCATATTGGCAGGGATGGTTGCCACACTGGAACAGGTTCCAAACGACACTGCCGCAGGCTTAAAGAGGTTTTTCAGCATAATCCGCACGGCACCTTTTCCGCCGCCGATCCGTGCGTAAATCGGGAAGAATACCACCATATAGGCAAGGCTCACAATGTAATAAATCACGAGTGTTCTGCCATAGTCACCGATCAGCGTCGGACCGTACTGTGCCACAAGATTTGCAAAAAACCCAAAGAAACCAATGGGCGCATAATACGTAATAATCTTAATGGTTTTCATAATGCAGTTCGTCAGATCCTGAAGGAACTTCGCCGTCATCGTCTCAGGACCGCCGGACATCTGCACGCCAAATCCAAAAATGGTAGCTGCCACAATCAGAGGAAGAATCGCCTTGCGGCTCCAAAGCTCCAAAAAATCAGGCTTTGTGAAGAAGTTAACAATCAAATCCCCCATTCCAAGAGGCTGCGACACTTCCTGGGCCATCATTTCATAGCTGCCCGTAACAATGGGCACCACCCGAACCACGCCGTACATAATGACCGCCGCCACAAGTGCTGTTGCTCCAAAGGATGCAATGGTTACTCCCATAATTTTACCTGCCCGCTGCATACTCTGCATATTGGCAATTGCAGACGCAATTGAGCAAAACACCATCGGAACCACCACGCAGAACATGAGGTTTGTAAAAACAGTTCCAAGCGGTGCCAGCAGTTCTGCCGCTTCCGGTTTAACAAGTCCTACTACGCAGCCTGCCGCCATACCGGCAAGCATACAGATGAGAAATCCATTGTTCTTAAGAAATCGTTTCATGGCGAATACGCCTCCGTCTTGTTTGAAGTATCTCTATTCTACTGCGCAGTTCTTGCAAATAAAATTCATTTTATGCTATAATAATTGCAAAAAATGCTCTCAGATTTGTATGAGGAGGTGCTCTCCATGGAGGGATATGAAAAAAGGGGCTATCTCAGCGGTGATTATAAGCTTTTTCATCTACGCGACACCCTTGGGACCAAGCCGGATTACCACTATCATGAATTTCACAAAATTCTTCTGCTGATTTCCGGCAGCGGCAGCTATGTTGTGGACGGGAAACGCTATTTACTTCAGCCGGGGGATGTGGTACTTGTGGGGCGAGGCTGTGTCCATCGTCCGGAATTTGAACAGAACGCCCCCTACGAGCGATATATTCTCTATATTGATCCGGAGTTTCTCGAGCGATACTCTGACACGGAGTGCAAACTCTCAGCTTGCTTTTCCTCAAAGAGCGGTCATATCCTGCGGCTGAATCAACCCATGCAGCAGGAATTATTTTCCGCAACCGAACGGCTGGAACAGGAGCTTGGTTCTACGGAATTCGGTCATACACTTCTGAGTCGGGAGAGTCTTCTGCGGCTGGTGGTTCAAATCGGTCGATTCCAGCGACAGGAGAACCTCCCCAGCCCTGCGCCAATTATAACCGAAAGCGATAGAATTCTGGAGATTCTCGCATATCTGGATGCCAATTTGACAGAAGATCTCTCGATTGACCACCTTGCCGAACAATTTTATCTGAGCAAATACCACATGATGCGCCTGTTTCGTCGGGAAACCGGCTGCACCATCCACAGTTATCTGACGCAGCGGCGGCTGATGCTGGCACGGGACTACATCCGGAGGGGCTTCAAAACCACAGATGCCTGTTTCCGATCCGGATTCCGCAGTTATTGCGCTTTTACCCGAGCTTATTCCAAGCACTACGGAACTACACCCTCTGGGCGGTTGGACCCGTTGGTCATTCCCGAAGAATGTCTGGAATAGCCCTGCCGTTTACAAAGGACTTTCCTGGGTCCTTCACTGCGTCCCTCTATCCGAAGAAACGCCCGATCCATACGGATCGGGCG
>JARIAT010000096.1 GCA_029257715.1 Faecousia sp. | reverse complement strand
TGAAGAAGCTGAAGAGAACTGATGTCTGTGAGTTTTTTCGCAGCCATGACAATTTTTGCATTTTGACCCATCTCAAACCTGATGGAGATACGCTGGGAAGTTCCGCGGCCCTATGCCGCGGACTTCGACGGATGGGCAAGACGGCGCATGTTCTGAAAAATCCTCAGGTAACTGCGCAGTACAGATTTCTTCATGAAGGAATCTGCTGTGAAAGTTTTGAAGAGGGAATGACGGCTGTGAGCGTGGATGTAGCATCGGAGAATCTTTTCCATCAGGAGTTTCAAAAGCTGATTCCGGAAATTGCACTGAAGATTGACCACCATGGTACGGGAAACGACTTTGCGCCAATGGCGTTGGTGGATTCCTCAAGTGCTTCGTGTGGTGAGATTATTTTCGATCTGCTGTGTGAACTTGGTGTTTCTATGGACCAGGCAACGGCGGAGGCTGTCTATACGGCTGCCGCAACAGATACAGGCTGTTTCCGTTATTCCAACACCACCGCCCACACGCTGCGCACCGCAGCAGCCTGTTTGGAAGCGGGGGCAGACACTTACCCCATCAATAAGGCACTGTTTGAAACAACTCGTCTGTGTCGGCTCAAGCTGGATGCGTATCTTGCAGAGCATATTGAGTTTTTTGCGGATGGTAAAATTGCTTTGGCACTACTGCCTCTGGAAGTAGAGCAGCAATGCGGTGTGGCAGAAGATGATATGCAAAATGTATCGAATTTTGCTCGAAATATTGAGGGGGTTCAGCTGGCGGTTACATTCCGGACAGATTCGGACGGCAGCACAAAGCTTTCTGTCAGAAGCGCACCCGGATACAATGCGGCAGAGGTATGTGCAGAATTGGGCGGCGGCGGTCACGCGGCTGCTGCTGGTGCAAGAATACCGGAGAATCAGACAGAAGCTCGGGAAAAAGTTCTGAAAATTCTTGAAAAGCAGGGATATCTCCGCTGATACAGGAGCTGAAGTTTCCACATAGATAAAGGAGAACAATACAATGGCAAACGGAATTATTTCCATTGATAAGCCCCAGGGCTGGACCAGTCAGGATGTTACCTCTCGGCTTCGCAGAGTGTTTAATACCCGAAGAATCGGTCACGGCGGTACACTGGATCCACTTGCTACGGGGGTTTTGCCTGTGTTTGTGGGAAGAGCAACCCGAGGCGTTGAGTTTTTTGAGCATGCGGAAAAAATCTATGAAACGGTACTGCGTCTGGGCATGACAACCGACACGGAAGATATTACGGGAAAAGTATTATCGGAACAGGAAGTGCATCTGACACAAGAGGAATTTCTGAGTGTCCTACCCCGGTTTCGGGGAGAAATTCTTCAGGTACCGCCGATGTACTCGGCCCTGAAAGTCAATGGAAAAAAACTTTATGATCTGGCACGGGCCGGAAAAGAAGTGGAACGAACGCCCAGACCAATTACAGTTTTTGAGCTGGAGTGCCTGTCATTCTCCGGACAGGAGGCAAGACTTCGGGTACACTGCTCCAAAGGGACATATATCCGAACACTGTGCAAGGATATCGGGGAGGCACTTGGCTGCGGCGGATGTATGGCCGAGCTTCGCCGGATTCAGGCCGGAAACTATACACTGCAAGATTCCATTCCGCTGAAAAAACTGCTGGAGGATTCTGAGAACGGAGAAAATGTAGAATGTTATCTTCGTCCGGTTGACAGTCTGTTTGAACAGTATCCGGCGATTACACTGACGGAAAAACAGACGGCTCGGGTCAAAAACGGAAATGCGTTTTCTACAAATATCAAGGAGGGCACTTACCGTGTTTATAGTCCGTCTGGAGTATTTTTGGCGCTGTGCCGCACGGAGAATGGGATGCTCACCACAATCAAAAGCTTCTTTGAGGTGTAATAATGGCGGATAAATCTGTAATTGCACTTGGTTTTTTTGACGGGGTTCACAGAGGGCATCAGGAGCTTCTCCGAACATGTCGGACACTGGCGGATGAAATAGGCTGTCAGGCAGCGGTTGTGACGTTTTCATCGCATCCTGATACATTGGTGTTTGGAAAAACGCCGGCGCTGATCAATACTCCCTCCGACCGACGCCGACTCCTGCTGCATTATGGGATGGATAACGTGATTGAGCTGCCCTTTGATCGGGAAATGATGCAGATGCCATGGCAGGACTTTTTCCATATGCTTGTGGAAAAATACCATGCCTGCGGATTGGTCTGCGGCCACGATTTTCATTTTGGTGACCACGGAACCGGAAATCCCCAGATTTTGCAGCAAGCTTGTGGAGAAATTGGGATTCCGTGCCGTGTAGTAACGGAGCAAAAAATTGATGGCGTGACCATTTCCTCTACGCATATCCGCCAACTGATTCAACAGGGACAGATGGCAGCCGCAGCAGAATTTTTGGGTCATCCCCATATTCTCAGCGGAGAAGTGGTGAAAGGTCAGCAGCTCGGTCGAACGCTTGGAATTCCAACGGCAAATCTATGCCTTCCGCAGGGGGTTGTCTGCCCGAAATTCGGGGTTTATGCGTGCAAAGTGGAGATCGACGGCCGAGATTATCCTGCCGTGACCAATGTCGGAATCAGACCGACGGTCAGTGGACAGGGGATAACGGTGGAGCCATGGATTCTTGGGTACGAAGGGAATCTTTACGGTCGGGTGCTGTGTCTGCGGATGTATGAATTTCTTCGGTCGGAACGAAAGTTTCCGAATCTCGAGACACTCAAGCAGGAAATTGAGCAGAATGCACAGCAGACCAAAGCATATTTTGCGCAAATGAAAAAACCTGATTTTATGTGAAATTTTCCTTTACTTTTGGGAAAAACCGTGGTATATTAGTTTGGCTGATGGATTTCAGCATATTTTAGAAACCCCTTGCTCAGTTGCGGGAGAAGGCCGACAGGCATTCCACTAGCCCCTACTTAGCATCTGGGTAATAATTTGAAAGGTGGAAATTCCCATGATTCTGAAGGAAAAGAAGACCCAGGTTATCCTGGAAAATGCTACCCACGAAGGCGACACCGGTTCTCCCGAGGTCCAGATCGCTATTCTGACCGCTCGCATCAACGAGCTGACTGAGCACCTGCGTGTTCATAAGCATGACAACCACTCTCGTCGTGGTCTGCTGATGATGGTTGGTAAGCGTCGCAGCCTGCTGGACTACCTGGCAAAGAAGGACATTAACCGTTATCGTGCCATCATCGCCAAGCTGGGCATCCGTAAGTAAGATTTGGAAAGGGCGACGTCTGCGTCGCCCTTTTTTCCCAATTCAAACTTTTTAATTCACACCCGGGATGTGCTTTAGCAGTTGAAAGGGATACCGAAGCGCGGTGTTCGTTTCAAGTGCTAAACCTCCCGGACAACAAACTAATATCAGGAGGTAAAATTATGATTACTCGTAAGCAGTATCCGAACCATCGTGTCTATGAGATGGAAATCGGCGGTCGCCCTTTTACGGTAGAAACCGGTAAGGTCGCAGAGCTTGCCAATGCTGAGTGCATCTGCCGCTACGGCGATACCGTCGTTTTGGTTACCTGCACCTGCAACCCCATTCCCAAGGCAGGTATTGACTATTTCCCTCTGACCATTGAGTTCGAGGAGAGAATGTATGCCGTGGGCCGGATTCCCGGTTCCTTCAACCGCCGTGAGGGCAAGCCCTCCGAGCGTGGTATCCTGAACAGCCGTATCATTGACCGTCCTATGCGTCCCCTGTTTGACGAAGAGCTGCGCAATGACACGGTTGTAACCTGCACGGTTCTGGCCAACGATTATGATAACCCCGTTGAGATCGTGGCTTCTCTGGGTGCTTCTATTGCAATTGCATCCTCCGATGTTCCCTGGAACGGACCTGTTGCAACTACCAATGTTGCGCATCTGAATGGTGAATATATTGTGAATCCCTCCGCTGAGCAGCGTGAGGCATGCGACTGCTTTGTCTGCATCGCTTCGACCTTTGAGAAGGTCGTGATGATTGAGACCGAGGCAAACGAAGCTCCCGAGTCTGTTGTCTATGAGGCAATTCGCATTGCTCACGAGACCAACATGGAGATCGTGAAGTTCATCAATGGGATTGTTGCAGAAATCGGCAAGCCCAAGTTCACCTTTGAAAAGGCAGCTGTGAACCATGAGCTGCTGGATGAATTGATGGAGTATGGCCTTTCTCAGATTGAGAATGCACTCGATACACCCGACAAGAATGTTCGTGAGGAACGTTTGACTGCTGCACGTCTGGACTTCCAGGAGAAGTTTGGCGAGAAGTATGAGGATTTTGAAACACATATTGATGTGTGCCTCTACAAGATGCAGAAAAAGGTTGTCAAGAAGTGGCTGCTGGAAGGCAAGCGTGTTGACGGCCGTGGTATGGACGAAATCCGTCCTCTGGATGCGGAGGTCGGTCTGCTGCCCAGAGTTCATGGCTCTGGTCTGTTCTCTCGTGGTCAGACGCAGGTTCTCAGTATCTGTACGCTGAATACCTTGTCCGCTGCCCAGAAGTTGGATACCATTTATCCTGAGGAGAGCAAGCGCTATATTCATCATTATAATTTCCCTGCGTTCTCCACCGGTGAAGCTCGTGCGGCTCGCTCCACCTCTCGTCGTGAAATCGGTCACGGTGCTCTGGCTGAGAAGGCTCTGCTGCCTGTTATTCCCTCTATTGAGGAGTTCCCCTATGCAATCCGGGTCGTTTCTGAAGTTCTGTCCTCCAACGGTTCTACCTCTCAGGGCTCTATCTGCGGATCTACTCTGGCATTGATGGATGCCGGTGTTCCCATCAAGCGTCCTGTCGCAGGTATTTCCTGCGGTCTGATCTCCGATCAGGAGACCGGCGAGTGGAGAACCTTCACCGATATTCAGGGTGTTGAGGACTTCCATGGCGAAATGGACTTTAAGGTTGCCGGTACTTCCGAAGGTATTACGGCTATCCAGATGGATCTGAAGAACAAAGGCCTGACTATGGAGATTATTGCTGACGCTCTTGAGCGCTGCCGTAAGGCTCGCATGGAGATTCTCAACGAGGTTATGCTGCCTTGCATCGCAGAGCCTCGTGCCGAGGTTTCTGAGTATGCGCCCAAGATGCTGAGCCTGAAGATTCCTGTTGAGAAGATTCGTGAAGTCATTGGTTCCGGCGGAAAGACCATTCAGAAAATCTGTGCTGAGACTGGTGCAAAGGTTGATATCGATGATGACGGCAGCGTGTTTATTTCCGCTGTGGATTCTTCTGCCGCCTATGCCGCTAAGAAGATGGTTGACGACATCTGCTTTGTCCCCGAGGTTGGTAAGCTGTACTACGGTAAGGTTGTTCGGATTCTGCCCATTGGTGCTTTCGTTGAGATTGCTCCCGGCCATGACGGAATGGTTCACATCTCCAAGCTGGAAAACCATCGCGTTGAGAAGGTCGAGGATGTTCTGAATCTGGGCGATATGACCTGGGTTAAGTTCATGGGCTTCGATGAGAAGGGCCGCGCAAACTTCAGCCGCAAGGATGCGCTGAAGGAAATGGCTGGCAATAAGTAATTAAAATGTCTAAAAGCGCCTGTTCTAAGGAACAGGCGCTTTTTTGTATAAAAGGATTCTCGAGGAAATGGTATATCCGAACAGGATGTTTCATAGCATATAAGGAAAAAGAAATCCCCCACTGAAAGCGGGGGATTTCTTATCGTGATTTGAGTGAGCTATCAGCATTTTCCGGTATCGGATACCATAATGCTGATAATTTCCTTGTCTGTTTGCGCCATGCCAATTTTTGCAAGTCGTCCAACATTTCGAATGGTATTCTCAACACCATTTGTGACAATGCCGTCACCACTGAAAAACTGACTGCCATGGCGATACATTTCCATACCGAGCAGACCGGCCTCTACCGCAGAAGCGATTTTGGCGGCACAGCTGCTTTTCGCACCGTCACAGATGACGCCGGAATCAATTGCAAGTGCATTAACAATTGTATGGGAAATTTCTTCCTGTCTACCGCCATACAGATAAGTAATTCCGGCAGCTGCTCCCACGCCGGCGGAAATCGCACCGCAGTATGCGCTGAGACGACCGATACCGGTTTTCAGATGGATGGTGACCAGATTTGATACGGCAAGCGCGCGATAGCGAACTTCCTCACTGACAGATAGTTCCTCAGCATAAACAATTACAGGTACGGAGGAGGTAATTCCTTGATTACCAGAGCCAGAGTTAATCACAACCGGAAGACTGCAACCATTCATTCGTGCATCAGAAGCAGCCGCTGCATAGGCCTTGGCTCGGTTATGCACGGAATTGCCATAGCTTTTTAGAAGTACCTGGCCGATATTGGCACCATAATTTCCTTCAAGACCCGCTTGCGAAATCGCCATATTGTAACGAATCTGCCGATCCAGCAGGGGCTTAACATCCTCAATGCACACAATATCTGCAAACTCAATAATCGAATTGATATTGAGCAGACTGCGGTCGGTGGTATGATTCTGACCGGCTTCTGTGTATGGAAGATCCGTGATTACAGTCCCATCGTGTTCAACACGTATGATATTCGTGTGAAAACCTGCGATTCGGCAGCGAGCACAATGGTCTGCGGCAGATACTCGTATATCAATGTCAAAAATATATCCTGAATCTGACTCTCGGATAGAAAAATCAGCTTCTTTGCGGAAGTCCGCAATTCGAACATGATCCTCCTCAGTGACCTTGGAGATAACTTCCAGTTCCAAATCGGGATTGCCACAGACAATACCTGCGGCAGCTGCTGCATCCAGCCCACGCTGTCCGCCTGTATTCGGGACAACGACGCTCTTTACATTTTTGATAATATTGCCGCTGACACGAATGTCTACGCGCTCAGGAAGCATACCAAGATGCTTTGTGGCAACAGCAGAAGCATAGGCAACTGCAATGGGTTCGGTGCAGCCCATTGCGGGCATCAGCTCTTCGCCCAAAATATCGAGATAGCTTTGATACAATGTCTGATCCATTAGACCATCATCCTTTGCATAAGATAAGAATATTGTACCGATACAATCACCATTTGTCAATAAATGGGCTTGCGGTGATAGGAATTTTGTACTATTTGACGAGCAGTTCGGCAATCTGAATACAGTTGGTGGCTGCGCCTTTACGAACCTGATCTCCGCAGCACCACAGGCACAGACCATTGGGGTCGGTCAGGTCACGGCGGATGCGGCCGACATAAACCAGATCCTGATCGCTGGTGTCGAGGGGCATCGGATATTCCTTGGCACCAAGATCATCCACCAGACGGCATCCAGGAGCATTTGAAATAGCGAAGCGAGCTTCTTCGATTGAAACCGGGCGATCAAAACGCATCGTTACGGAAATAGAATGGCTGCGAATGACAGGCACTCGAACGCAGGTGCAGTTTACGAGCAGGTCGGGGAGATGCATGATTTTACGCCCCTCATTTTGTAGCTTCATTTCCTCACTGGTATAGCCTTCGTACTGTTCGCCACCGATCTGCGGAATCAGATTATAGGCAATCTGATGAGAAAAGACGGTGGGGGTATAGTTTTTTCCTTCGTTAAGCGCATGGATTTCGCCCATCAGTTCCAGCGGACCGCCGGCTCCGGCTCCGGAGACAGCCTGATAGGTGGATACAACCATGGTGCGGATAGGGGAGAGGGCATTGAGCGCGTTGACAGCAGTGGCTGTAATGATGGTGGAGCAGTTGGGGTTCGAGATAATTCCGTGGTGATTTTTCACATCCTCGGCGTTAATTTCCGGAACAACCAAAGGAACATCAGGATTCATGCGGAATGCAGAGGAATTATCCACAAAAACAGCTCCCGCCGCACGAATTGCAGGGGCAAATTTTTCTGCAATTGCGTTTTCTGCGGCACCAAGAACAATATCAACCCCGGCAAAAGCTTCATTACAAGCCAATTCAATGGGAATATTTTCTCCGCGGAATGAAATGGTCTTACCGACGCTTCTTGAACTGGCAAGCGCGATGAGCTTTCCAACGGGGAACGAGCGTTCTTCGAGAATTTTTATCATTTCCTGTCCGACGGCACCAGTGGCACCGAGAACGGCAACGGTATAGGTTTTCATGGCTATGCCTCCTGAAAAAAGTTCGATTATTTTACAAAACTGTCGTAGAGAACCTGAATGGCACGTTTGAAATCTCGGTTATCGACGCCAAAAATAATATTCAGCTCGTCAGGGCCCTGGTTAATCATCCGAATATTGATTTGAGCCTGACCCAGTGCTCCAAAGACTTTTCCGCAGATGCCTGGACGGAAGGCCATTTTACGGCCGACCGCAGCGACAATCGCAATATGGTCAAAAACCGTCAGAGTATCGGGCTGAATTTCCTGCTGGATTTCACCGAGCAGGGTATAAAGAGCAGGGGTAATCGATTCCGTCTGCATCACAATTGCAACATTGTCGATACCACTTGGAGCGTAATCGATCGAAATATTATGCCGCTCAAAAATAGTCAGAATTCTCCGAAGCAGGCCAACCTCGTTGCTGAGTCCCCGTTTTGAAAGGGCGACAATCGAGTAATCTTCCCGTCCGGTAATTCCGGTAATAAAACGATCCGGGTTGGAGTCTGTGTCAAACCGCTCCTGAATCAAGGTGCCGGGATGGGAGGGGTGATTGGTATTGCGGATGTTCAACGGGATACTTTTTTCCCGAACAGGGAAAATGGTTCCTTCATGAAGCACCTGTGCGCCGGAATAACTCAGTTCCCGCAATTCATCATATGTGACTTCAGGGATGGTTTGAGGGTTATCAACAATTCGGGGATCCGCCATCAGAATTCCGGACACATCCGTCCAGTTTTCATAGAGATCTGCCTCCAAAGCAGCGGCGGCCAATGCGCCGGTAATGTCGCTTCCGCCACGGGTAAACGTTTTGATCTGACCATTGGGAAGGGTACCATAGAATCCGGGAGTAACGATCCCTCGGTTATGGACGACACTTCGGAAGGAAGCATAGGTTTTCTCTTCGTCTACAGTTCCGTCCAGGTTAAATTTCACCCATTCAGTGGCATCTACAAAATCAAAGCCAAGAAAAGCGGCCATAACCTTGGCGGAAAAATATTCGCCCCGGCTGACCAGAGCATCCTGAGAAATTGTTTTGGCATCCAGCTGCTGCTTAAGCTCTGCAAATTCCTCTTCCAGAGGAATATCCAACCCAAGCTGATCTCGGATTTCGAGATAGCGGGAAGTTACCATGTCAAACACGCTGCTGCTGTCCACGCCATACTGCATATGTGCATGACAGAGGTAGAGCAGATCGGTAATTTTGTGATCGGTTTTAAAACGCTTTCCGGCAGCGGATACTACCACAACTTTACGACTGGGATCGGAGACGATGATATCGCGAACTTTCCGATACTGTCCGGCATCAGCCATGGATGAACCGCCGAATTTCGTTACTTTCAGCAATGAATATCCTTCCTTTCAGGCATTGCTGCCATAAAGACATTGGGATGAGATGCACACCATCGATGCATCTGGGCAACACTCACGGGAACGGTTACTACGGCGTCACCCCAGTGAAGCTCTGTGTGAGACTCCAGCCATTCGTCCGATGCGCCTCGGACATAGAACTGGAATGTTTCATGATTGTGAACCGGAACGGATTCAGAACAGGGAGAATAGAATCCGTGTCCACAGATCAGATCAGCAAGATCCTCTGCCACATTGTATGCGGTAGGGTAGCGTCCTGCCCCCTGACCAAAGAAACTCTGTCGACCGGAGGTATTTCCGATCAGAGTAATAAGGTTAAAGTTTGTCGGAACCGCAGATTCCGGAGCAAAAGAGGGGAAAAGAGTAGGCTGAACAAAAGCCGAGAAATGCCCGCCCTGCATTCGTCCGGTTGCAATGAGCTTGCAGCAAAGACCGTGTTCCTTGAAATTGGAAACATCACTGGCAAGAATATTTCGGATTCCCCAAACGGGGACTCCGCTTTTGTCGAGACTGACACCAAAGGCAACATTGGAAGAGACAATCAGCTTGTGCCAAGTATCGATTCCGTCTACATCAGTTGTAGGATCTGCCTCGGCATATCCTAGAGACTGCGCCTGAGAAAGGGCCTCGTCGTATCCAAGTCCGAGCCGAGTCATAGAATCGAGAATATAGTTGCAGGTGCCGTTCATAATGCCGCTGATTTCGCGGATACTTTCCATCCGCCGTGCGCGTTCCAACGCACTGAGCCAGCCAATGCCGCCGCCAACGGCAGCAGTGCAGCGGAAAAGAACCCCTTTTCGTTCAACCAGAGGAATCAGTTCATCATAAAATTCAGCCACCATTGCCTTGTTGGCGGTAACAACATTTTTTCCGGCCTCAATAGCGGCACGGACATAATCCCATGCAGGATGAAGACCACCGATGGTCTCTACAACAGTGTCAATGGATGGATCGTTTAAAATATCTCGAGCATCGTGTGTGACGTCTGCGTCTGGCAGTGAAAGATCTCTGCGGCAAAGCACCCGAACGATTTCCATATCCGATCTGGATGCGGCCAGTTCATACACGCCCCGACCAACTACGCCGAAGCCCATAAGGCCAATTCTCAAATTGATTTCCTCCAAATTGTCTCTCTTTTTGGAAAATACAGCTGCTTCTTTTTGGGAAAACCTCTGCATTTTATTAGAAACAGTATATCATATCCCTCATTAAATTGCAATACTTGGAAGGAAAAGGCATAGATTGTCAAAAGATAGAGAAATGGTTAAAAAGTTGATTTGGATAAGAAAAACCTCCGAGAATTTGGAACGTATCGAACCGAATCAGATAAGAAAAATTCCCCCGACGATTTTCACCGTCGGGGGAAACATGTTTAGGGGAACCTTACTTTGCGAAAACTCTCTTCAGCTGGACAAAACGGGGCAGACCATCTTCCTTGACCATGCCGGTTTCACCCTGAATCAGGGGCAGGCAGTAGTCGATGAAGCCCTGTGTGACACCGTTTCCAGCCTCGTTGATCCACTCCAGAGGAACCTTCTTTTCGGTGTTTGCAACCAAACTCAGATCAAACAGCTTAGGCTCGCAGTGATAGCCGTTGGCATCACGGGTGCATTCAAAACCAACCATCTTGTCGGTCTCGCCGGCAACAGCAGCCTCGACAGCAGTCTTACCGGACAGGAAAGACTCAGCAATATCGGTGCCGGAAGCGCAGTGAGCAGCGCAGCGCTGCAGCAGGCTCAGCTCGATGGGACGAACCTTAGCACCGGTTGCAGCCTTGACAACATCACCCAGACGGGCAGCCAAACCGCCCAGCTGTGCGTGACCAAAACCGTCAGTACCGGAAGTCTTCGCCTCGGAGACAAAAGTGCCGTCAGCATAGTGGACACCCTCAGAGACAGCGACGATGCAGTTCTTCTTCTCTTCGTAGATGCGCTTGACATCGGCAATGAACTGATCCATGTCAAAATCAACCTCGGGGAGGTAGACCAGATCGGGACCGTCGCCCTTTGTACCAGCCAGTGCGGCAGCGGCGGTCAGCCAGCCTGCATGACGGCCCATGCACTCGATGATGGTGACCATGCCGGTATCATAAACCTGGCAGTCACGGCTGACTTCCATTACAGAGGTAGCGATGTACTTAGCGGCGGAAGCAAAGCCAGGGCAGTGGTCAGTGCCTGCCAGATCATTATCGATGGTCTTGGGAACACCCATGACACGGCATTCGTAGCCAACCTTGTTCATATACTTGGAGATTTTATTGCAGGTATCCATGGAGTCATTGCCGCCGTTATAGAAGAAGTAACGGACGTTGTACTTCTTGAAGATTTCCAGAATACGCTTATAGTCGGTGTCGTCAACATCGGGGTCAGCAATCTTATAACGGCAGGAGCCCAGTGCGGAAGAGGGAGTATGGAGCATATTTTCCAGTTCTGCGGGATCTTCCTCGTCCATGATCATGAGCTGATCGTTGAGGACACCCTTAATACCGTGGAATGCACCGTAAACCTTGGTGATATTCTCGTTCTCCAGACCGGCCTTGATAACGCCGTAAGCGGAGCAGTTAATGACGGAAGAAGGACCGCCGGACTGACCGATAATCAGAGAACCAACGAGCTTGTTTTCAGACATATCTTTGCCTCCAAAATTCTAATGTGTTCGAGTAAAGTTGAAAAAGATAAGAAACATAGCGTTTTCTATCTAACAGTTAGAATTATACCATGGAAAAAAGAAAATAGCAAATATTTTTATTGAAAAAAAAGGATATTGTGATATAATGATATCGAAATCAGAGGCGGATATCCGTCTTGAATTTAGAAAGGAATGATTCCAATGGCTCTTGTTACTTCTACTGAGATGTTTAAGAAGGCTTACGACGGCGGTTATGCTGTCGGTGCTTTCAACGTCAACAACATGGAAATTGTTCAGGGTATTACCGAGGCTTGCCGCGAGGAGAAGGCTCCCGTTATTCTGCAGGTTTCCAAGGGCGCCCGTGCATATGCAAACCGTACCTACCTCGTTAAGATGGTTGAGGCCGCTGTGATTGAGTGCCCCGAAATTCCCATCGTTCTGCATCTGGATCATGGCGACAGCTTTGAGACCTGCAAGTCCTGCATCGATGACGGCTTTACCTCCGTTATGATCGACGCTTCCTCCAAGCCCTTCGCCGAGAATATCGAAATCACCAAACAGGTCGTTGAGTACGCTCATGACCATGGTGTCGTTGTCGAGGCTGAGCTGGGCGCTCTGGCTGGCGTTGAGGATGACGTCAATGTCTCCGCAGAGAACTCTCACTATACTCGTCCCGAGGAAGTGGAAGAGTTTGTTGCAAAGACCGGCTGCGACTCTCTGGCAATTGCGATCGGTACTTCTCACGGTGCTTACAAGTTTAAGCCCGGTACCAATCCCCAGCTGCGCTTCGATATTCTCGAAGAGGTCAGCAAGAAGCTGCCCGGCTTCCCCATCGTTCTGCACGGTTCTTCTTCCGTTCCCCAGAACTATGTCGAGATGATCAATGCTCACGGCGGCAAGATGCCCGGTGCAATCGGTGTCCCCGAGGAGCAGCTGCGTGAGGCTGCAAAGCTGGCGGTCTGCAAGATCAATATTGACTCCGACCTGCGTCTGGCTATGACCGGTACTATCCGTCAGTACTTCGACGAGCATCCCGATCATTTCGATCCTCGTCAGTACCTGAAGCCTGCTCGCGCAAACATCAAGGAACTGGTTCGCCACAAGCTGGTTGACGTTCTGGGCTGCGCTGGCAAGGCCTAATTCGGATTTCCGGATTCTTTTTCAAAAGCACAAAATGCCGTACCCGTTAGGGTACGGCATTTTTACGATTAAGGCTGCTTCCGTATGCTGCGAACGATGGCAATGACACTCAGAACTGCGGTAACTCCAAGCAAAATTTCTCCGCATAAGACGCTGGCATGAACGGTATCCATAAGGGCGCTCCAGTCCTCAATCTGGACATAGTAGGAGCTATTACACAATTGAAGCAGAATAGAAACTGCACAGGCTGCGTAGCTGCCAATGAGTAATCGGACTTTGTTATGGCAGGCTGCGGCGGCAAGTGCCCAGGCCAAAAGCCCGAGAACAAGGCTTCCGATGGAATAAAAAATAACCATAGTTGTGCCTCCTTATAGAGAATAACACAGTGAATAGGTGACAGACTATCGTTTTATGAGACCACGGTATTGACACGAAGGGATACTATGG
>JARIAT010000048.1 GCA_029257715.1 Faecousia sp. | reverse complement strand
GTCCCCGACGATACCATCACGCAGGCGGCACAGCTGGCGGCCTATCACTCCGAGGCAGTCCACGGACAGAATGTGGCGGTGGATGTCACACCGGTCAAACAGCTCAAAAAGCCCGTGGGAGCAAAGCCCGGCATGGTCATCTATCACACCTACCGCACCGTCTATGTCAATCCCAAGGAGAAAGTCTCCATGGAGGATTGAGAGAATCCGCAAAAACCCAAAAATAACAGTTGACCTGTGAAATTATTTCGGTTATAATACCCTAGCATGACCATGGAGTCGTGTATATTAGAAATTGCGTCAGCAAATGTTGCTGTTTTGCATGAATGAAGCATACAGGAGGTGTATTTGAATGAAGCGTACCTACCAGCCCAGCCGTCGTCACCGTTCCAAGGTTCACGGTTTCCGTCAGAGAATGGCTACTGCCAACGGCCGTAAGGTTCTGGCCCGCCGTCGTGCCAAGGGCCGCAGCGTTCTGTCTGCCTAATCCTTGAGATTTTGGCTTAAGCGTTCGCCGGCACATGAATAACGCCGCAGATGCTTAACAGGAGCGAGTAGCGGGGCGAATGAGTGCCATTCGCCCCGCTCCCTGTTTATCTGGGGAAAAATCCGGATGATTCAGGGAAAATCATCCTATTAGGGAGGGAACATCAAATGGAATACTCCAAATCCCTAAAGCTCAACCACGTCTTCCGCAGGCTCTATCGCACAAACGGCAGGGCCAATCATCTTCTGGTGATCTATGCCCGTCGCAATCACCTTGGGATGAACCGTGTAGGCGTGACGGTGAGCAAGAAACTGGGAAAGGCTGTTATCCGAAATCGGGTGCGTCGCCGTCTGCGGGAGGTATATCGGCTCAATGAAAGTCGTTTCCTGCCCGGGTGGGACATCGTTGTGGTGGCCCGCGGCCGTGCTGTGGATGCAGGTTTTTCCGATCTGTCAAAGGCATATCTGTCCCTTGCCAGAAAGTCCGGCATCCTGCGGGAGGATCAAGAGTGAAACGCCTCATGCTTGCGCTGATCCGTTTCTACCGGACCTGCATTTCCCCGTTTACGCCCCCGGCTTGCCGATTTACCCCAACCTGCTCTCAGTATGCCATGGAGGCCATTGAGAAGTATGGCGCGGCAAAAGGCGGCTGGCTGGCATTTAAGCGCCTGATGCGCTGCAACCCCCTGTATCATGGCGACTATTACGATCCGGTCCCCTGATGCAGATACAAATTTAGGAGGAAAGGCTATGTTTTTAGCATTTAAACTATCGAATCTCGTGACGATTCCCTTCGGCTGGCTGATGGGTCTGCTCTATACCTTCACCAACAGCTATGGTCTTGCCATGATTCTCTTTGCGGTTCTGGTTCAGTTTGTTCTGCTGCCCATGACCATGAAGAGCAAAAAGAGCATGATGAAGATGTCTCGGATGCAGCCCCGGCTGATGGAAATTCAGAAGCGCTATCCCGATGATCAGCTCAAGCAGAGCGAAGCCATGCGGGAGCTTTATAAGCAGGAAGGCGTCAGCATGACCGGCGGCTGCCTGTGGAGCTTTATTCCCCTGCTGATCCTGTTTCCCCTGTTCACCGTCATCCGTGAGCCCATCACCTACATTCTGATGCAGCCGCAGGAGGTTGCGCAGCAGATCATTGACGTAATCAAGACCGCGGCACCCGACCGCTTTACCAACAATATTTACTACGATCAGGTTGTCGCAGCTCAGCTGATTCCCGAATTTGCAGAGCAGCTCAAGGCCGCAATCCCCTCGCTGACCGCGGAAACGCTGGCAGGTGTCAACTTTACCTTCCTGGGCCTCAATCTGGGCGCAATCCCTCAGTTCAATATCTTCGGCTGGAGTGCCTATGATGTGGCACACATCGGCCTGTTTGTCATTCCTCTGCTTTCCACCGGCAGCCAGGTTCTGCAGATGTGGATTATGCAGAAGATGAATGATTCTGTCGTTACCAACGAAAAGGGCGTTCAGGATGAGGAAATGGCAAAGCAGTCTCAGGCTGCCCAGACCAACAAGATGATGATGTGGTTCATGCCGTTCATGAACCTTTGGATCGGCTTTACCGTTCCCGCGGCGCTGTCTCTTTACTGGATGGTGGGCGGTCTGGTCCGTACCGCACAGGATGTGGTTCTGACCAAGCGCTACCGCAAGATCTATGACGCAGAGGACGCAATCCGTCTTCAGAAGGCCATGGAGCAGGACAGAATCGAGGCTGAGAAGGAGCGCATCCGTGCCGAGCGCCGGGCTGCAAATCCCGACGGCATCACCACCAACACCAGCAAGAAGAAGCTGCAGAAGGCAGAAAAGGAAAAGGAAGCTGCCAGCCGTGCAGCTGCCGCCAAGGAATATGCCGCAAAGAAGGGCATCATTTTCGAGGAAGAAGAGGAAGAGAAGACCATGTCCGGCGTCGCTGAGCGTCCTTACTGCAAGGGCCGTGCCTACGATCCCAATCGTTACAGCAATCTGGAGGAATAATCAATCATGGAAAAGAGTATCATTACAACCGGTAAGACCATCGATGCCGCTGTCGAGGCCGCTCTGAAGCAGCTTGGCCTGGATCGCGACAGTGTCTCCGTCACGGTTCTTGAGCAGGCAAAGTCCGGCTTTTTCGGCATCGGCGCGGTTCCTGCCAAGGTTCAGGTAACTTATGAGGTTCCCGATGAAAAGCCTGCCGCACCGAAGGTAGCCCTCAGCTCTGCCTCCCGTTCCAAGCCCAAGGAGGCAAAGCCCGCCGCACCAAAGGCAGAGCCTAAGCCTATGGCCCAGAAGCCTGCGGCACCCAAGGCCGAGCCTGCTAAGGCAGAGGCACCCAAGGCTCCCAAGGCGGAGCCTGTGAAGGCCCCCCGGGTGGAAATGCCGAAGGAGGAGAAAGCTCCCAAGACCGAGCAGGTACGTACCTATGAGACGGCAGCTCCCGGATCCAACGAGGAAAAGATCGAGCAGTTCATCAAGGGACTGCTGGAGCACATGGGTTCCGAGGCTGTGCCCCACGCATGGAGCGATGAGGAAAACAGCTATCGGGTGGATCTGACCGGAGACGACCTTGGATTTTTGATCGGCCGCCGGGGCGAGACGCTGGATGCCATTCAGCATCTGGCGAACTACGCCGTCAACCGCAGCGTGGATGGTCATGTCCGCATCAATGTGGATGCGGAGGAATACCGCCAGAAGCGGGAGGAGTCTCTGCGCCGCTACGCCCGGAAAAAGGCACAGCAGGTGCTGAAGGCCCGCCGCCGCACCACCCTTGAGCCTATGAATGCCTATGAGCGCCATGTGATCCATGCCGCCCTTCAGGATATGGAGAATATCACCACCCATTCTACCGGCACCGAGCCGAACCGCCGTGTCGTGATTGAGTACGTGAGATAAAGTTCCGATGGAATCGATAAAGCCGCACCGTATAGGTGCGGCTTTTTTGATAAATTCAGCGGCTGGAAGGGATTGGAATTCGTAAATAGTCCACAAAATTGTGGGATTTGTACACTGTGCATATCGATAAGAATGTATTTTTAAATGATTTTTGTGTATTTTGACCGAAGAACGCTGGACAAACCATGGAAGATCGGGTATGATATAGGCATTCGCTGTGTTGGGCAGCACAAGATTTTGTAAAGAGGTGATGGACCTATGGCGTTTTCTTTCTTCGGAGGGATTCACCCCAAGGAGAATAAGTTTTACGCCGAGGAGCAACCTGTGCAGCTGTTTCCCGAGCCGGATACGCTCGTGATTCCAATGGTGCAGCACATTGGCGCTCCCTGCAAGCCCTTGGTCACAAGAGGGGAATATGTGACGATGGGTCAAAAAATCGGAGATCATGAGGGACTTTGTGTTCCGGTACACGCTTCGGTATCCGGAACGGTAAAAGCGGTGGAAATGCGTCCCCATGCCAGCGGAACCACGGTGATGAGCGTGGTGATCGAGAGCGACCATCAGGATACGCTCTGTCCGGAGATTCAGCCCCGGACGCAGGAAGAGGTGGACGCACTCAGCACCGAGCAGCTGATGGAAGTGATCCGCGAGGCCGGAATCGCCGGTATGGGCGGCGCGGCCTTCCCGACCCACGTCAAGCTGGCGTCGGGCATCGGCAAGGTGGATACCATCATCATCAATCTGTCCGAGTGCGAACCTTATATCACTTCCGATGACCGTCTGGCTCGGGAGTTTGCGCCGGAAATTCTCAGCGGCATCGGAATTCTGATGCGGATTCTGGGCCTGAAGGAAGCCCATATCGGCATGGAGGACAACAAGCCTGCTGCGGCGGAAATTCTGCGGCGGCATATCACCCCTGAAAGCGGCATCAAGCTGGACATTCTTCCCTGCAAATATCCGCAGGGTGCGGAAAAACAGCTGATTCAGGCCATTACCGGACGGCAGGTTCCCTCCGGCGGACTGCCTGCTGCGGTGGGGTGTGCTGTATTTAACGGCGCAACGTGCAAGGCGGTTCATGATGCGGTCTATAATGGGATGCCGCTGATCCGCCGGATTGTAACGGTTTCCGGTGATATTGTCATGGAGCCGAAGAACCTGATGGTTCCCATCGGAACCTCGTTCCAGAGCCTCCTGGAGGCCTGCGGTTTTCGGGAGCATCCATATAAAGTTCTCTGCGGCGGCCCGATGATGGGTCTGGCCCAGTATGATCTTGCGGTGAGCGTGATTAAGGGCTGCAATGCCATGACGGTGCTGGGCAGACGCAATCGGTTTGCGCTGGAGCATACCCACTGCATCCGCTGCGGCAAGTGCATGGATGCCTGTCCCATGCACCTGATGCCGCTGATGATGTATCGGGCCGAGCGCAGCGGCAATGTAGAGGATATGAAGCGGGAAAATGTGATGGACTGCATCGAATGCGGCTGCTGTGCCTATTCCTGTCCGGCAGGCATTGCACTTGTCCAGTCCTTCCGCACCGCAAAGCAGCGCATCCGAAATGCGCAGAGCCCCGTCCGCACGGCCCAGAAGCCTGCCGGGGAAACGAAATAAGGAGGGAAACCCATGGCACACATGAAATATTTCTATGAGCTGACGGTTTCCAGCTCCCCCCACGCCCACTCCCCCGTGACCACTCGGACAGTGATGCGGGATGTGCTGCTGGCGCTGCTGCCGGCTCTGCTGGGCGCAGGTTATTTCTTCGGCCCCAGAGCCGTCATGGTCACACTGGTGAGCGCAGCCGGATGCGTATTTTTCGAGTGGGCTTACAGAAAGCTCATGAAGCTTGATTCGACGGTGTGGGATCTCTCCGCCGTGGTGACGGGAGTGCTGCTGGCATTCGTCTGTCCGCCCACGATTCCCTATTGGATTGTACTTCTGGGAGATCTGTTTGCCATTGTTCTGGTAAAGCAGCTTTTTGGCGGCATCGGTCAGAATTTTGTGAATCCTGCACTGGCAGGAAGAGCCTTTATGTTCAGTTGGGCGGTACATATGAGTACTTGGGTGGAGGTCGGATTCCGAAACGGCCTGCACATTTTTACCACGCCTGACATTGTTACCGCTGCCACTCCCCTGGCTGCCATGCACCAGGGCATGATGCCGCAGGCGAGCTTGTGGGAGCTGTTTCTGGGCAATATCGGCGGAAGCATCGGGGAAACCTCGGCGCTGCTGCTTCTGATTGGCTTTGCGTATCTTCTGATCCGCAAGGTTATCTCTCCGCGGATTCCTCTGGCCTTTATGGGGACAGTAGCGATTCTCACTTTCCTGTTCCCCAGAGGAAATGACCGGCTGGTCTGGATGGCGGCGCAGCTGTTTTCCGGCGGACTGGTTCTGGGTGCGGTGTTTATGGCGACGGACTATGTCACAAGCCCCGTTACGAAACTGGGTCAGACGATTTTCGGCATTGGCTGCGGCGTTCTGACGGTGGTGATCCGCTATTTCGGCGGATATAACGAGGGCGTTTCCTATGCGATTTTGATTATGAACTGCTGCGTCATGCTGCTGGATCGGGTGGGCCGTCCTGTGAAGTTCGGTGCCCCCAAGAAGGAGGGCGCAAGATGAAAAAGAGCAAAACCATGCTGCGGGATATCCTTCGGCTGTCCGTGACGCTGCTGCTGATTACGGGAATGATGGCAGCGGTTCTGGCGGGAATCAATCAGCTTACGGCCCCCAGAATTGCCCAAGCCCGGGAAGCCAAAACCATTGCGGCGCTGAGTGCGGTGCTGCCCGATGCGGAGTATGCACAAAAGCGCGCGGATTTTCCCGATGCAACGGGTCTTGTGTCCGAGGTATACGAGTCTGAGCAGGGCTATGCCCTGAAGGTTACGCCCAGTGGGTTCGACAATACCATTACCATGATGGTCGGAGTTGACCGCAGCGGCAGGGTGCTGGGGGTGTCTGTCATCTCCCATACCGAAACTCCGGGTCTGGGCGCTGTCTCGGCGGAGGATACGCCGAAGGGAGAGGCATTCCGCCATCAGTTTGTGGGAATGAGCGGAACCCTCGCCGTCAGCAAAGACGGCGGAAACGTCGATGCCCTCACGGGTGCGACCATCACCTCCCGGGCGGTCACCGCCGGTGTTAATGCGGCGCTTGCCTGCGTGGATGCCATGAACTAAGGAGGGGGAAGCATGGATTTTAAGAAACAATTCAAAGAAGGGCTTCTCACCAAGAACCCTGTTTTTGTGCAGCTGCTGGGAATGTGCTCCACACTTGCCATTACAACGAGCCTGTTTAACGGCATCGGCATGGGCCTGAGCGTCACGATCATTCTGATCTGCTCCAATGTGCTGATTTCCGCCCTGCGGAAGGTGATTCCGTCCCAGATCCGAATTGCGGCATACATTGTTATTATTGCGGGCTTTGTCACCATAGTGGATCTGCTGCTTCAGGCATATCTTCCGGCTTTGAGTGAAAGTCTGGGTGTATTTATTCCGCTGATTGTGGTAAACTGTGTAATTTTGGGCCGTGCGGAGGCCTTTGCGTCCAAAAACGGGGTGCTGGCATCTGCGGTGGACGGACTGTGTCAGGGCATCGGCTATACGGTGGCGCTTGTCATCATGTGCGTGGTGCGGGAGCTGCTGGGGGCCGGAACCTTCGGCGGCGGAATTCTCAACGGCGGACAGGGAATCCGAATCATTCCCGAGGGCTACCCTGCCCTTCAGCTGATTATGCCCGTGGGCGGATTTCTGACACTGGGTGTTCTGGTGGCGCTGTTCCAGTATCTGATGAGCCGCATGGAAAAAAGAAAAAAGGAGGCCGCTGAGAAATGAATGCTTATTTGCAGTCTCTTCTGGGAATTCTGCTCTCTGCCATTTTGACAGAGAACTTTATCCTTGTAAAATTCTATGGAATCTGCCCGTTTATGGGGGTTTCCAAGAAGATTGACACTGCGCTCGGCATGGGTGCTGCGGTTACCTTTGTCATGGCGATTGCTTCTGCCGCCAGCTGGGCGGTGAATGAATATCTGCTGATTCCGCTGAATCTTCAGTACATGCAGACCGTGGCCTTCATCCTTGTCATCGCTTCCATCGTGCAGGTGGTGGAGATGTTTCTTAAGAAAGCAATCCCCAGCCTCTATCAGGCGCTGGGCATTTTCCTGCCGCTGATTACGACAAACTGCGCTGTTTTGGGCGCTGCGCTGGTCAATGTGCAGAAACAATATGATTTTCTCCAGAGTGTCGTGTATGGTGTATGCGGCGGAGTGGGCTTTACGCTGGCAATTGTGCTGTTCGCCTCCATTCGGGAGCGGACAGAGCAGGCAGACTGCCCCCAGTGCTTCAAGGGCTTCCCGATTGCGCTGATCGCCGCCGGACTGATGGCTCTGGCATTTATGGGCTTCTCCGGCCTGAAGATTTTCTAAGGGGGTCGGAAGAATATGGAGATTTTAATTGCGGTTGCCATTCTCGGCGGCCTTGGACTGGTTTTTGGCCTGGTGCTTGCCGTGGCATCGAAGGTGTTTTATGTGGAGACGGATCCCCGGCTTGAGCAGCTGATCGAATGCACCCCCGGCGCCAACTGCGGAGGCTGCGGCTATGCAGGCTGCGCGGCCTACGCCGAGGCGGTGCTCAAGGGGGAGGCGCCTGTCGGAAAATGCAGCGCCGGCGGTGATGCCTGTTCTCAGGCCATGGCGGCGGTCATGGGGGTCAAGGCGGAGAAAATGGAGCGTCAGATTGCGATGGTCCGCTGCTCCGGCTATCGGCACTACGATGAAAACGGAAAACAGGTGGAGGGCATCAAGATGAAAGGCCCTTATGAGGGGATTCACGACTGCCTCGCCGCAACCAAGGTTGCAGGCAGCGGCCCTGTGGCCTGCAAGTACGGCTGTCTGGGATTCGGAAACTGTGTTGCGGCCTGCGAGTTTGATGCCATCCATATCGTAGACGGCGTTGCCAAGGTAGATATGGAAAAGTGCGTTGGCTGTATGGCCTGTGCGGCGAAGTGCCCAAGAAATCTGATTGTGCCCATTCGCTACGGCACGGACGTGACCATTGCCTGCGCATCTACGGCAAAGGGTGCCATTACAGCCAGAGCCTGTACGGCGGGCTGTATCGGCTGCGGCAAGTGCGTCAAGGTCTGCCCCGAGCAGGCCATCACCCTCGATGGATTCCTTGCGACCATTGATTACAGCAAATGTGTTTCCTGCGGAAAGTGTGCCGAGGTCTGTCCCAAGCATATTATTCTGGATCACAAGATCCGAAATGACAGGGACCCCGTTCCGTCACCGGACCGTCCGGGATTCGGGCAGCAATAAATCCCCGGTGTGGGGGTAAGGAAATCCGAGGAGGTGTCATTTGGAACCTTCCTCGGATTTTTTGCGAAAAGCAGATGATTTTTTGAATGGCGTTTCCCGGGAAATCCCTTGTAATTTTTCAAAAGCTCTTTTATGATAGAGAAAACATACAGGAGGACGGAATATGAAGCGAATCGTGACCATGCAGGATCTGAGCTGTCTGGGAAAATGCAGCCTCAGTGTGGTGCTTCCGACCATCAGCGCCATGGGCGTGGAATGTGCGGTGGTGCCGACGGCGGTGCTTTCGACCCATATGGCCTTTCCGAAGCCTGAGATGGAGGGGCTTGACCATCTGGCACAGCGGATTCTCGATCACTGGAAGACGCTTTCGCCCCAGGTGGACGGAATCCTGACGGGGTATCTGGCACATCCCGGACAGGTGGAGCTGGCCCAGCGGCTGATTCGGGAGTTTCGAGGGGAAGAAACCTTTGTGGCGGTGGATCCTGCCATGGGAGATCATGGCAGGCTTTACACGGGAACCTCGGAAGAAATGATTTTTGCCATGGCGGAGCTTTGCCGCAGGGCGGATCTGGTGCTTCCCAATGTGACAGAGGCGGCGCTGATGACGGGACTTCCCTATCGGCCGGCGGCGGACATCGGATATTTACGGGAGCTGGCCGCAGGACTTCGAGATCTGGGATGTCGGGAGGTTCTTGTGACGGGAGCATCGGAGGATGCACAATCCACAGGGTTTTACTGGAGCTGTGGAAAAGTGGAAAAGCAGGTTTTGCTGCCACGGGAACCCCGAAACTGCCATGGAACGGGAGATCTGTTTGCGGCGGTGGTGGCAGGTGCCGTGGTTCAGGGGCTGGATACGCCCCGGGCAGGAACATTGGCGGCGCAGTTTGTCCGTCGGGCGATTCAGGCGACCCCGTTGGAGCGGGACAGCCGATACGGTGTCTGCTTTGAGTCGGAGCTGGAGTGGCTTGCGCAGCAGATCCGCAGGTAAAAGGCGCCGTGAGGATGGAGAAAATCAACGGGAGACAACCGGTCGGAACTTCCCTGCTCCTGTGAAGAAATGAAAAAGCCGCCCCATCCATCGGATGGGGCGGCGGTTGTATGTAGGTTGGCAGCGCAGATTTAACGCTTGATGCTGCTGCGGCGGTAGCCGTTTTTGTTAAACAGGACGATGATGACCACATTGATGACAAGAATGCTCAAAACAACGATCAAAAGCTCCCAGCCCAGAGCCTTCAGGGCGGAAAAGACC
This sequence comes from Faecousia sp., assembly GCA_029257715.1. Lineage (GTDB taxonomy): Bacteria > Bacillota > Clostridia > Oscillospirales > Oscillospiraceae > Faecousia. The sequence continues at coordinate 20,119 of JARIAT010000048.1, read as the reverse complement.
ATGACATCCGGGGAAAGATCCCGATAGCCGTTGCAGATGACTGCCATGACAATGGTTAAAACAAGGCCGATGCCTGTCCAGACCATGCCGGCCAGCCGCTGGGTAAACTGCCATACCTCTACGCTGGCCATGCCCCAGTAGCACCGGAAACCGATGAAGTGATTGGCCTCCTTCGCCGGGGCCAGCAGATACCAAAGTCCAAGCCCCAGCAGGCACAGGGGGCCTGCCAGCACCGCAATGCGCATTACAAGTTCGAGATACCCCAGCATCTTCTCAAGATTTGGCAGAAAGCTGACGGGGTCCAGCTTAGACGTTTCAGCTGCCAGAAAAACACTACTCATTTTGCTTTGTCCTCCAGAATTTTGGTAAGCTCCTGCATGAAGGTATCTACATCCTTAAACTCCCGATAAACCGAGGCGTAGCGGACATAGCTCACCTCATCGATGGGCTTCAGGCGCTCCATGACCATCTCTCCGATTTTCTCGGAGCTGACCTCCCGCTCAAGGGTGTTCTGCACCACCTGCTCGATTTCGGAGGTGATCCGCTCCAGCTCCGCAGTGGGGACCGGACGGTTGGCGCAGGAGCGCTTCATACCGTTGAGGATCTTATTGCGGTCAAAATCTTGACGTGCGCCATTTTTCTTGACCACAACCATGGGCAGGGATTCAACGATTTCATAGGTCGTGAACCGGCGCTGGCAGCCAAGGCACTCTCGGCGGCGGCGAATGGACAGAAAATCGTCGGAATGGCGGGAATCCACCACTTTGCTCTCGGAATGACCGCAGTAGGGGCATTTCATGACGCATCATCTCCTTATATCTATTCAATTTATTATACCAGAGGAAGGAAAATGTGTAAAGTCCCATTTTTTTCTTGCTATTCCCCAAGAGAATGATTACAATAGAAGAACCAAAATGAAGGAGCGTACCCTATGAATCTGACAAAATCCATGCGTTACCGCATGCTGTATATCCTTTGGGCAGGGCTGTTTCTTTTAACGGCGGTGCTGGGACTGATCTTTCCTGCGGCCGAGGGAATCGGAAAGGCTGTGCTGCGAATCATCAGCATTTTGTTTTTTCTGCCGCCCTGGCTCATTCTCGAAAAGGCACGGAAAGAGGGCTGCCGTCGTCAAAGAAATGTTGTGCGGATGTTTTGCGCGGCATCGTTGATTTTGACAACGGTGATGCTGTGCCTCAACATCCTTTCGGCTAAGCACAGCGATGCTCTTGGAAATGCGCTGCACTGGATTCTCACCGTTGTTTCTGCGCCCATGGTATGCAGCAATTTTTATGTTCTGCCGCTGTTTTTGTGGGCGGCGCTGCTGATGTTCAGCTTCGGCAGAATGGAAAAGCCCCGCAGCTGATCCGAGAAAAATCATCGGACAGCAACCGAACATATCCATGTAAAACCGTCTTCCTTGGGAGACGGTTTTTTGCTTGACAAAAGGAAGTGGATATGATAACATTCATTTAACAGTTAGGTTAAATGCTAAATAACAAAGGAGGGATTCTATGGGATTGCAGCAGACCATGAAGGCACTGGCGGACCCCATCCGACGGGAAATTCTGGATTTGCTGAAAAGCGGAAGGATGTCCGCCGGAGACATTGCAAGTCATTTCGATGTGACCAATGCGTCCATTTCTCGGCATCTGTCGGTGCTGAAGGAGGCAGATCTTATTTGGAATGTCCGGGAGGGAAAATTTATCTATTATGAACTCAATACTTCTGTTCTTGAGGAAGTTCTGTGGTGGATTTCCGATCTGAAAGGAGAATAACCATGATAAGACGCAACAAAAAAGTTCTGATTCTTACAAGCTTGATGATCTTGCTTCCGATTGCTGCGGGGCTGCTGCTGTGGAACCGTCTGCCGGAGCGAATTCCCACCCACTGGAATTTTTCCGGACAGGTCGATGGGTGGAACAGTAAGGCCTTCGGCGTATTTTTCCTGCCGCTTTTTATGCTGGCGGTACACTGGTTCTGTGTCATTTGCATGGCCATTGACCCAAAGAGTAAGAATATCGGCAGAAAAACGGAGTCAATTGTTTTCTGGATGATGCCGATTATGTCGGTGGTAATGAGCTTTTTTATCTACGGTGTAGCACTGGGACTGCCGCTGAGCATTGAGCGGGTAATGGGGGTCCTGCTGGGACTGATGTATCTCATTGTGGGAAACTATATACCCAAGTGCAAGCGCAACTACACCGTTGGCTATAAGCTTCCCTGGACACTGGAGAGCGATGAAAACTGGAGTAAGACCCACCGCACGGCGGGAAAATGCTGGGTTGCAAGCGGTGTATTTCTGCTGCTGTCGGCAATGGTGGGGGGATTCTGGATTGCATTTGCGATTTCGACGGTGCTGTCGCTTGTGCCGATTGCGACGTCCTATCTGTACGCGGTGCGGAAAGCAGAAACGTAATCCAATATACAAAAGCGCCTCCGTCTTGGGACGGAGGCGCTTTTCACGCTTCAGCGGTTAGCTGCGGACATAGGCCTGATTGAGCTTGTCCGCTTTGCAGAACAGCCACAGGCCGATGAGGAAGATGATTACGATAGAGCCGACAGCAAGGTGCATATTTTCGGTGGCCTGACTGATGGTTGCCACCAGAGTCATGCCCACAAAGGATGCGCCCTTGCCGCAGATATCCATGAGACCGAAGTATTCGCCGCTGCGTTCTGCGGGGATGATTTTTCCAAGATAGCTGCGGGAAAGGGCCTGAATACCACCCTGAAACATGCCTACAAGAACTGCCAGTGTCCAGAACTGCCACTGATAGCTGAGGAATGTGGCGAAAACCGCAATTCCGGTGTAGGCAATGATGCAGATTTTGATGAGCAGGCCGGTATTATACTTTCCGGACAGCCGTCCGAAGAGAATCGCAAAGGGGAACGCCACCAGCTGCGTCAGCAGCAGCGCCAGCAGCAGTCCGGAGGTGTCAAGACCCAGCGCAGTGCCGTAGGCGGTGGCCATGTCAATGATGGTGTAAACACCGTCAATGAAGAAGAAAAACGACAGAAGATACAGGAAAATGTGCTTTTCGCTGCGGGCGTTTCGCAGGGTGCGGCCCAGCTGACGGAACGCAGAGGCCACAGGATTTCCCTGATGCTCGATATACGCCGTCTGCTGATAGCGCCGCAGCAGAGGAATGGAAAGGGCAAACCACCACACACCCGTAATGGCAAAGGCGATAATCATGGCGCTGCCCTGAGACAGACCGAAGGTGGCGGGCATCAGAACCAGCATCAGCCCCAGAACAAAGGGGATGCACGAGCCGATATAGCCGTAGGCATAGCCCATGGAAGAGACGGAATCCATCCGGCTTTCGGAGGTGATTTCAGGCAGCATGGCATCATAGAAGACATTTCCGGAGGAGTAAGCCACTTTGACGATAATAAAGAAAACGAGAAACACCATCCAGTCGGAGAAGAAGCCAAGCAGGGTGCAGCCGATGGAGCCGATGAGAAGGGCCGTCAGGAAAATCGGCTTTTTGAAGCCCTTATGATCGGCGAGGGTGCCGCAGACGGGGCCGATGAAAGCCACAAGCAGCGTGGCGATGCTGCCGGCATAGCCCCAATAGGCGAGATAGTCGGTGTCGGAAAGTCCGGCGCCCTCTGCCAGAGCGTTGAAGAAAATGGGGAACAGGGTTGAGACCAGCATGGTGAATGCGGAGTTGCCGATATCGTAGGCAATCCAGCTGCGTTCCAGGGGAGTAAGTTTGAATTTTGTTTTCATGATATTCCCTTTCTTTTGTGGTTGTATCATCCGAAATCACGGTCGAAATCCGCCCCAAGAGGGGTTCCGTGCTTCAGAGAGGCGTGGAGCTGCTTCATCAGGGAGGGAAATTCCTCCTCAGCCCGAAGATATCGGGCATAGATCTCAGGGGTCAGGGTTTCACAGCGGAGATTTGCAGTCGGTGTCATCATAAACTCATTTGCGAGATTGGAAAAAACACCGGCGCCGATGAGCTTGCGGCGCAGTCCCTCCGGCGCATTGCAGAAATTCGTCACGAAATGGTAGTTCTTGAAGCATTTTTTTACGGTTGCACCGGAAATTTTGGGATAAAACCGGGCAATCTGTCGTCCCTCCTCCTCATTTTCGATATGGAGGTGGTCGGTGATGCGGGTGAGATAGGATTTGCCGTCCAGCTCCAGCAGATAGCGGTCAAATTCCGTCTCCATCTCGGAATGACCGGCGATTTTCTCGTCAGCCTTTCGGTTGATAAAGGGATGACACCGGGAATCCAGCGCGAAATGGGCCAGAACACCGCAGAGGTAGGCCAGCGCCCCCTCGTTGGGGGCGAGTCTCATCTGCCGAATGGCAGGCGAAAAAAATTCCCGGGCCGGTGCTTTGTGGATGGCACTTGACAGGCGGTAAAGCCGATCCTTGCGCAGCGGTGTGTGAAAAAACAGAAAATCTGGACCGTGCAGCCCCAGATCGTACAGGTGATGATGGCGGCGGATGCAGGTTTGGATTTCCGGTTCCAGCCGGGGCAGCATCCTCTGACCCATTCGATAATGGGCGTAAGTTGTTGGCATTGACAGACCTCCCAGAACTTATTATTGCTATCTTACACGATTTTGCGCAGAGATGAAAGTACATTTTGGAAAAAAGACTGTAAATCTTTGTGCAATATGATACAATACCAAAAGAAAAAACGCAACCGCAGGAGGTAAAAATATGGATACGATCAGAAAATATTACGAGGACAGTCATCTTCGCAGGTTTTCGGCTCAGGTTGTTTGCTGCGAAAAAGCATCGGAAGGGTTCTGGATTGAGCTGGATCAGACGGCGTTTTTCCCCGGCGGCGGCGGACAGGCCTGCGACTGCGGCACCATCGGCGGCGCAGCGGTGGCCGATATGAAAGAGGATGGTCAGCGGGTGCTGCACCTGTGTACGCGGGAATTTTCGGTGGGGGAGACAGTAACCGGTGAGGTAAACTGGGAGCATCGCTTCGATTTGATGCAGCAGCATTCCGGAGAGCATATTCTCTCGGGACTGATCCATGCAAAATTCGGTCTGCACAATGTGGGATTTCATATGGGAGCCGATGCGGTGACCATTGATTTTGACGGGGAGGTGCCGGACGAGGCATTGCCGGAGCTGGAGCGGAAGGCCAATGAAGCGGTTTGGGAGAATATTCCTTTGAAAATCTGGACACCCTCTTCTCAGGAGCTTCCGAATGTATCTTACCGCACCAAGCGCGCACTGCCGTGGCCTGTGCGGATTGTGGAGATTCCCGGCTATGACAGCTGTGCCTGCTGCGGTGTGCATGTGAAGGCCACAGGAGAAATCGGCCCCATTAAAATTCTCAGCACTGTCGGGTTCCGGGGCGGTGTGCGTATGGAGATTCTCTGCGGAAAGCGGGCACTGGAATATCTCAGCCGCAGCCATCAGCAGAATCAGATGGTTTCCAGAGAATTTTCGGTTCCGGTGGGCGAAACGGGGGCGGCAGCCAGAAAAATGAACGAACAGGCGGCAAAGCTCAAATTCCAGATCGGCGCCATGCAGCGCAAGCTGTTTGCGGCGGCTGCCGACCGATGTGAAAACGCAGGGAATGTTCTGATGTTCCAAGAAGATCTGGCGCCGGCTTCCGTTCGGACGCTGGCGGAGCTGGTATCACTTCGCTGCGGCGCAGCGGCGGCGGTATTTTCCGGCACTGACGAAACGGGATACAGCTACTGTCTGGCCCAGCAGGGCGGCGATCTTCGGACATTTGTGAAAAAAATGAATGAATTGCTCCATGGAAGAGGCGGCGGAAAGCCGGAATTTCAGCAGGGAAGCCTCCGGGATACCAAGCAGTCGATTATGGCATATTTTACCGACTTCAAGTGCATAGAATAATCCCGGATAAATATACTGTGCAACCGATTGCGCAATCACATTTGTTGAAAAGTATCAGAAAATAGTTTGAAATGAATTGAATATTGTACTTTACAACGGCACACGAATGTAATATAATGAAATCGTTCGGAGAATACCGAAATATAAACAGTTTCCAGTATAACACACTGCATCATGCAGTGACATAAAATGGAGGAATCTACTATGTCTGTTAAAGTTGCTATTAACGGTTTTGGCCGTATCGGCCGTCTGGCTTTCCGTCAGATGTTCGGCGCAGAGGGCTATGAGATTGTTGCTATCAACGATCTGACCTCTCCCAGCATGCTGGCTCACCTGCTGAAGTACGACTCCACTCAGGGCAATTACGCTGCTCAGGGTCACGTTGTTGAGGCTGGTGAAGATTTCATCGTTGTCGATGGCAAGAAGATCACCATCTACGCTAAGGCAAACGCTGCTGAGCTGCCCTGGGGCGAGCTGAATGTTGACGTTGTTCTGGAGTGCACCGGTTTCTACACCTCCAAGGCTAAGGCTCAGGCTCACATCGACGCCGGCGCTAAGAAGGTTGTTATCTCTGCTCCCGCTGGCAACGACCTGCCCACCGTCGTTTACAATGTTAACCACGACATTCTGACCAAGGAAGACACCATCATCTCCGCTGCTTCCTGCACCACCAACTGCCTGGCTCCCATGGCTAAGGCTCTGAATGATCTGGCTCCCATCGAGTCCGGCATCATGTGCACCATCCACGCTTACACCGGCGACCAGATGATTCTGGACGGTCCCCAGAGAAAGGGCGACCTGCGCCGCAGCCGTGCAGGTGCTGTGAACATCGTTCCCAACTCCACCGGTGCTGCTAAGGCAATCGGCCTGGTTATCCCCGAGCTGAAGGGCAAGCTGATCGGCGCTGCTCAGAGAGTTCCCACTCCCACCGGCTCCACCACCATCCTGAACGCAGTTTGCAGCAAGGCTGTTACCGTTGAAGAGATCAACGCTGCTATGAAGGCTGCTGCTACCGAGTCCTACGGCTACAACGAGGACCAGATCGTTTCCTCCGATATCATCGGTATGCGTTTTGGCTCCCTGTTCGATGCAACCCAGACCATGGTTTGCGCTCTGCCCGACGGCAAGACCCAGGTCCAGGTTGTTTCCTGGTACGACAACGAGAACTCCTATGTTTCTCAGATGGTCCGTACCATCAAGTACTTCTCCGAGCTGGGCTAATTCCCACAGGGAAGTTCTTACAGAACAAAAAAGTAAGACCGCTTCTTCGGAAGCGGTCTTTTCCTTTTGTATCAAAGCGGAAATCATGTTCTTCGGGAATGTGTGCCCCAGGGAAATGCAATTATTCTTTGATGGCGAATTTTTCCAGTCTGGTGTCATCCCAAGGGCTTGAGATGGCGGCATCACCGTCAATGATGCCGGCACGGGTAATTTTAATTATTTCCGAAGATTCAGACAGCTTTATGCCGTTAATTACAGAATTTTGTGCAAATTCTTCAAAGGTTCTGTACTGATATTCGTTAAACACGAAGATGATGTTTTCCTGACATTCTTCTGCATTTGGGATCAGGCTGGAGCCCATGGTATACATCCGTCCCTGATACTGAAAATCCACAAGGCAAAATGCGCAGCCCTCATCGTAGTCGGACTTTATGATGGAGAAAACATCCTTGGCATGAATATACAGCGGTTTGACTTCCTTTTTGCGAAATAATCCAAACATGGAAAAACACTCCTTCAATCACTTTTTTTAATCCCATTGCGGTGGAATTGTCTAGGTGCTGCTGCGTTTGGTCAGGGATTTCTTTTTCGGATCCCATATGACAATCAGAAAGCCGACGGCGCCTAATATCAGCCAGATGTGCTGCCATTGCAAATCGAGATCAAAGAAATAAATCCATTTAAGATTCTGAAATCCGGTCATCAGAATCAGACTGAACAGCATAACCGCCAATCCCTTCAGTTTCCGATTCAATCCCATAAACAGCCACAACCTTTCTTCGTTTAAAGTGCGAAAAGCCACAGCACGGTATCATGCTTCAAGCATAGGCTGTGCTTTGTTTAGGGAAAAAATATCACATGGAATTCTGACTTTCAATAGATTTTCAAAAATTTAAAAAGATTTAAGATTTAAAAAGCACCCTCCAATATTCTCGGAGGGTGCCTGAGATGATTCGATTAGAATTCGCACTTCTTGGCGATGTAGTCCTTCAGCTCGCTGATGGGCACACGAACCTGCTCCATGGTGTCACGGTCACGGACGGTGACGCAGTTATCGGCAGGGGCATTTTCGTCGCCGACGGTCTGGAAGTCCACGGTGATGCAAAGAGGCGTGCCGATTTCGTCCTCACGGCGGTAGCGCTTGCCGATGGAGCCGCTGTCGTCGAAGTCAACCATAAAGTCCTTCTGGAGCATATGATAGATTTCCATAGCCTTGGGGCTGAGCTTCTTGCTCAGAGGCAGGACCGCAGCCTTGAAGGGAGCGAGATAGGGATGCAGGCGCATGACTACACGGACATCGTCCTTGCCGTTCTTGTCCTGACCAACGACCTCCTCGTCGTAAGCCTCACACAGGAAAGCCAGCGCAACACGGTCGCAGCCCAGGGAAGGCTCGATGACATAGGGGATATAATGCTCGCCCTTCTCCTGATCGAAATACTCGAGGCTCTTGCCGGTAGCTTCCTGATGGCGGCCCAGATCATAGTTGGTCCGGTCAGCAATGCCCCACAGCTCGCCCCAGCCGCTGCCGAAGGGGAACTGATATTCGATATCGGTGGTTGCACGGGAGTAGAAGGCCAATTCCGCCGCCTCGTGGTCACGCAGACGCAGGGAATCCTCCTTGATGCCCAGAGAAACCAGCCAGTTCTTGCAGAAATCTTTCCAGTAAGCAAACCACTCCAAATCGGTGCCGGGCTGGCAGAAGAATTCGCACTCCATCTGCTCGAATTCACGGGTGCGGAAGGTGAAGTTACCGGGGGTGATTTCGTTGCGGAAGGCCTTACCCACCTGGCACACGCCGAAGGGAAGCTTGCGGCGGGTGGTGCGCTGAATATTGGCATAGTTGACGAAGATACCCTGAGCGGTTTCGGGACGCAGATAGCAGGTGGAGGTATTATCCTCGGTGACGCCGATCTGGGTCTTGAACATCAGGTTGAATTTCCGGATGGAGGTGAAATTGTGCTTGCCGCAGTTGGGGCAGACGACTTCCTCGTGGTCAGCGATGAACTGATCCATTTCCTCGAAGCTCATGCCATCGACATTGACATCCTTGCCGGATTCGCAGGACTCAATGAGCTTATCGGCTCTCTGACGGGCACCGCAGCCCTTGCAGTCCACCAGAGGATCGGAGAAGGAGCCGACATGACCGGTGGTGACCCAGGTTGTGGGGTTCATCAAAATTGCGGCATCGAGACCAACATTATAGTCCGATTCCTGCACGAATTTCTTCATCCATGCTTTTTTGACGTTATTTTTAAACTCAACGCCGAGGGGACCGTAGTCCCAGGAGTTGGCCAGGCCGCCGTAGATTTCGGAGCCGGGATAAACATAACCTCTGCTCTTGCAGAGATTCACAATCATATCCAAAGTTTTTTCACTGTTTTTCATAAAAGGAGCCTCCTCTTTTGATTTCCGTAAAAAATTACTGGCTTCATTATACTGTTTCCCCGACGTTAAATCAAGCAGAATATGTAAAATTGTACATCTGGGGTAAATAAACTTTGGTTCAATTGGCGGTTTGCCCGAACAAATTCAAAAAAATGGATTATTCTTCCAATTTTGGGGCGTATTCCGGGCCGAGGTCATCTGCCATCATAGCGTGGACACGGTCGCCGATGACAGCGGTAGTGACCCCCTGAAGCTCTGCGGCGGGGATCACGTCCACGAGATGGAGCGTCACGTGGGTGCGCTTGCACCGCAGGAAATTGGGGAAGACTTTTTCCGTTCCGGTGAGGGTGCAGACCACGATGGGGACATCAGCCCGCTGGGCGATTTTGAATACACCGTTGCGGAATTTCTGAAGCTTTCCGTCGAGACTCGTATAGCCCTCGGGGAACACGGCAATGGAAGCCTTGTCGGACTCAATGAGCTTGATGCAGCTGATGATGGTGCGCAGTGCCTCGCGGTCATTTTCCCGGTTAATCTTCTGGGTCAAAATCCGGTGCATCAGTCTGCCGATGATGAGCATATTCTCATTTTCCTGTTTGGAAATAAAGGCCAGCTGGGCATTGGGAAACGCCGCCAGCAGCAAAATAACATCGAGATATCCCAGATGGTTGCATACCAGCAGGAAACGGCCGTCAGCAGGGAGCTTTTCCAAGCCGCAGGTGCTGATTTTGGTGCGCAGCAGAGGAAAAACCGCGGGACAGACCAATTTTGAAATCCAGCGGACGAATTTGCTGTCCTCCTCCTGCGGGACTTTCGGGTTAATGGTCCAGCTCAGAACCAGCAGAAACAGGAAAACAAATACCAGACATCCAAGAAACACACCCACAACGCTCAGCGGCAGAATCCACAGCCATGCGAGGGAACCAAAGGCAGCGGTGAAGTAACAAATCACAGCCGCTGCGGCCAGCGAAAGCAGTGAAATGACCTTTAATAACATAGGATTCCTCCTTTAAAAGAATTGTATTTTATTATATCCCTGTTCCATCCGGGATACAAGAGGGGATTCCTCTGTTTTTTTTAAAATTCAGTGGAAATTACAGATTTTCTCGAGTATAATGAATCTAATCCGCAGAGCAGCGGGGGCCTATGGAGCCGGCAGCGGCCGTGCAGCGCAGGCCATGGGCAGACAATCTTTTGCCTGTCAGCTTATCCGTCCGCAGCTTCTTGTGCGGATGTGCCAAGCCTTCTCTATATTCAGAAAGCAGGGATCATGTGAAACAATCACTCGTTAGAGGTGCCGTTTTTTACGGTACAACCATCGGCATGGGTCTGTCGGCAATGCTGTTTCAGATACAGGCCATGAAAATCGGATACGACGCGAAGGGCCTCTTTGTCTGGAGCACCACGGAGGAGCTTGGCGTGATGGTCGTTTGCGCGGCATTTTTGGTGGCGTTGGCATCCATGTCCAATTGTGCTTCCACCAGAAAAACCAAATATCGGGACTTATTTCCCCAGTGTTGGCTTCGGGGCGGAGCCATGGCACTGGCAGGGGTGATGCTGATGCTGAGCATCCTCTATTCACTGGAGCCGGTGCCGATTCTGCTTCGCATATTCGGGATGCTGTCGGCAGTGTGCATGGCCGCAGGCGGCGTATTTCTGGCCTCCGGCTATCGGCCGCACTATGTAATTCACGGAACGGTATGTGTATATTTTCTGATTCGGCTTTTGGCGAGCTATCGGGTCTGGGGAGCCAGTCCCCATCTGGAGCGGTATGCGTTTTCCCTGATTGCGGATGTGCTGCTGATGCTGTACGCATTTCATAGATGTGCGGCGGATGCAGGCATTTATTCCCGAAAAAGGATGATTCTCACGGGATTTTCCGGCATTTTTGTCAGCCTGATTGCCATGGCAAATTCCACAGACTGGGTGTTTTATCTGACGGCAGTGATTTGGATTTGCGCGAGTATGTGTACGCTGGGAGAGGACCGAAATATTCCGGCGAGATAGAAAGACAGACCTGAAAAGGAGGTTTTCCCATGAAATTACCCGACAAAATTGCGAATATTCTGGATCGACTGGAAGCCCGGGGCTATGAAGCCTGGGTGGTGGGGGGATGTGTCCGGGACAGCCTTCTCGGCATTGTGCCGCACGATTACGACATCTGCACCTCGGCGCTGCCCCAGCAGACGCAGGAAGTGTTTTCCGACTTTGCACTGGTGCTTGCCGGAGTCAAGCATGGTACGGTCGGCGTTATTGTAGACGGGGAAGTGGTGGAGATCACAACCTTCCGCACCGAAGGCGGCTACTGCGACAGCCGGCACCCCGGGTGGGTGCAATTTGTTCCCGGCATTCGTGAAGATCTTGCCCGCCGGGATTTTACGATCAACGCCATGGCGTGGTCACCGATTCGGGGCTATGCCGATCCCTTCGGCGGCGGAGCGGATCTGAAGCATCACGTGCTTCGGGCGGTGGGCGATCCGGCCCGGCGGTTTGAAGAGGATGCGCTGCGGATTCTGCGGGGCATCCGGTTTGCCGCTCGGTTTCATCTGGAGCCGGAGCCGAAGACGGAGCAGGCCATGCTTGCCCAGCGGGGGCATTTGGATGACATTGCCCGGGAGCGGGTAATGGAGGAGCTGACACAGTTTCTCTGCCTTGCGGATACGCAGGATCTTCTGCGGTGGGCGCAGGTGATTGCGCAGGTGGCTGCGCCGCTGCGAGATGCCATCGGATTTGAGCAGCATTCGCCCCACCATGCCTATGATGTATTCACCCATACGGCTTATGTGACGGCGGCACTGCCCAAGGATCCGGTGATGCGCTGGGCAGGGCTTCTGCATGATGTGGCAAAACCGGCGTGTTTTACTATGGATGATACCGGACGGGGGCACTTTGTGGGCCACGCACAGGTGGGAGCTGAAATGGCGAATGGGATTCTGACGACCCTTCGGGCACCGAAAGCCATGTGTGAGGAGGTCAGCTGGCTCATTGAACACCATATGGTCTTTTATCCGGCGGAGGAAAAAACAGCCCGACGTCTGCTGAGCCGGCATGGAAAGGATCGGATGGAGCGGCTTTTGACACTTCAGATGGCGGATTGGGGCGGAAAGGGACTCCCTGTAGACGAGGATATCCCCAATGCGCTGACGGAGCTGTGGAATCAGCTGGAAGATCTTTCGGAGCGGGAAGGGGCAATGAGTCTCAAAACACTGGCGGTGGACGGCCATGACCTGATGGCGCTGGGCTATCCGCAGAATCCGAATTTGGGCAGCACGCTGCAAAGGCTTCTCAATCTTGTGGTGAACGGCTCTCTTCCCAACGAAAAGCAGCCTCTGCTCCATCAGGCGGAAAACTGGCTGAAGGAAATGGTTTGACCTCTGAAAAATCGGAAAACCTCCCCAAAATGGGGAGGTTTTTTTATGGCTTTGTTTCTTCAGGCAGTTCCTCATCAAGGGGAAGGGGGCGCAGAGCACCGGAAATATCGTAACGGGTATCGTTGGTGTCGGTCAGAAACACCAGCTGCGCTTCCCGGATGGGGAAGGTGCAGGAATCAAAGATGCTTCGGGCGTTGGATGCCTCCACTCCGCTGAGATAGTATCGGGTCCGGCCTGCCGGCAGGGGGAAAGTTGGCTTGGTACCCATAAAGCTGACGGTGAAATCCTCGGTGGCGCAGCTCGATACAATTGTGTCAGCCGCGGCGGCGATGGCTTCCTCCCGATTTCCGTCAAAGAGGATGCTGTCGGTGTCCGGAAAGCAGAAATCGTCAAAAACAACTTCGTCAAAGCCCATTCGCCGCAGCTCGGTTGCGATGGAAACGAGATAGGAAACTGCACCGGAGGAGGTAGGATCAAGCCAATAGCAGTTGGCGCTGTCAGCCCACAAAAAGCCCTTGCCCTGATTGGTAGAAAGGCCGTAAGAGGTGTTGCTGAGGCCGTAGGCACGGTCCCGGAAGGCGGGAACTTTTGCAATCAGATAAATGTCGGAGGACGCAAGATCCTGAATCATCTGATCCATGGCAGGGATATTGAGCTGGGTTGCCATTGGTGCACCGGGGATGGAGGTCGTGTAGTAAAAATTGCCGTAGATGCTCTTGAGATCAAGCATAACGGCGCTGCCGCCCCGAAGATTCTCGGCGACGGTTTCGACATTTTCGATGGAGTCCAGAAGCATATTGGTGGTGACATAATAGCCGGAAATGGCGGTCAGATCCTTGGTTGTGGGGACATCCACCACATTTTCGCCTTCGTTATAGTGAATTTCCACCGTAGGCCGCTCGGGCGGCAGGGCCTCGACACCGTCTGTGATGTGATAATCTGTCTCGAAATCGAGATGCGCGCCGTCGGCAGAGTAGTAAATAAATCGGTTAAGCCACGCAAACCAGCCCCAAAGCAGCAGCATCAGACCAAGCAGCACGGAGGTGGAGATCACCCAGGTCAGATGCAGCCGCCGGCGGGTGCGGTAGGTCATATTGCGTGTAAAATTCCAATCCGTTTTTTTCAAACAGTGTCCCTCCTTTTGGCCATGACGCTGCGCCAATCCTCCTTGGCTTTGCGTTCGATGACTTCAAGTCCGGCGCTTTCCAGTGCCCGCAGCACATCGTCCTCCCGGACATCCAGAATTCCGGAGCAGATCACCCGTCCGTCAGGCTTTAGAAAATGACGCAGCACCGGAGCGAGGCCGATGATGACATCGGCGACAATATTGACAAGCACCAGATCGTAAGGCGCGGCGCAGAGCTGCTCCATAAGGGCATGGTCTTCGGTGACATTTCCCGTGTATGCGGTGAAGCACTCGGGGCCGAAATGGTTGTAAGCAGCATTTTCTCGGGCAATATCCTCTGCTTTTGGGTCGATATCCACCCCGGCGGCGCTTTTTGCCCCCAGCCGCAGAGCGGTGATGGAGAGGATTCCGCTGCCGCTGCCAAGGTCAATCACCCGGCTTTCGGGCGTGATATGCTGCTCCATAAATTCCATGACCATCTGTGTCGAAGGGTGGGCGCCGGTACCGAAGGTCAGACCGGGATCGAGAATGACAGGCAGGCGGCCCTGTGTCTCTTCGGCATTCCAGCAGGGAACGACAATCAGATGCTCCCCGACGGGCTGAACGGGGTAGTTATCCTTCCAGCTTTCCTCCCAGTTGGTTTCCGGCAGGAGGTTTTCTGTGATGTTCAGGGAGCCGAGATTCCGGTCGGGAAACCGGGTTTTCAGGGAAGCGAGAATTTTCTCAAGCTTTCTGCGCTGTGCCTCCTCGGTTCCGTCCACCTCCAGATAGAGCTTGATTCGGGACAATCCCTCCAGCCGTTTCTGAAAGTCTTCGTCAATATAATCCCAGTAGGCTCGGTTGTCCTCCAGAAAAGTTTCATATTCCGCCTGATCCTCCACGACCAGTGAATCAAAGCCGCCGGAGGTCAGGGCATTGGCCGCCAGCTCAATTCCGTCGGAGGAGGTATCGATGATGAGTTCCAAATAATCCATGGTTTTACCTCGAATTCTTATAATCGTCCTCTATTTTACCGCAAAGTACCGGGAAAGACAACTGTTTGCCCGGGGCAAAAGTTTGAAATTTTTACGAACACCCTTTCGCTTTTTTGTCAGATGCGCTATAATACAGAAAAAACCAAGGATTCAAGGAGAACTGCATGATTGAAACCATTGCGTTGTCGCCCGGTGTCACCCTGCGATACTGTGGAGACAAGCGTTTTAAAAAAGGTGCCGTCAGCATTCAGCTGCTGCGGCCCATGTGCGAGCAGGAAGCGGCGGTCAATGCCCTGCTTCCGGCGGTGCTTCTGCGGGGAACCGATCGTCATCGGGACTTGCAGGAGATTACCTTCCGTCTCGATGAGCTTTATGGCGCATCGGCCTCCTGTCTGGTGCGCCGGGTGGGAGATATTCAGACTGTGGGCTTTTTTATGAGCTTTCTGGAGGATCGGTTTGCGCTGCCTGGGGATGAAGTTCTGGCTCCCGTGATGGAGTTTCTAAGGGAGCTGCTGCTGGAGCCTGCCACGGAAAAGGGGATTTTTCGGGAAGATTACGTGGAAAGTGAAAAGAAAAATCTGATTTCTGTTATTGAGGCGGAGCTGAACGATAAGCAGCGCTATGCAACCTCTGCGATGCTTCGGCATATGTGTCAGGGGGATTCCTTTGCTGTTCCCCGGCTCGGCACGATTGAAACTGTCCGTGCCATTACGGCAGAGCGTCTCTGGACACATTATTGCCGGATTCTGCGGAACAGTCCTGTGGAGATTTTTTATGTAGGATCTGCGCCGGCTGGACAGGTTGTCCGGCTGCTGAAGCCGCTGACCGAGCAGATGGGGCAGGAATCGGAGCCGATGCCTGCCCAGACGGGATTTTTTCCGCAGACCCAGGAAAATGAAATCTTTGAGCAGATGAATGTCAATCAGGGCAAGCTTGCCATGGGCTTTTATACGCCTATCACCAACCGAGATCCGCGGTTTGCCGCTATGATGGTTGCAAATGTGATCTACGGAAGCGGAGCGACCTGCAAGCTGTTTGCCAATGTTCGGGAGAAAAAATCCCTGTGTTACTATGCAAATTCCGGATACAGCGCCACAAAAGGAATCCTAAATGTGTCCTGCGGTGTGGATACCGAGAATTACGAGGCAGCCAAGGCAGAGATTCTGCACCAGATGGAGCTGCTGGCGCAGGGGCAGATTACGGCTGAGGAGCTGTATGCCGCAAAGGCGGCCGCCGTTTCCTCGCTGCGGAGTGTTCCGGATTCGCCCGGCTCGCTGGAGGGATATTACGCCGTCGCCGGAATTTCCGGAGGAATGATGAATCTGGAGGAATATATCGCCGCCGTGGAGGCGGTGACTGCCGAGGAGGCAGCCGCTGCTGCCGCAACGGTGAAGCTGCACAGCGTATTCTTCCTCAAAGGAGGGAAGACCTGATGGAGAAAACCTATTATCCCCGTCTGGACGAGACGGTTTACCGTACGACACTCCCCAACGGCCTGCCCATCTGTGTGATCCCCAAGAAGGGATTTACTCGCAAAAGCGCCTATTTTGTCACGAATTACGGGTCGATTCATACCTCTTATACGTATGAGGGGAAGAAATACCGCAGTCCGGACGGTGTGGCCCATTATTTGGAGCACAAGATGTTCGACCTGCCCGGACGGGATGTGTCGGAGGAATTCGCGGCGATGGGGGCATCCTCCAATGCCTTTACTTCCTACGATATGACAGCCTATTATTTCACCTGCACCGATCATTTTTCCCAGTGTCTGCGGCTGCTTCTGGAGTTTGTCTCCACACCGTATTTTACGCAGGAGAGCGTCGAGAAGGAGCGGGGGATCATCGAGCAGGAAATTCTCATGTACGCCGACAGTCCTGATTCCCGGGTGTTTGAGATTCTGACGGAGAATCTCTACCGACATCACCCCATTCGGGTGCCGATTGCGGGCAGTGTTGAGAGTATTCAGGAGATTACACCGCAGATTCTCTACGACTGCCATCGGGCATTTTACTGTCCGGCGAATATGATGCTCTGCGTAGAGGGCGACGTAGACCCGGATGAGGTGGAAGCAATTGCACGGCAGATGCTGCCGCAGCATAGGGCACAGACCGCAGTCAAGGATCTGGGGCAGGCGGAGCAGATGACCTGCGAAACTCCCTGCACGGCGGTGGAGATGGATGTGGCGATGCCCACCTTCCAGCTGGGCTTTAAATGTCCCGATGACCGCAGAGGGGCGGAATTTGCCCACTGGGAAGTGGTAGGCGAGCTGGCGGCAGAGGCACTGTTCGGAGAATCCTCTGCGCTCTACCTCCGGCTTTATGAGCAGGGCATCATCGATTCCTCCTTCGGCGGCGGCCTTGAAACCGTAGACGGCTGCGCCATGCTGACCTGCGGCGGAGATTCCTGGGAGCCGGAGACGGTTCGGGATGCGGTGCTTCAGGAGGCACA
Source organism: Faecousia sp. (assembly GCA_029257715.1). GTDB lineage: Bacteria > Bacillota > Clostridia > Oscillospirales > Oscillospiraceae > Faecousia. The sequence goes on along the minus strand of JARIAT010000048.1, from coordinate 2,755 downwards.
GCGTCTGGCACAGACGGGCATTGGGGAGGCGGACTTTGCCCGCAGCAAAAAGAGCTTTTTCGGCAGACGGGTCAAGGATCTCGACAGCTTTGAATCCACCTGCTTCCGCATGAGCGCCTATGCGCTGGAGGATTACGATTATTTCCGTTTCCCCGAGACATTTGATTCGGTCAAGGCGGAGGAGCTTCAGCAGTTCCTTCTGGAAACGGTACAAAAAGACCGGGCATCCCTCTCCATTGTGATGCCCCGTCAAGGAAAGGAAGAATAACCCATGTACCGCTATACAACCATTACATTCCCCGGCCTTGGGCTGGAGATGGACCCGATTCGGGAATTTTCCATCGGGCCGCTGAGTATCCATATGTACGGTCTCGTTATTGCGCTGGGACTGATTGCCGCCGTGATCTACACAAGCCGCCGGTCCAAGCAGTTCGGATTGACGGAAGATCATATTCTGGACGGTGTGCTCTGGGTCACACCCTTTGCGATTCTCTGTGCTCGGGCTTATTATTGCGCTTTTTCCTGGGATATGTACCGGGATAACCCCATTTCGGTGCTCTATATCTGGCACGGCGGCCTTGCCATTTACGGCGGCGTTCTCGGAGCGGTGCTGGGAGTCATCCTGTTTTGCAAGGTGAAGAAGATTTCACTGGGGGCGACACTGGATCTGGTGGCGCTGGGCTTTTTGATCGGACAGGCGGCCGGACGCTGGGGCAACTTCTTTAATCGGGAGGCCTTCGGCGGCGTGACGGATTCGTTTTTGCGAATGGGACTATACAATACCGTGACAGGCGCCGTGGAATATCATCACCCCACCTTCCTCTATGAATCCGTGTGGAATCTGACGGGCTTTGTGGTGCTGCATTTCCTGTCAAAACACCGAAAATATGACGGTCAGGTGGCGCTGGGCTATGCCGCATGGTATGGTCTGGGCCGGGCAGTGATTGAGGGAATGCGCACCGACAGTCTCTATATCACCGGAACGAATATCCGTGTCAGTCAGCTGCTGGCAGCCATCAGCTGCGGTGCGGCGGTGCTGATTCTGGTCTATCAGGCCATGCGTCCCCATGATGTGCAGAAACTTTATGTGAATCGGGTCAAGGATATAAGCGGCCCGTCCAAGCCGGAAGAAACAGGAGGAACAGAAAATGGATGAATTTTTCGGAAAAATCGGTGCCGCCGCAAAGCGCGCGGCTTCCAATGTCGCAACAGATGTCAATGTTGCGGCTGATGAGCAGAAGATCAAGGGGTACTATCAGTCCCTCGGAAAGCTCTATTATGAGGCAAACCGCCGGGGCGGCGATCTCAACGGGGCGGAATTTATGGATTACTGCCGAAAAATCGATGGGCTTCAGCGCCACATTGTCGAGCTGAAAAACCGCAGAGATGTCACAGGAACCTATGTCAGTGAAGACGATTTTGTGGATGTGGAGTAACACAGCCCGGGGGCGGAGGGATACCGCCCCCGAAATTCCAAAAATTTTTTCAAAAAATTTGAAAAAGCACTTGACAAATGGAGATAGACAGGATATACTAAGGAAGCTGATTTCGGCAGTGACCGAAATCTAAAAATCACATATGGCGGCATAACTCAGTTGGTAGAGTACCCGGTTCATACCCGGTATGTCATCTGTTCGAATCAGATTGCCGCTACCAGGCCCGTTGGTCAAGCGGTTAAGACACCGCCCTTTCACGGCGGTAACATGGGTTCGATTCCCGTACGGGTCACCACAGAAAACCTTCTGCTTAGGCAGAAGGTTTTTTGTTATTCTCAGCACTTTTCCCGGATAAACAGCAGGCTCTGCATTCCTTTACAAGCCTCCTCTTTTCTTTTTCGGACATTTGTGCTATAATCATATCAATGATTCGATTGTTTTCCCCACGGAATCAGCCGCTGAATCCAACACATCTATTGCCAGGGAGGGATTTTTATGGCCAGAACCAGCAACAAAGCGCAGCAGATCGTCGAATATGTTACCCAATTTATTCAGGAAAACGGCTACTCCCCTTCTGTTCGGGAAATCGGTGAGGCCGTTGGTCTACGCTCTACCGCCTCCGTCAGTTACCATCTTCAGGCATTGCAGGAGAAGGGACTGCTGCAAGCTCCCTCCGCCAAGGGCCGCAAACGCGCCATTGTTACCACCCAGCGCCCCGGTCAGATTCCCATTGTGGGCGTGGTCACCGCAGGTGTCCCCATTCTGGCGGTGGAAAATCAGGAAGGCACCATGGCTTGGGAGGGCGATCCCAGCTGTTTTGCACTGCGTGTCCGGGGTGACAGTATGATCGGTGCGGGTATTCTCTCCGGAGATAAAGTGGTCGTCCGTCCGCAGCCCACCGCTGATGACGGTCAGATCGTGGTCGCCCGTATCGGTGACGAAGCCACTGTCAAGCGTCTGCGCCGGAGAAACGGCGAAATCTGGCTTTTGCCGGAAAATGATAACTACGATCCCATCGACGGCTCTGAGGCAGAGATCATCGGTTTGGTTAAGGCGGTCATCCGAGAATACTGATCTGACTGGCAAAATCAGTCTCCCCTCGCACAATTTGCAGGAATAAATTTTGATTTTATTATTTTATATTGTGAGATATACACAGCTACGGCTCCTTTTACAGGAGCCGTTTTTTGATTTCTTTGGTGGTTTATCCAAAAACAAATTTCGACATATATTTTTTTCAATAAAATATTTACATTTATCTACTCTGCATGCTATACTAATTGGGCAACTTAAATTGTAAAAAATTTACAGAAAAATTA
>JARIAT010000045.1 GCA_029257715.1 Faecousia sp. | reverse complement strand
AGATATGCACCGTGGTAGGGGCTGTGCTCTGTGACAAAAGGATTGTATCCCCAGCTCATAACAGAGCAGTCATCGGTGTGTCCCTTTTCGAGGCTGACCTTATGCACCATCGCCTGAATGGGGGTCTGCTGATTCTTGCCGCCGAAGGGCATCAAAACAGTGCCCGCACCAATCGTCGCATCAAAACGCTCGCTTAGACCACGCTTGGAGCAGGTATTGAGATCTGTGGCAATCCGATTCATATTATCGGTAAAGGAGCCGGTAATTTCATTTTCATACTGACTTGCCGCATCCAGTTCCACCGTAATGTGCTTTTCCGCACCGTTGGAATTCAGGAATTCACGGCTGACATCACAGATCACTGTATCGTTCCAGTGCATGACCAATCTGGGATTCTCCGTAACAGTTGCGACCACGGTTGCTTCCAGATTTTCCTGATCGGCCAGTTCCAGGAACCGATCGACGTTCTTCGCTTCCACAACAACAGCCATACGTTCCTGTGACTCCGAAATTGCCAGCTCCGTGCCATCAAGGCCCTCGTATTTCTTGGGAACCCGATTCAGGTCAATTTCCAAACCATCCGCCAGCTCACCGATGGCAACCGACACACCGCCTGCACCAAAGTCATTACAGCGCTTAATCATCAGCGTTGCCTCGCCGTTGCGGAACAGTCTCTGCAGTTTCCGTTCTTCAGGTGCATTACCCTTCTGAACCTCTGCGCCGCAGGTTTCCAGAGATTCCACCGTATGGCTCTTAGAAGAGCCGGTCGCACCACCGCATCCGTCACGTCCGGTACGTCCGCCAAGCAGAATCACCTTATCGCCGGGTGCGGGGCATTCGCGGCGGACATGGGACTCCGGAACGGCAGCAACCACTGCTCCAATCTCCATGCGCTTTGCCGCATAGCCGGGATGATAGATTTCATCCACCATGCCGGTAGCCAAACCGATCTGGTTGCCATAGGAAGAGTAACCTGCGGCTGCAGTCGTCACAATCTTGCGCTGAGGCAGCTTTCCGGGCATTGTCTCGGCCACACTCTTGAGCGGATCAGCTGCACCGGTGACACGCATGGCGCCATAAACATAGGCACGGCTTGCCAAAGGATCTCGGATTGCGCCGCCGATGCAGGTAGCCGCACCGCCGAACGGCTCAATTTCCGTCGGATGGTTGTGGGTTTCGTTCTTGAACAGCAGCAGCCAAGGCTGCTCTTCGCCATCAACGGTCACTGTCATATGAACCGTACAGGCGTTGATTTCTTCACTCTCGTCCAGCTTTTCCAGATATCCGTTCTTGCGAAGATACTTCGCTGCCAGTGTACCGATATCCATCAGGTTAATGGGCTTGGTGCGGCCAAGTTCCTTCCGTGTCTCAATATATTCCTCATACGCAGACTGCAGCAGCGGATCTGCAAATTTCACATCATCGATTGTCGTGGAGAATGTGGTGTGGCGGCAGTGATCGGACCAATAGGTATCGATCATACGGATCTCAGTAATGGTCGGACAGCGGCCTTCTGTCTTAAAATACTTCTGGCAGAAAGCAATATCATCGGCATCCATTGCAAGACCCAGCTTCTGAACCATTTCTTCCAAACCTGCACGATCCAGATCAAGAAATCCTTCGACGGTTGCAACCTTTTCAGGAATTTCGTACACTACAGCCAGTGTTTCAGGCTTCTCCATGGATGCTTCCCGGGATTCCACAGGATTGATAACATACTTGTGGATTGCAGCAATTTCTTCCTCGCTCAATCTGCCTTCCAGTACATAAACCTTTGCGGTGCGAACCGCAGGGCGCTCGCCCTGAGAGATGATCTGGATGCACTGTGCAGCAGAATCCGCTCTCTGGTCGAACTGTCCGGGCAGCGGTTCTACGGCAAACACAACGCCGTCAGCATGAAGCTCAGAGTATACATTATCAACCTGAGGCTCGGAAAATACATTTTTCACAGCCTTTTCAAACAGCGCTTCGTCGATGTTTTCCACATCATACCGATTGATTACACGAACGCCGGTCAGGCTCTTAATCTGAAGCAGTTCGTTGGCTTCGTGAAGCAGGTCATGCGCTTCCTTTGCAAGAGCAGGTTTTTTTTCAACAAAAATACGATATACCATTTCTTCCTCCCGGTATTTAAGCTTTCAGGGCACGCTGGCCGATATCACTTCTACGATAGGAATTTTCAAATTTCACGCCGTCAGCCAGGCGATAAGCTTCTTTAATGGCCTCAGACAGCGTATCAGCAACTGCGGTAGTGCCGGTTACACGGCCTCCGTTTGTAACCAAGACCCCATCGGAAATTTTTGCGCCGGCAACATAGGTATGGGCTTTGGCTTCCTCTGTCATTACAATCGGATACCCCTTTTGATAAGCTTCCGGATATCCGGCAGATGCTGTAATCACACAGCAGGCATTTCGGGGAGAGAATTTTACTTCTGTCTCTTCCAAAGTTCCGTTGGTAGTCGCCTGCATAATGGTCAGCAGGTCGCTTTCCAGCAGGGGCAGCACCACCTGTGTCTCAGGATCTCCGAATCGGCAGTTATACTCAATGACTTTCGGACCATCCTTGGTCAGCATCAGTCCAAAATACAGGCAGCCGCAGAAAGGTCTGCCTTCTGCTTCCATAGCACGGATCGTTGGCAGAAAAATGGTTTCCATGAACTCTGCCGCAATGGCATCGGTATAATAGGGATTGGGCGCAACCGTACCCATACCGCCGGTATTCAAGCCCTTGTCATTGTCTTTTGCGCGCTTATGATCCATGGAAGAAACCATAGGTTTGACCACCTTGCCATCTGTAAACGACAAGACAGAAACCTCGGGTCCCTCCAGAAATTCCTCAATCACCACAGTGGAGCCACTCTTGCCAAATTTGTGATCGGCCATCATCTCCGTCACTGCCCGCTTGGCCTCTTCCCGGGTCATGGCAATGATGACGCCCTTGCCCAGAGCCAGACCATCCGCTTTAACAACAGTGGGAATCGGAGCGGTATCGAGATAATTGAGTGCCGCATCCAGATCCTGAAAGATCTCATATGCAGCGGTAGGAATCTGATATTTCTTCATCAGATCCTTGGAAAAAGCCTTACTTCCCTCAATGATTGCGGCGTTGGCTCTGGGGCCGAAGCAAGGAATCCCAATTTCGTTGAGACGGTCCACGCATCCCATCACCAAAGGATCGTCGGGTGCTACAACCGCATAATCTACGGGATTTTCCTTGGCAAAGGCGATAATCCCATCGAGATCCGTAGCCCCAATCCCTGTACAAACAGCTTCCTCTGCCATGCCGCCGTTTCCGGGCAGCATATAGACGGTCTCAACTTGAGAATTTTTTTTGATCGCGCGGAGGATGGCGTGTTCACGGCCGCCTCCACCAATAATCATAATATTCATAGGCACCTCTGATTCATAATGAATATGGAACAAACTTCACCAGAAATTCCAGTGAAGTTTGTATCAGTCGAATGTGCTTAGTGGTGGAACAGGCGCATGCCGGTAAAGGCCATTGCGACACCGCTCTTGTTGCATTCTTCGATCACAAGATCATCACGGATCGAGCCGCCGGGCTGAGCGATGTACTTAACACCGGAAGCAACAGCTCGTTGAATATTGTCCGCAAAGGGGAAGAATGCGTCAGAGCCCAAAGCCACATTCTGACGGGAAGCCAGAAATTCTTTTTTATCTTCCTCGGTCAGACGGGCAGGCTGCTCCGTAAAATACTTCTGCCAGTTACCGTCAGCACAGACATCCTCTTCGTTTCCATTGATATAGCCGTCAATGACATTATCCCGGTTCGGACGACCGAGATCTTCCCGGAAGGGCAGACTCAGCGTCTTGGGATGCTGCCGCAGGAACCAGGTATCCGCCTTGCTTCCTGCCAGACGGGTGCAGTGAATTCTGGACTGCTGACCGGCACCGACACCGATTGCCTGACCATCATAAGCGAAGCAAACAGAATTGGACTGCGTATACTTCAACGTAATGAGTGCAACAATCAAATCAATCTTTGCCTCAGCAGGAATCTCCTTATTTTCAGTTACAATGTTATTGAGGAGTTCCTCGTTGATTTTGAAGTTATTGCGTCCCTGTTCAAAGGTAATGCCGTAGACCATCTTGGTCTCCTGTACCGGGGGAACATAACTGGAATCAATCTTCACCACATTATAGTTGCCCTTGCGCTTCCCCTTGAGGATCTCCAGTGCCTCGTCGGTATAGCCTGGAGCAATGATACCGTCGGAAACTTCCTTTGCAATCAGTCTTGCGGTCATGGCATCGCACTCATCAGACAGTGCAACCCAGTCACCGAAGGAACACATCCGATCTGTACCCCGGGCACGGGCGTATGCACACGCCAAGGGATTCTCGTCCAGTCCTTCAACGTCGTCCACAAAACATGCCTTTTTGAGATCTTCAGGCAGCTTTCTTCCAACAGCTGCGGAAGTGGGTGAAACATGCTTAAAGGATGTAACTGCACAAAGGCCAGTCGCTTCCTTCAGCTCCTTGACTAACTGCCAAGAATTGAGGGCATCCAGAAAATTGATATAGCCGGGACGTCCATTCAGGATCTCGATGGGCAGTTCGGAGCCGTCGGCCATGTAGATAGATGCAGGCTTCTGGTTGGGATTACAGCCATATTTCAGAGCAAATTCTTTCATGTTTCAGACTCCTTAGTTGTTTTTATTGACAATCCGCTCTTCGACTTTGCCGGTAGCAAGGTCGATAAAGCGTGTGTAGAGGCTGACCTTATTATCCTCGTTAAGGCTGGTCCAGACCAGATTTGTAAATGTATCGATGTCACCGTCAATCGCAATCAGTTCCGGCTCTCCTTCAAAGGAAGGCAGCGGATTGCCGTCGCACTGATAGGTATGGATAAAGTGACCCATTCCTGCCTTAGGAGCATCAAAAGTAAAAACATTTCGTACGCAGCAGCTGGGATCGCCGTTGAAGCTTTTCAAAATAGAGAGCATATAGCTTCCATTTGGATACACAACACCGGAAATTCTGGGGGTGTAGTTGGGGCCGTCAGGCTCAAATTCCCGCTGCATCAGGGCGGGCAGATATCCCTGACCGGCTGTCATCGTATCACGAATGGTATCCGTCTGGTCTCCATTCGTAACAATCGTTCCTTCCGGAAGAACCCGGACAGGATGATAAATAATCAGGCTGGGGTCAACCATTTTGGAAGGATCGAATGCCTCGGTGCGGATGCCGTCATCCGTTTTGGAAAAGATTCGGTTGCGGCTGTTGACGCTTCGGCCCATGATGAAGTAGGCAATGACTGCCTTGGAATTATCGGCGCTTCTTCCAAGTACAATTCCTCGTCCGGGATACGCATTTTCCTTTAAAAGATCGGAAAGCTCAAACATTTTCAACTATCCTTTCGTTGATTCTCAATCATTTCACTAACCATTTCCGCAGCCTGAGGCAGCAGAATCCATTCGGCCTGTTCCATGACACGGCGCTGCAGCGTTTCGGGGGTATCTCCCTGCTCCACTGCCACAGCCTTCTGCAAAAGAATGGGACCTCCATCCGGAATCTCATTGACAAAATGAACCGTTGCACCTGTGACCTTTACCCCGCGCTCCAGTGCCGCTTCATGAACATGCAGACCATAAAATCCAGAACCGCAAAACGAAGGAATCAGACTTGGGTGAATATTTAAGATCCGATTCGGCCACTTGGAAGTAAATTTCTCTGTCAGGATACACATAAAACCTGCGAGAATAATCAGGTCAATGCCGTCGCGTTCCAGTGTCATCTGGATCCACTGCTCGAATTTCTGCTGATCTCCGCCACACTCTTTTCTGGAGATCACGGCAGCAGGAATACCTGCCTGCCGTGCGCGTTCCAGTGCATACGCATTGGGATTATTGGAAATAACCAGAGCAATTTCTCCGTGGGGAATTTTCCCTGCATTTTCCGCATCAATCAGAGCCTGAAGGTTGGTTCCGCCACCGGAAACGAGGACTGCAATTCTCGTCTTCACTGCAAAATCACCTTATCCTCAGATTCGATGATCTCACCAATGACATAAGCATCCTCGCCATGGGCCCTGAGGATTTCGAGTGATTTTTCAACATCTTCTTTTGCCACAACAACGCTCATACCGACACCCATATTAAAGGTGTTAAACATATCGCGCTGCGGAATATTTCCGGTCTTTGCGATCAAATCAAAGATCGGAAGCACCCGAATGGCAGACTGATCGATTTTTGCCCCAAGACCATCAGGAATGGAACGGGGAATATTTTCGTAGAAGCCGCCGCCTGTAATATGGCTTACACCCTTGACGGTCACTTCTTCAAACAGCGCCAACATAGACTTCACATAGATGCGCGTGGGAGTCAGCAGTGTCTCGGCAATCGACGCACCGCCCAGTTCTTCACAGGGCTTGGTCAGGTCAGGGTTGTGCTCCACATCGAACACCTTGCGTACCAAACTAAAGCCGTTGGAATGGACACCGGTAGAGGCCAGCGCAATGACAACATCCCCGGACGCCATCTTCTTGTTATCGATCATTTTCTTCTTATCAACAATACCGACGCTGAAGCCTGCGATATCGTAGTCATCCTCTGCCATCATTCCGGGATGCTCGGCCGTCTCTCCGCCAATCAGAGCAGAGCCGGACTGTACGCAGCCCTCAGCAACACCGGAGACAATCTCGGCGATACGCTCAGGCACGTTCTTTCCGCAAGCAATATAATCCAAGAAAAACAGGGGTTTTGCGCCGCAGCAGATAACGTCATTGACACACATGGCAACGGCATCGATACCGATGGTGTCATGCTTGTCGAGGATCATTGCGAATTTCAGCTTAGTACCAACACCGTCGGTACCGGAGACCAGCACAGGCTCCTCGTAGCCGGCGAGATTCAGCCCGAAGCATCCGCCGAAGCCGCCCACATCATCCAGGCAGCCCTCGTTTTTTGTCCGTGCGATATGCTTCTTCATCAGCTCCACAGCGCGATAACCGGCTACAATATCAACACCGGCAGCTGCATAGCTTTCAGAATGAGAATTCTTATGTTCCATTGATAAGCTCCTTTTCGGGTTGTTCTATTTTTGAAATAAGTCTTGCGAATCCCAGTCCAAAAATGATATTAAGCGAAGAACAGCTTGTTCAGAGTCATGGGGTCGATATACTGGCCATCCTTGTAGACACGCATATTGCCGGAAGCGATCTCATCAATCAGCATGACGTTGCCGTCTGCATCGTAACCAAACTCAAACTTGATGTCATACAGATCCAGACCCTTTTCCTTCAGGTCGTCCGCAACAATCTTCGTGATATCCTGCGTCATCTTCTTGAGGCTGTCGTACTGTGCCTCGGTCATGACACCCAGAGCAACCAGAGCATCCTTGGTAACCAGAGGATCGCCCTTATCATCATCCTTGAAGGTTGTTTCTACGTATGCAGGAAGATCTGCACCGGACTCAATGTATGCACCGTAGCGGCGGATGAAGGAGCCGACGGCCTTATAGCGGCAGATTACTTCCAGACCCTGACCGAAGACCTTGGCGGGCTTTACTTCCATTGTGGTATCAGCCAGATTTGCAGAAACAAAATGGGTCAGAATACCGGCAGCATTGATCTTCTCAAAGAAATAGATGCTCATGCGCAGATTGACGTCGCCAACACCCTCGATGGTCAGGCCGACGGAGTTTTCACCGGGATCAAACACGCCGTCCTTGCCGGTGCAGTCGTCCTTGAATTTCAGCAGGTAGTTGCCATTTTCCAGTGCGTAAACATTCTTGGTCTTTCCAGTGTAAACGAGCTTCTGATTTTCCATAGTTAATAACCTCTTTCTGAAAATAACTGTATACTGTGTGTGGTTTACAGGTGATTAGTGATTGAATTCTGCTTCAACGGCATCGTTCTTTGCCAGAACCGCTGCGGTATCGGCAGCACGCTTATCGCTGAGTTTCTTCTCAAGATCCTTGTCTTCAATTGCAAGCATCTGAATTGCCAGCAAAGCCGCATTCACGGCACCGCCGATGGCAACAGTCGCTACGGGGATGCCACTTGGCATCTGCACGGTGGAAAGCAGCGCTTCCATGCCGCCCAGATTGGAGGAAGTCATGGGGATACCGATGACCGGCAGCGTCGTGTTCGCCGCAACAGCACCTGCCAGATGCGCAGCCATGCCGGCAGCGCAGATTAAAACACCAAATCCATTTTCACGGGCAGAGGCTGTAAAGCTCTGAGCCTGTGCGGGGGTGCGATGCGCGGAATAAACATGAACCTCATAGGGCACATCAAAGGATGCCAGCGTATCGATTGTTTTCCGGACTACGGGCAGATCGGAATCGCTGCCCATGAGAATACCAACTTTTTTCATGTAGACCTCCTAATAAAACACAAAAGGGCGCACCCGTCCTTTACAGACAAGTGCGCCCAGACGGTCGGCATTGATCAAAGCTCCGGGTTCCCCGGTGGTAACCCACCAAATTCCGTCAGTCGCCCGAAGCCCTATTGCACGATTATTCTATCATAAGGATAACTTTTCGTCAAATTTGAGTTTGGAGATAATTTATCGAATTTCCTCACACCGAATCTCATACATTTAAGCGTTTTTCACAAAATGGTTTCTCTGTTCAGAATTCCGATGACTGAACATAGGTTTTACGGAACTCACTGCTCTAAGGGAACGCTTTTCTCCAGTTCTTAAAGCTGAAAAGACCGCAGAAAAATCTGCGGTCTTTTTCGTGTTCATTATACCAAGCGGCTTCCGGCAGGAACGGAATCATCGAGCATAATCAGATTGAGCTTCTCTCCACGCTCGGCAGACAGCAGCATTCCGCTGCTGATCTGGCCCATCATTTTTCTGGGAGCCAGATTCGTAACAGCAACCAGTGTCTTTCCGACCAATTCCTCAGGCTTATAGAATTCAGCAATACCGGAAAGAATCTGGCGAGGCTCCTTTGAGCCGTCATTGAGCGTAAACTTCAGAAGCTTTTTACTCTTCTTGACCGCTTCACAGGCGAGGACCTTTACAACCGTCATCTCCACCTTTTCAAAGGCATCAAAGGTGATCTCAGGCAGAGGCTCCGGCAGGGGATCTTCCTCAGGCTCCTTAGCCTGTGCGGAAAGTTCCTCGAGAACCGCCAGTTCCTTCTCCATATCAATTCTGGGGAACAGTGCGGGGCCTGCAACCGCAGCAACCTCCGGATTCAGCAGGCCGAATCCGATCAGGCTGTCCCAGTCGGATGCAGGATTGCCAAGCCGCTTCATAATCTCCTCGGAGGTAGCAGGCATAAAGGGCAGCAGCAGTCCTGCACACACGCGGATGCTCTCAAGCAGATTATAGAGAACCTTGGCCAGACGGGGCTTATTTGCCTCATCTTTTGCAAGTGCCCAAGGTGCATTCTCATCAATATACTTGTTGGCACGGGAGATCACCTTAAAGATCTCCGCCAGAGCATTCTGGAAAGCAAAATGCTCCATCTGCTCTTCATAGCGATCCCGCAGTGTCGCAACAAGATTCACAAGCTCATCATCCATCTCAGGGTTTGACAGTTGCTCAGCAGGCAGATGCTCCCCGAAATACTTTTGCGCCATTGCAATGGTTCTGGAAACCAGATTGCCCAAATCATTGGCAAGATCTACATTGATGGTGGAAATCAGCATTTCATTGGTGAAATTTCCGTCGGAGCCGAAGGGGAATGTCCGCAGCAGGAAGAATCGAAGTGCGTCCACGCCAAAATGCTCTGCCAGTACATAAGGATCCACCACATTGCCCCGGGATTTTGACATCTTTTCACCGTTGAAATTCAGCCAGCCATGACCGAACACCTTCTTGGGAAGGGGCAGATCCAGACTCATCAGCATAGCGGGCCAGATAATGGAGTGGAACCGGACGATTTCCTTCCCTACAAAATGGACATCCGCAGGCCAGAATTCCGCCAGATCGTTGTGCGCTTGATTCTCAAATCCGAGAGCGGTCATATAGTTAAACAGAGCATCGATCCAAACATAAACAACATGACCGGGGTCAAAATCCACAGGAACACCCCATGTAAAGCTGGTTCTGGAGACGCAGAGATCCTCCAGACCGGGCTTAATGAAATTGTTAACCATCTCATTGACACGGCTTCTGGGTTCCAAATAGTCGGTATTCTCCAGAAGATCCCGAACACGGTCTGCGTACTTGCTGAGGCGGAAGAAATATGCCTCTTCCTCCGCATCCTGCACTTCCCGTCCGCAGTCAGGGCACTTGCCATCAATCAGCTGGCTTTCGGTCCAGAAAGACTCACAGGGCTTGCAGTATTTTCCCTTATAGGTTCCCTTGTAGATATCGCCGTTGTCATACATCTTCTTAAAGATCTTCTGGATGGCTTCTACATGATAATCGTCTGTGGTGCGGATAAAGCGGTCATTGGAAATGTTCATGAGCTTCCACAGGTCCAAAACACCGCCCGGTCCTTCGACAATATTATCAACATACTGCTTGGGGGTGACGCCTGCTTCCTTTGCCTTATCCTCGATCTTCTGGCCATGCTCGTCTGTACCGGTCAGAAACATGACATTATAGCCCTGAAGGCGCTTGAATCGGGCCATTGCATCCGTTGCCACAGTACAATAGCTGTGACCGATGTGGAGCTTTGCAGAGGGGTAGTAAATGGGTGTTGTGATGTAGAAATTACCTTTACACTTGTTGCACATGATTTTTCCTCCATAAACAAAAAAATCCGCCCTTGAGAACTCTCAAGGGCGACAAGAAATTGCCGCGGTACCACCTTGGTTCGTGTCGGAAACCGACACCTCATTGCGCAGTCACGGGCGCACCCGGGCGGACCTACTGTCTCGGCCAGCCGGCTCCGAGACCATGTTCCCGATTCTTCCGCGTTCCCCTTCTCAGCTGCCGGGGTTCTCTGTCCGTTTCCGAAGCGGTACTCTTCTCTTCACTGCCTTTTTATGGTTTGTAGAGATATTATAGACGCTTTTGTGCCAATTTGTCAACCTCTTTTTCTGCTGCGGACAAAACGGCAACCACTGCCGCATCTGCCGGACATTCCGAGATTACCCTAGATGCCGCGTTTCCGCTGCACAGAAGAACCAAATCTCCCGGCTGTGTTCCTACAAGGTCTACGGCCGCACAGATCCCCTCTTTGCAGGAAACCTGCACCCAACTCAGATGTTCCGCCCCCATAAATGCCTCTTGAACATTCAATTTTCCGAGAACATTTCCGACTGTCATACATTTCACCTCCCACGGTTTTAGCTTGCCCGTCAAAATAGGCAGTATTCCGTCAATTTGTGGTTTTGCTTGACGCATAGCGCAAAACCATTTATAATTGTATTAAAATATTTTGGAAAAGGCAGCTCCAGAATGGGACGGCCTTTTGATTTTTCCACGACTGGAGAGACAAACAGTGAACCATCTCGTTTGCGGAATTCTCGCCCATGTAGACGCGGGAAAAACCACCCTTTCTGAGGCAATGCTCTATGAAACCGGAATGCGGCGCACTCTTGGACGGGTCGATCACGGAGATTCCTTTCTGGATACCCATAATTTGGAGCGTCAGCGGGGCATCACGATTTTTTCAAAGCTCGCACACCTTAACACACCAAATCGCCATATCACACTTGTAGACACCCCGGGACACGCAGATTTTTCTCCGGAGGCCGAGCGAACCATGCCGATTCTTGACTGCGCCATCGTGGTCATCAACGGCTCCGACGGTGTGCAGGCACATACGCTGACAATCTGGGAACTTCTGGAGCGTTATCAGGTTCCCGTATTTCTTTTTGTCAATAAAATGGATCTTCCCGGCCCCGGAAAAGATGCCATCGTGTCAGAGCTTCAGCAAAAGCTTTCCCCGGGAATTGTTGATTTCAGTGCATCACCGGAGGAAATTGCGGAAAATGCCGCAATGTGTGACGATGCCATGCTCGAGCAGTATCTTTCGGGTGGAACGATCACCAGCGGAAATCTGCGGGAACTGATTTCCGAACGAAAGCTTTTTCCCTGCTGCTTCGGCTCTGCGCTGAAACTCAGCGGTATCCGTGAGTTTCTGAGTCTTCTGGATGTCTGTGCCCCGCAAAATAACTATGGGGAGGCATTTGCCGCTAAAGTGTATAAAGTATCCCGTGATCCCCAGGGTGTTCGTCTGACCTGGGTGAAAGTAACCGGCGGCTCTCTTCGGGTCCGCAGCACCATAGCTTATCGGGATCGGGATGGCAGCTTCCACGAAGAAAAATGCGTCCAGCTGCGTCAATATGCAGGAACACAGGCACGGCAGACGGACGAAATAGCGTCCGGTGAGATCTGTGCCATTCAGGGACTTTCCGCCACATGGGCCGGGCAGTCTTTGGGTGCAGAGCCGGAAGGCTCCGCACAGATTCTGGAGCCGGTCATGAGCTTCCGGATGAACCTTCCTCCGGACAAGGACCCGATGAAGGTGCTGCCTCTTCTTCGTCAGCTGGAGGAGGAAGAACCGCAGCTTCATTTGATGTGGGACAGCCGGCTTCGGCAGATTCGGGTACAGCTGATGGGCAGAGTCCAGCTGGAAATTTTACAAAGCCTGATTCTGGAGCGATTTTCCATTTCCGTAACCTTTGATGCAGGCCGCATCAATTATCTCGAAACAATTACCTCTACCGTGGAGGGAGTCGGACACTATGAACCTCTGCGCCATTATGCCGAGTGTCATTTACTGTTGGAGCCTGGCGAGGCCGGAAGCGGCATTGTCCTTGCAAATCAGTGCTCCGCAGATATTCTCGATATCAATTATCAGCATCTGATTATCAGCCATCTGGTGGAAAAACAGCACTTGGGGGTTCTGACCGGTTCCCCAATCACAGATATCCGCATTACACTGGTATCCGGACGCGCCCACCCTAAGCATACCGAAGGCGGTGATTTCCGACAAGCTACCTATCGGGCTGTGCGGCAGGGTCTTATGCAGGCAGATTCTCAGCTTCTGGAACCATGGTATGAATTCACCCTTACGGTCCCCAGCACCCAGATTGGACGGGCAATTACGGATATCCGATCCATGTCCGGTGAATTTGATTCTCCCGAACAGATTGGAGAGAATTCCATTCTGCGTGGAACCGTCCCCGTGTCAGAAGTTCGTGATTACAGTCAGACGGTAGCCTCCTACACCCATGGCATGGGCGTCCTCCAAACCCGAATGTATGGCTACCGTCCGTGTCACAATCCGGAGGATGTCATTTCAGAGGCCTGCTATGATCCGGAATCTGACCTTGAAAACACACCGGATTCTATCTTCTGTTCCCACGGAGCCGGATTCTGTGTGAAATGGAATCAGGTTTCTCAGTATATGCACCTGTCAAGCATACTCGAAAAAACCACCCAGCCTGAGGTCGTCACCCGAAATCTTCGAATGGATGACCGGGAGCTGGAAAGAATTATGGAGCGGGAATTCGGCCCCATTAAACGAAGACAGTATACTGCCCCTGCAAACCGTCCCGCCACAGAGCAGATTCCGATTGCTCCGCCGCGCCGGCAGATGTATCTGATTGATGGATATAACCTTCTTTTTGCACGGGAGGAATTGAAAGAAACTGCTAAAATTGACCTTGGTCTCGCAAGAGATCGACTGCTGGATCAGCTCCACAGCTATGCAGGGTACAAAAACTGTCCCATGATTGTTGTCTTTGACGGATACAAAGCAAAGGGCAATCCCGGGCAGAAACAGCTTGATGCTAACATTCAGGTTGTATATACCAAAGAAGGTCAGACGGGCGATGCCTATATTGAATCTATGGCCGCCCAAATTGGAAACAACTACTCTGTCCGTGTAGTAACTTCAGATTCCCTTGTTCAGCTCAGTTCCTTCCGGTCGGGACTTCTAAGAATGTCTTCGCAGGAACTTTGGACGGAAATTGATCTGTGCCACACGCAAATGAGTTCTTATCTGGCAGAGCTGTCTCATAAAGAAAATCGTAAATTTCAATCAAAAGAGGTGTCTATATGCAAAACTCCCTGAAAGAAAGCTTTGATCGTTCTATTTCCCGTATTTTGATCGTCATTGAAAACAGCATTTCCGTCATCACTGTTGTTGTTCTGATCTTCATGCTGCTATTCGAGTTTCTGAACATTTTCGCAAATCCGCTGGACTACATTTCCTCCGCCGATGCTGTCACCAACTACTTACATGAAATGCTGACAATCGTCATCGGCTTAGAGTTTGTCAAGCTTTTGATGCACCTGACTCCTGCGAATGTTCTGGAAGTTCTGGTACTCGCAATATCCAGATCCATTATCATCAGCCATGAAAACGCACTTGATAATCTGATTGGTACTGCCTGCATCGTAATGCTCTTTGCTACAAGACGCTTCCTGATTCCGAAACAGGATCTGCACCATGGGATTGCAGAAGATGTTCCGGAGGAAGACTCGTGTCCCCCCTGCTCCAAGCAGGAGGACTCCACCTCCAGCCATTGCTAATCATTCGGAGCAGCTCTCTTCGGATCATCATAACAAGGCAGATACAGAAAACTCCCGAGACAGAATCTTCTGTCTCGGGAGTAAAACTATTTAAGGTACGCCATATAGGGCGAATCTGCCTTCATCTGTTCGTAGTTGTCATAGAAGTATTCTGAAACATCCTGATTTTCGGCCTTTTGAAGGATATCGCAGAAGGCCTTTGTGAAGCTGGCCGCCCCCTTGTCACTCATATGTGTTGAATCGTAAAAAGATTCCTGATCGTTCCAAAGCTCATACCGATTGCGCAGGAGGTTGAAATCGTAGAAGTCACAGCCCTGCTCTCGGCTGAAGGCGGTCATCCACTGATAAAATCTATCGTGGTGATTCGTCTCCCACAGGTTGCGGTCGGATTTTGGAACAACCGCCAAAATAACCTTTATGTTACGATCCTGACAATATTTGATTTGGGAAACAAGCTTTTCAATATTGTCTTCTCGGAAATTCGTATCCAGATCATACTGGTTATACTGTTGTGCTGCCTGCTCACTGCTGAAAGCAATG
>JARIAT010000007.1 GCA_029257715.1 Faecousia sp. | reverse complement strand
CCGAACACAGAAGTTAAGCTCGTTAGCGCCGACGATAGTTGCCTGGTGACGGGCCGTGAAAATAGGTAATGCCAACACAAAGAACTCAGACGTATCGTCTGAGTTCTTTTTTTATATAAATTTAGAGCCTTTACTATGGGATTTTGATAGGTTTAAAGTTTTGCAGCTTTCAAAGCACTGAAAATGAGAAAAACTTGAAAACGGCCCAATCCCTAGGATTGAGCCGTTACTGAATCGTTTAACAAATTATAAGCCAGCTGCACCATGGAGGAATCCGGCGAGGAATTCTCAATAATCAATTCCCCGTAGCCGTTGGCGCATAAATCCGCATCCTTTAACCTGCGAAGGGTTTCCCGTGCTGTGCCACAGCTTCCGTCGAGAAGTTCGACTTCCGCACCGATGACCTGCCGAATTGCTTGTTTCATAAATGGATAGTGGGTACACCCCAGCACAATTGCGTCAAGAGCGCCTTGATAAGGCCCTAACTCCTGCTGCATCAATGCCACTGCTTCAGCACTGTCAGATTTTCCGGCTTCTACAAGCTCTACTACACCGGGAGAGGGAAGGATCAGGATTTCACAGTCCTGTCTGCATCGCCGAATCAGCTCAGCGAGTTTTTGCTCCCGCAGAGTTACGTTGGTTGCCATGAGTCCGATGGTACCGCCGGGGTGCCGATCACAGGCCAGCTTGATGGCAGGTTCAATCCCTACAATGATTCTCTCAGGCCAACGCCTGCGCAGAGAATCAATTGCAGCAGCAGTTGCGGTATTGCAAGCTACCACAAGGGCTTTGCAGCCCAGGGAGAAGAGTTTCTCTGCGGCACAAATTGTCAGCGCACGGACTTCTTCTGTGGATTTGAGCCCGTAAGGCGCATTGATAGAGTCTCCGAAATAATAAAAACGCTCCCGGGGCATTAACTTCATCAGTTCCTTTAAAACACTGACGCCGCCCACGCCGGAGTCGAACACAGCAATATAATCTTCGCGATTCACGGTGATAGCTTCCTTTCCATGGAGTTGCAAACTTCATTATATCAGAAAATCCGGACTCATTCAACGGTGCGTTGACATTTTTGTCCGGATTTGGTATCGTAAAATCTGAAAAAGGAGGAATTTAGATGAAACGTTTTTTGTTTGTGATCGACTACCAGAATGATTTTGTAGATGGTGCGTTGGGATTTTCCGGTGCAGAGCGTCTGGATGCGGGGATTGCCGAAAAAATCCGGGCCTATGGATCGGGAAATGTTTGGGTGACCCGAGATACCCATTTTGAGAACTATTTGGACACCCGAGAGGGAAAGCTGCTGCCGATCTTACACTGCATGAAGGGCTCTCACGGATGGGAGCTTTATGGCGAAACGAAGAAGGCCTGCGAAGAAGTGGGAGCCATCGCGATTGACAAGGTTTCTTTTGGAATGGACATCAGTGATCCTGATGTTGCCGCAGTGCTGCCAGCCGAAGCGGATGAGATTGAACTGGTCGGGCTGGTCAGCAATATCTGCGTGGTGTCAAATGCGGCGGTGCTTCAGGCTAAATATCCTCAGGCACGTATTGTCGTGGATGCGGCTTTGACAGGTGCTCCGGATTCTGTCCTTCACGAAAAGGTTTTGGACGTGATGGAGGGATTTCAGGTGCAGGTTATCAACCGTTGAGCCAAAGATTGAGGTCCGCGTCCCCGGTAATCCCGGGGACGCTTCCGTTTGCGGTATACTGCCACATGTCCACTTGATGGGGGTAGTTCATTTGATCGGTATACATGGCAAGCCAGAAGGGATAGCCGCTGATCTGCTCCAGATCCAGGCGGGTTGCGGCCAGATCGGGATTGAAATAGATCATGGGTTTGTAGCCTGAATTTTCGATGGTTTCACAGAAGGCTTTGGCACAGGCAACCAGCGTTTCCGGATCAACACTGGCACTGCGGGCCTCTTCGTCTACGTATTCCCAGTCGAAGACAACCGGAAGATCAATGTGGTAGTCCTTGAGAAAGGAAATGCAGGCCTCCGCTTCCTCCTCGGCTTCCTGCGGAGAAATGGCCTGAGAGAAAAAGTATACACCGACGGGAAGACCGGCCTCACTGGCTCCCCGAAGATTTTGGTCAGCATATTCGTCATAGTATACGCCGCCGGAGGTGGTGCCCCGATAGCCGATGCGCACCATGGCAAACTCAATTCCTGCCTCACGGACTTCATCCCAAAGGATCTCCTGCTGGTGGGCGGAGACATCCACTCCAAGCATGGAGGGACCGGCGGCGCAGGTGAGATAATCCCCTTCGTAGATGAAATCTTCCGGTCCGTAGGGATTGGTGGGAATCGGGCCGCCGATTGTGGGGGCAGCGGAGGGGGTGCTGCGTCCGTCGGAAGCATTGGAAGAAGTTCTCCAGTAAATGACCAGTGCGATGGCGGCCAGGATAATGGCAGCCATGCAGATGGATGCGATTCCTCGGGCAGCGAGACGCTTATCAGATGATTTTCGTTTGTGGCTAGTGTTCATAGTGCCTCCCGAAATTGATCGAATTTTTGGAAATAGTATATCATAAAAACGCGATGAAGCCAAGCGGGGGAATTTCCCTCTTGTACTTAATGGTCGTTTCGTGTAAAATAGATAAATAATAGTAGAATGCAAATGACAATTGTTTTTTAAGCGGAGGACGGTATATGACCCCGGAACGAGATAGAAGTGAAACAATTCGCCGCAGAAAATCCAAACGGGAGGAGCAGCGGCGCAGAGCAGAGCAGGAACGCAGGAAGATGAAGCTGCGGCTCGCTGCCGTGGCAGCGGCGGTGGCAGCGGCGGTGGGGGTGATTGCGCTGTTCAGCTACAAACAGGGACTGTTTGGTTCGGAAGATCCTAGCCAATCCCTTCAGACACAGCCGCAGCTGCCCACAGAACCTGCCGATGGCTCACAGCCACAGAAACTCCCTGAACAGACCGATGCGTCTCAAGCGGCCAGCGCAGCAGATAACAGCAGTGCGCCCACAGAAAAGCCCAAGAAGAAAGAGGAATATACGGTAATTCATATTGCCGCCGCCGGTGATGTCAATGTCACACCGGAGATTCTGGCCGGTGCGCAAACTGCGGATGGATACGATTTTACGGACACCTTCCGGGATGTGGCGCCGGTGATGAGCGGTGCGGATCTGACGCTGCTTAATTTTGAGGGAACTTTTTCCGGTGCGCCCTATGGCGATGAGCGCAGCTCTGCTCCTGTGGAGCTGGCGAAGGCGCTGAAGAATATCGGAGTGGATGTGGTTCAGACCGCCAACTCCGCTTCTATTCGGGCAGGAATTCTGGGCCTTCAGTCCACCATCGACACCCTTTACGGCGAAGGTATGATTCCCGTTGGGACGTTCTATGATACCCAATCAGCCAAATCCTCGGGCGGATATACCATTGTGGAGGTTCAGGGACTGCGGATTGCGCTGGTCGGATTTACGAAGGGAATGGATAATCTGGGGCTGCCCAGCGGCAGTGAGGACTGCGTGAATGTCCTCTATGAGGATTTCACTACGACGTATTCTAAGGTAGATCAGGAGCAAATCAAGAAGGTTCTGCGCAAAGTAGAGGAGGAGCAGCCGGATCTCACAATCGCCATGCTTCATTGGGGCAGTGAGTATAACGAGGATATCAGCAAAAGCCAGCAGACCATCCGAAAGCTCATGCTCAGCAACGGTGTGGACGTGATTCTCGGAACCCATCCCCATTTGGTTCAGACCGTGGACTATGACAGTCAGGCCAATACCCTTGTGGCATACTCTCTGGGGGACTTCTATGGAAATGCGGATCAGCCCGGCACAAATTATTCCATGGTGCTGGACATTGAGGTGACACGGGACAATCTGACCGGCGAGGTTCGGATTTCGGATTATACATACACCCCGATTTTCACACTCCATTCGGAGGAAAGCGCCGCCGGAGGACAGCGTGTTGTGCGCATCCGGGAAGCCATGAGCCGCTATGAAACCAATTTCATTGGAAAAATTACGCCGGAGGTCTATGAAACCATGGAACGGGCGCTGAAGCGCCTGGACCAGAGAGTCAATCAGGAGATCCAATAAAAAGCAAGCCCGAAGCGCTGACCGCTTCGGGCTTTTTTGTATAAAGAAAACCACTGGCTAGGCCAGTGGTTCAATAAAGCCTATGGCGATAAACAAAAACCCTGTTACAATTGTTATGCGGTCTGTCAACTGCAAGGACAAAAGTAACAGGGAGGTACCATCCATTATGGGAATGAATGATATTAACAGTTTATCACACACGAAGTGGAATTGCAAATACCACATCGTATTCGCACCGAAATACCGCAGAAAAGTATTTTATCGCAGCAAACGAGCAGCAATCGGAAAGATTCTTCGTCAATTATGCGAATGGAAAGGGGTGCGGATTATGGAAGCAGAGGCGTGTCCGGATCATATCCATCTTTTCGTGGAAATCCCCCCGAAAATGTCCGTATCGCATTTTATGGGGTATCTCAAAGGAAAGAGCAGCACAATGCTGTATGAGCAATTCGGCGAGCTTAAATACAAGTTCCGTAATAGAGAATTCTGGTGCAGAGGGTATTACGTAGATACCGTAGGCAAGAATGAAAGCCGAATTGCGGAATATATTCGCAACCAGCTCAAAGAGGACGAATTGGGGGAGCAATTATGCATCGCCTCGGTAGGCCCGTTTACGGGTAGCAAGTAACAGTCCTACGCAGCTGGCAGATCGTACTCACGCGCTTTACGCGTAGGCGAGGAACAGAGGGCTATGCCCGTTAAATGACAACCACCGGCTGGGCCGGTGGATGTGTTTTAACATATGATATTTACCTTTGCAGCTGCAAAGCTCATAGCAGTTGAATTAGGCCATGCCAATGCAACCACGACTGCTACCATCTACGCCCATGAAATTGCTCTGGCAAGAGCAAATGCTGCGGATATCCGGGCGGGCGTGTTTGCAACGCTGGATAAGATGAAGTAAGGAAAAAAGTCCCCCGGATCATATGCTCCGGGGGACTACTCACCGCTTAATCATTTAGGCATTTTTATTCAATTTTTTCATCATTTTTAGCGTTGGAAATTTCTCTATCACGAGATAAATGTTCAGCAATATACATGATTTCATCGAAATTATCCTCGTTACAACGACGAACAGTATAAGTTTTCAATGTTG
>JARIAT010000001.1 GCA_029257715.1 Faecousia sp. | reverse complement strand
ATAGCACCACGAACAACGATCATGTTCAGCTCTGCATCAACCTTGACGATGTCCAGGTTCTCGATGGTAACCTGAACGTTACCCATCTGACCTGCGCCAATCTTGCCAGGGAAGATACGGGACTGATGGGAAGAAGCACCCATAGAACCAGCGTGACGATGGACAGGGCCGCCGCCGTGAGTCATGTCAGTACGATGTGCGCCGTAACGCTTAACAACGCCCTGGTAACCATGGCCCTTGCTGATGCCGGTGACGTCGATCTTGTCGCCAGCAGCGAAGGTGTCAGCCTTGATCTCGTCGCCGACATTCATCTCGGCAGCCTTCTCCAGCTTAAACTCCTTCAGGTACTTCTTGGGGGCAACGCCAGCCTTCTTCAGGTGGCCTGCCTCAGGCTTGCTCAGCTTAGCTTCCTTGATGTCGCCATAGCCAAGCTGGACGGCAGTGTAGCCGTCGGTCTCAACGGTCTTCTTCTGAGTAACGACGCAGGGACCTGCTTCCACAACGGTAACAGGGATAACCTTGCCGCTCTCATCGAAGATCTGGGTCATGCCCACTTTCTTGCCGATGATTGCTTTCTGCATTTTTGGTTTCTCCTTTAATTAGGTTATTGGTTGACCGCTGCATTGGGAACAGCCGCCAACATGACCCGTCCGCCCGATGCCAGACAGTGCGGGCAGCCGTAATTGTGACGAGCAATTACAGCTTTATCTCAATCTCAACGCCAGCAGGCAGATCCAGGCTCATCAGAGCCTCAACAGTCTTCTGATTGGGGTTGAGAATATCGATCAGTCTCTTGTGGGTTCTGCGCTCGAACTGCTCACGGCTGTCCTTGTACTTGTGAACAGCACGAAGGATGGTGACCACTTCCTTCTTGGTGGGCAGAGGGATAGGACCGGACACGGCAGCGCCGTGGGTCTTTGCGGTTTCTACGATCTTTGCAGCGCTGGAGTCGATCAGCTGATGATCGTAAGCCTTCAGACGAATGCGGATCATTTCATTGTTTGCCATGGTTTGTTTTCCTCCTTGAAAACGTACTCAGTTTTTGTGTGCCTGGGTACGGTGAACTGTTGTCCGCGCCTCCGTGCGTATCACTCCGGGCCATGAAAAATGGCCGACCGTGGCCGACCCCTTTTCAGAGCGCAGCGATATACGCAGACGCATCCGAACAGTTCAGCCGCCCGATGACCGGACATACTCCGCAGAAGTTACCGTCATAGACGCAATCTCCTGCATCATCGCACCGCACGCATACCTATTCCATACGTGCTTAGATATATTAGCACATACAATTCACCTTGTCAACTATTTTTCGGGAAAAAGTACAAATTTTTTATTCTTCCTTTAGGCAATCCGATGATTTTATACCGAGTATTAAAATATATACGTTTCCAACTGGCAAATGTACATTTTGCTTTTCTCTTCATTTTTGTGTATTTCCTACTTCTTTTAGTTATATTCTGACGCTGCATAGGAAAAATCCCGCACAAAATGTGCGGGATTTTTCATTTTAATTCCCATTCATTGATCTGCATTGCCTTTTCATACAGTCGAAGATAACTCGTATATCGGCTGTCGCGGATTTCGCCCTTTTCAACTGCCTTGACTACGGCACATCCAGGTTCCTTTCGATGGGAGCAGTCACGAAATTGACAACAGCCCAGATACGGAGCAAATTCCGGAAACGTGTATTGTAGATTTTCTTTCACAATAACATCCATCTGATCTGTGTCAAAGGAGGAAAAGCCCGGTGTATCAGCGATAAACGCATCTCCTATTTGGTAAACCTCCACATGACGAGTTGTATGGCGTCCGCGTCCCAGTTTGTCCGAAACCTCACCGGTCTGAAGACCTAGGCTTGGATTCAGTGCATTGAGAATGCTGCTTTTTCCAACGCCGGAATTCCCCGTAAAACACGCAAACTTTCCAGACAGCTGTTTACGAAGAATTTCAATCCCCTGACTTGTTTCAGCACTGGTCTGAATCACCTGATATCCTGCATCCCGGTAGATTCCTGCAAGATTTTCTCCTGGATCCATGTCATACTTGTTGACAACAATGCAAACGGGTACTTCTTGATTTCCAGCAATCGCCGCAACCCGATCAATGAGGAATGGCTCCGTTACCGGATTCACATTTGCTGCAAAAACAACAAGCAGATCCAAATTAGCCACAGCTGGTCGAACAAAGCTGTTTTTGCGAGGAAGGATTTTTTCCAGCATCCCCTTCCCTTTTTCCACGCTGATCTCAACAATATCGCCCACAAGGGGCATCTGCCCACGCCGCAAATGACCTCTTGCGCGGCACGTAATGACTGAATCCTCTGTCTGAACATCATAAAATCCGCTGAGAGATTTAACAATTCGTCCCTGTTTCATTTTATCCACCGAAATTCACCGTATCCAATCCCTTCGGCTCATTATTAATATAGATGGTGTAAGACTGGATTCCTTTCCCGGTCATCTTCACGACAATGCTCTCTGTCTCCGGATCAACCAACGCATCATAGAGGGTTTTTCCGTTCATCTTAATTGTCACCTGGAATGGATCGTCATGTTCGCCGATTATATCATCATCCAGTTTAATGGTAACATCCTTGGTCGTTTCCTTGGGTGCTTCGGTTGCAGGAGGTTCTGTCTTCGGGGGTTCTGTTGCCTTGGGACCGTTCGATACAGTCAGACTGATCTCTGTGGAAGTATCTACTTCCACGTCTGCGGAGATCGACTGGCGGATCACAGAATTCTTCTGGGCATCATTATCCTCATAGCTTACCTTAATATTAGAGAATCCAGCCTGATTGAGCATTCGTTTCGCCTCATCAATTGACATACCGTGAACAGCAGGTACTTTTGCCCGCACAAACCCTTCTGAGACATAGATGGTAATTTCTGTTGTGACATCTACCTTCGTGTTGACATCCACAGAAAGTCTGAGGACTTCATCCTTGTCTTTTGTGCTCTGCTCTTTTTCGATTTTGGTTTTTTCAAAACCAGAGGCTGCAAGGGTTTTGATTGCGGCCTTGACATTCATTCCAACGACATTGGGAACCGTTTCGGATTTAACCGCAGGACCAGTGCTGATATAAATTGTGATGGTCTGTCCTTCGGACAGCGGTTCTCCCTGCGCAGGAGAGGTCCGGGTAACAAGTCCTTCCTTTACCTCATCGGAATTCTCCTGACGAACCATTGGGACAAGTCCCAAATCCAGTTTATTCAAATAATCCAAGGCGGCATCCTTCGTCATCTCAACGAGGTTATCCATTTTACGGCCTTCCGTTGCCTCCGGCCCCATGCTGACCCAAACCTTAATCTCCGTTCCGGGGGCAACCTTTTCAGAAGATTCTGGCTTTTGTCTGATAATGGTTCCCTCCGGACGATTGGCGTCATATTCAAAATCTACAAATGTAATCTTTACATCCGGATATTTGCTTCGATCCAATTCACTGAAAACCTGTCCTACCAAATTTGGTACGGGAATCGGTTTAGAGCCGTGACCGAACACGCCTCCGTTAAACACCAATACCAAGAAAATAATAATGCCGATCACCGCAATCGTCGAGCACGTCACAACCGCAATAGTCATTGTGCGGTTCCGGCTTTCTGCCTGCTCTTCCCGCTGCTGCCGCACTGCATTTCCATTGGGACGATTAGCTTCGGCCGCCTGTCTGGATCTGGCTGAGTGATTGGCCTGATTTGGCATCCCGGACCGCGGATTTTGTCCTGCAGGCCGCTGCTGTCCTGGCCGCTGATTTTGTGCCGCCATTCTCTGCTGGGACGGATTTAACGGCTGAGTACCGCGCCCAGAAGACTCTGAATGATTCTGGTTGACAGGCCGCTGTGTCCGAACACCGGCAATTCGCTCTGCGGTAGTTCTTGGCTGTGTGGGACGTACCGGCTCCTGCGAAACCGGCGCTTTGACATTCATCATCAGCGCATCATCAATGCTTCCGGATTTAAAATCAAACAAAATACTGGGATTCTTCCGAAACTCCTCCAAATCATACAGCATCTGGGTCGCATTGGCATATCGCTTGGCAGGGTCCTTCTCCATCGCCTTCATAATAATCTGCTCAAGCCCTCCGGGAAGGTTCGGATTGAGCATTGACGGCATCGGCGGAGTCCCGTTTATATGCTGAATCGCCACGGATACCGGAGATTCCCCATCATAGGGCGGACGTCCTGTCATCATCTCGTACATGACAACACCTAGAGAATAGAGGTCGCTTCGTGCATCCACTCGGCCTCCCTTCGCCTGCTCCGGCGAAATGTAGTGGACGGAACCCAGTGCTTCCTTTGTCAAAGTATTACTTTTCGACATAATCCGAGCAATGCCAAAATCCGTCACTTTGACAGAACCATTCTTCAGCACCATAACATTGTGGGGTTTAATATCCCGATGAACGATTCCCCGACTGTGGGCATGCTCCAGTGCTTTTGCAATCTGCATACCGAAATGCAGCGTTTCCTTCCAGTTCAGCACACCCTTTTTTTCCATATACTGCTTCAGGGTAATTCCGTCAATCAGTTCCATTACAATGTAGTCCGCTTCATCCGTCGTAGACACGTCATAAACAGACATAATATTCGGATGACTCAGCATCGCAACGGCCTGACTCTCCGCATGAAATCTTCTTCGGAACTCTTCATCCTGAGAAAGGTCATCTTTCAAAATTTTAATAGCAACAAAGCGATTAAGCCGATGGCATCGTGCTTTATAAACGACTGCCATGCCGCCCGTTCCAATCACTTCAAGAATCTCGTACCGGTTATCCAACAGCCGGCCGATATATTTATCATTATCCATGGATGTTACTCCTTTCACTCATCCGGCTGTTATGCCAGCACCAGAACACTCGTTACATTATCCGGTGCCCCACGCATTAATGCGATATCAAGCAATCTCTGGCAGCAATTCTCCTTATCTGCGCCGTGAACCACTTCAAACAGGATCTCCTGTTCGTCAACTACTCCATGCAGCCCATCGCTGCATAAGAGCAGCACATCGCCTTTTTCGAGGCTGCATCGGAAAATATCACATTCTACGGTTGGTTCCGTGCCGATTGCACGGGTAATATAATTTTTTCCGGGATAGCTTTTGGCCTGCTCTGGTGTCAGTTCCCCATTGCTCAGCATCATCTGAACAAGGGAGTGATCCGTTGTGATCTGCTGGATTCCCTCTTCGTTTACCGCATAGCATCGGCTGTCTCCGACATTGACGACAGTTGCCCGTCCGCCGGTGATATAGGCTGCCACCAGAGTTGTCCCCATCCCGGAAAAATCCTCAAACTGTTTTGCCTGATCATAAACAGTAAAATTCGCAAGTTTCGTGCTGCTTCGCAGCATCTGATCAATTTGCTCTCGAGTCATACCGCTTTTATGATTCTGTCGGACTTCCTGAACAAAGACGTCCACAGCCAGAGCACTTGCAATATTTCCTGACTTTGCACCGCCCATACCATCGCAAAGTACGCACAGCAGTGTATTGCGATCCAGCTGAACAATCTGGTAAGCATCTTGATTTTGAGGCCGGACACATCCTTGATCCGACAATCCCCAACTCTGCATGAGCAGCACCTCCTTTTCCATCACATTATGAACACTATACATGTTCTTTTGTGTATTTCCGCCGAAGCTGTCCGCAGGAAGCATCAATATCCCCGCCCAGCGTCCTGCGCACCGTTGCAGGAACACCTCCGTCTTCCAGTGTTTTCTGGAATGCGGCTACCGCCGCTCTGGTGCTGGGTTTGAGCGGACTTTCCTCCACATGATTCAGCGGAATGAGATTCATGTGTGCCGGCAAACCTTTGAGCCGTTTCAGCAAAAGTTTTGCGTCCTCCACACGGTCATTGACTCCATGAATCATTGCATATTCAAAGGAAATCCGACGACCTGTCTGTTTATAGTAATCCCGACAAGCCGCAAGAAGCTCTTCCGTCGGATAAGCTTTGTTGACCGGCATGATGGTGTTGCGAATTTCATCACACGGCGCATGCAGGGATACAGACAAGGTCAGCTGAAGCTTCCGCTTGGCCAGTTCCCGAATCATCGGAACTAGACCGCAGGTCGAGAGGCTGATATGACGCATGGAAATATTCATTCCATCTTCACTGTTTACAAGCTCCAGAAAACGCATTACATTCTCAAAATTATCCAGCGGCTCACCAATTCCCATTAAAACAATGTGAGAAATCGGCAGCCCGGAATCCACCTGTGTAAACAGCACCTGATCCAGCATTTCCTGAGGCTCCAACCGGCGAACCAAGCCACCCAGTGTGGATGCACAAAACGCACATCCCATCCGGCAGCCCACTTCTGTCGAAATGCAGACCGTATTGCCGTAGTGATAACGCATCAGAACCGTTTCCACACAGTTTCCATCCGGCAGCATCCAAAGATACTTGATGGTTCCATCCTTCTGAGATTCCTGCTTACGTACCACCTGAGGTGTCTGAAAAGGATATGTCTGCTGCAATCGGGCTCGAAGATCCTTGGAGATATTGGTCATCTCATCATAAGATCTGACGCCTTTATGCAGCCAAGTATAAATTTGTTTTGCACGGAAGGCGGGCTGTCCCATTTCCTTCAGCGCCGCCGTCATCTCCGGCAATGTCATGGCTTTAATATTCATGCGTTCCTCCGCAGACGGCAGATAAAAAAGCCGTCTGTTTCAAATTCACCGGGTACCAGTGCGAGCATCGCGCGTTTCTCGTCCCCAAAGCAATCAGGTAATTCCAGATTTTCCAGAGAAAAATCCGGATGTTTTTTTAAAAACTTTTCAACTACACCTTCATTTTCCCGACGAACCAGCGTACACGTGGAATACAGCAGTATTCCACCCGGCTTAACATATCGAGACTGGTTCTCAAGAATCTGCAGCTGTAGCTGCGGCAGCTGATTCATCGTATCCGGGTCTTTAAAACGAATATCGGGTTTTTTCCGAATAATTCCATATCCTGAGCATGGTACATCCACAATTGCAAAATCAACACGATTCTCAAGATCCGGATCAAATTCCGTTGCATCAAAGCACCGCGGCTGAATATTGGTAAATCCCAATCTCCGAGCGCCTTTTTCCATCAATGAAACTTTATGTTCATGGACATCCGAGGAAATAATACTTCCTCGTCCGCCCATCGCCATCGCCACAGCAAAGCTTTTTCCGCCGGGGGCTGCGCAGCAGTCGGTAACAAGGAATTCCCCCTGCGGAATTCGGGCGCAGTCTACCGCAAGCTTTGCGGCAGCGTCCTGTACGTAATATAGTCCTTCCTGAAAAGACGGCAGTTTTTCAATGCTGCCGGTTCCGGACAGAATCAAACAGTTCTGAAGCCATGGATGGGGATTGGCACTGACGCCCTCCGTTTTCAGTCTTGCTTTCAGGGTATCCGCATCTGTCATCAGTGTATTGACCTGAATCACCGTTTCAGGTGCGCCATTGTTGGCTCTCAGCATGGGCTCAAGCCGCGCTTCTCCCACGTAGCTGCGAAGCAGTGCTACCAATCCTTCCGGATGAGAGTAACGGGTTTCAAGATCCTGAGGAGTTTCCCAATCTGTCTTTTGCGATGCCCTGCGCAGCACTGCATTCACCAGTGGAACCGCGTGCGGCTGCTTTTTGCAATACTGCTTCGCCAAAGCCACAGATTCATTGACAGCCGCAGACACAGGGATTTTATCCATCAACAAAATCTGGTATAGACCAAGATGCAGAATATCCCGTACCACAGGTCTTAAATCCCGCAGACGGCCATTGAGCACCTGCTTGCAGTAAAAATCCAATAGACTGCGGTTTTGCAGCACCCCATAGCAAAGTCTTGTTGCCAGTGCTGCATCCCGTTTGTCCAGATGCTCCTTTGAAATCTGTTCTTTCAGAAGCGCATTGGACCACCCCTCTTTTTTCCGGCAAAGCGACAGCACCTCCAGTGCCGCGTGTCTGGCGGACATTCCTAAATCTCCAGCGGATGACCCCGGAAATAATCGGGAGCCGCCATCCGCTTACCGCCGTCCGCCTGAAGCTGGCGGATTTCGATGAGCTTTCCATCTCCGCATACCACCCGAAGGCCCTGCTTGTTCAGTTCCACGGGGGTACCGGGAGCCAGGTCGGACGTTCCATCCACCAGAACCGTCGCATGGATCTTGAACTTTGTGCCGCCCAATTGTGTGGTGGCCACCGGCCAGGGATGCAGGCCTCGAACCTGGTTATGAATCTGCTGTGCCGTCTTGGTCCAGTCAATGGGGCACATATTTTTATCCAGCATAGGCGCAAAGCTGACTTTTTGGGGGTCCTGAGGAATGCCTTCCACCGGACCTTCCGTCAATCTTGTGAGTGTTTTGCTCAGAAGATCCGCCCCTAAAACTGCCAGTCGATCCAGAAGTTCACCGGCCGTCTCATTTTCACCAATCGGTGTTCTCGACACATCAATAATATCACCGGCGTCCATCTCTCGAACCAGATACATTGCAGTTACACCGGACTCCTTCAAACCGTCCAGCACTGCCCACTGATACGGAGCGCTTCCCCGATATGCCGGAAGAACACTTGCATGGATATTGATACACCCTTTGGTGGGGATATCCAGCACCCGCTGCGGAAGAATCCGTCCGTAGGCAACAACGGCGCAGACATCCGGCTTCAGATCCGCCAGCTGCTGAACCGTTTCATCCTCACGGAAATTCTCCGGCTGAAATACAGGGATTCCATGCTCGAGCGCAACTTCCTTCACGGGGGAATAGACCATTTTCATGCCTCTTCCCTTGGGGCGGTCAGGCTGCGTATATACGCCAACCACATCAACCCCATCGGCAATGATTTTTTTAAGACAGGTCGCCGCAATGTCCGGCGTACCCATAAATACAACTCTCATCGGCGTACCTCCAGAATTTATTCGTCCATTTCCAGTTCATCCTCGGTCAGGAACCGCTCCATCACCTCAGTGTAAAGGATTCCATCCAGATGATCCAGCTCATGGCAGAAGCAGCGGGCCGTCAGTTCCTCCCCTTCTGCTTCAAACCAGTTTCCGTTTCGATCCTGTGCCTTCACCTTTGCGTACATCGGACGTGTCACGAGGCCATAACGATTCGGAACAGACAAACAGCCTTCCACCCCGGTCTGCTCGCCGGAAGTCTCAATCAGTTCCGGATTGACAAGCTCAAGAATCTCCTCACCATTGTCCACAAGAACAACTCTGCGCAAAATGCCGATCTGCGGTGCTGCAAGACCAACACCATTTGCATCCAGCAGGGTATCCTTCATGTCATCGAGCAGTTTTCCAAGCTTTGCATCAAATGCAGTAACAGGTTTGCACACCTTGTGCAGCACATCTTCCTTATCTGTATGAATTCTACGCAGTCCCATGCTAATTCCCTCTTTCATTATTCATATCCATTGATATCCGCAAAGGCAGACACGCCCCGATTGGCCCGATCCGACAAAAACTGTCGCAGCAAATATGCCAAAATCTGCCGTAGATTTTTATCCATCCGGCAGCGAAGGGTCAGACGGTAGCGGAAATGATAGTTAATCTTCATCACCGGGCATGGAGCAGGTCCCAGCAGTGTATATTGCTCTTTTTGCCCTGCTGACTGTTGAAGCCAACGATCCAGACAATCCCGAAACATTGCTGCTCCACGCATAACGGCTGCTTCGTTTTCTCCTGTAAATGTAACGATGCAGACGTCTGAAAATGGCGGCATGTTGGTGACCCGCCGCAATCCGATTTCCAGTTGATAGAAACCGTTATAATCCTGTTTGGCGGCCAGATTGATAATTTTGTGCTGAGGAACAAGTGTCTGAATGACCGCACGGCCCTCCGTATCACCCCGACCTGCTCGGCCGACAACCTGCGTAATCATATTAAAGGTCATTTCAGCCGCCCGATAGCTGTCACTATAAAGCCCCAGATCGGCGTCAAGAACCCCCACCAAGGTAACCTCCGGTAAATTCAGACCCTTTGCAACCATTTGTGTTCCAATGAGAATCGGAATTTTCTCCTGCTGAAATCGCTCCAGAATTTTCTCGTGAGTATTCACGGCGTTGACGGTATCTGCATCCATCCGAAGAATTTCAGAATCCGTAAATTCGGATTCCAGTTCCTGCTGAATGCGCTGCGTGCCTAAACCGATCGGTTTGAGCGGCCCTCCGCAACTGGGGCACCGACTTGGTACCGGCTGGGAAAAGCCGCAGTAGTGGCACATCAGCCGACGGTTGGCACTGTGAAATGTCAGTCGATTGGAGCACCTAGGACATTCGGGGCTTTCCCGACAGTCCACACATACGAGGGCACGGCTGGCTCCTCGTCGATTGAGAAACAGAATCGACTGTTTTCCATTTGCGTAATTATCTCGAAGGGCATTCATCAGAAATCTGCTGAACGGTGAGTCATTGCCGCACTTCAGCTCCTGCCCCATATCCACGATATCAACCTGTGGAAGGCTCCTTCCATTATAGCGGCTGGATAGTTCATAGAGGCGGTATATTCCGTTTTTTGCCCGATACATGCTCTCAATGCTTGGTGTGGCAGATCCCAGCAGTACGAGTGCTTTTTCCTTGGCACCTCTCCAGATCGCTACCTCTTTGGCAGAATATCTGGGAGAATTTTCAGATTTATAACTCTGTTCCTGCTCCTCATCCAGAATCACAATTCCAAGATTCTGACAGGGCGCAAAAACCGCCGACCGCGTACCAACTGCCACCATCGCATCTCCGGAACGCAGACGTTTCCACTGATCGTATCGCTCTCCGGCAGAAAGACTGCTGTGCAAAACCGCTACCTGATCCCCAAAATATGCAGCAAGCAGACTCAGCAGCTGCGGTGTCAGTGCGATTTCCGGAACCAGGAGCATGGCGCTCCTCCCCTGCTCCAGACATTGAGAGATCAGCTTCAGATACACCGATGTTTTCCCGGATCCTGTAATTCCGTACAGCAAAGAAACCCCTGGATGCTCCTGCGTCATCTGGACGCTGAGACCGTCAAAGGCTTTTTGCTGTTCTTCATTAAGTGTTAACGGCCCATCCAGTTTCGCAGGAGTAATTTCACGGCACCGAAGGACCGGTCGTTCACTGATTGTAAGATAACCCAATTTTTCCAAGCGGCTCACCGTTGCCGCAGAGGCTCCGGTGTAGTAACAGATTTCTTTAACGGCAGCACTTCCCACACCGCACAGCATGGTCAAAACTGCCTTCTGCATCGCCGCAGATTTTGGGCGATGGGAAGCAAATTCCATGGCTTCCTCCGCAGAAGCGGCCAAAGTCGCAATTTTCTCGGTCTTATCACCGGTTCTGCGCAGGAAGTCCGACTCTGATGTAATCCATTTCTTTTTCAGCAAATATCTGATCGCCGTACTGCGCAGTTCCTCATTCGGCATTACAGCCTTCAGTGCATCTCCATCTGCAGTTCCGCCCAGATTCTCCAATGCTTCACATAATATCCTTGCATCATCCTGACGGGTACATCTTTCCCGCCATGGCGCATCCGGAACAAGTGAAAAATGCTCCACCGTCCGGAACCACAGTCCTGCGGGAAGCATTGTCCGAATTGCCTCATAAAAGGTGCAGAAATAACGCTCCCGAAGAAACGCTGCCAAGTGAAGCATTGTCTGATCCAAAATAGGACTGTCGTCGAGGCATTGAAGCACTTGCTTGAGCGACGACTCATCCCCTTCTTCCACTGCGAGGACAATGCCCTCGGTCCGGCGGTTGCCGGAGCCGAAGGGAACCATCACCCGCATTCCTGGCTGTAACGCCAGATTCTGCTCAAAGCGATAGGAAAAGGGCTTATCCATGGAAAATCTTGCAGCCGAAACTGCGATTTTTGCAATCATAGACCCCTTCCTCCTCTGGATTCTTACTTCATATATTCTTCCTTCAGCGTTGCAGTCAGTTTATTGTCCGCAACCTCTTTAATTGCCATGGTAACAGGCTTTTCGGGGGGCTCAACACCCATATCATTGTATTCGTCAGCGATCTGGCGAGCGCGCTTTGCGACAACATTCACCAGCAGATAACGACCATCAACTTTATCCAACAGATCCGCAATAGGGGGGTACAACATAATAAAATTCCTCCATTATTCTTCATCGGCCTTTGCGGCCATGATGTCCAAAATTTCCTGTGCGCAGGCATCTACATCTTCATTTACGACTACATGGTCATACTTCGTGCGCTGCTCCATTTCCCAGCGAGCCCGGTTCAGCCGCAGCTCAATCTGTTCCGCACTGGTATCTCCACGACCTCTCAGCCGACGCTCCAATTCCTCCATACTAGGAGGCATAATAAAGATCAACGTCGCATCCGGACGGGCTTTCTTGACATTAAATGCCCCGGTCGGTTCCACATCCAGCACTGCATTTTTTGTCTCCATCAGGTCTTCGAGCTGTTTTCGCGGGGTGCCGTAATATGTTTGGTTGTGGAAATCATATTCCAGCATTTCATTATTGTCGATCAGATCTTTAAATTTTTCCTCGCTGACAAACACATAATGTACACCGTCCACCTCACCGGGTCTGGGTGCCCTCGTTGTGGCAGAAACCGAAAATTTCAAATCAGCTCGCGCTGCCATCACTTTCTTGAGGACCGTGCTTTTTCCGACACCAGAAGCGCCGGAGATGACAAACAGTTTCCCCTTGCTCATCACTCTTCCTCCTCATAAGTCAATCCCTGCTTATCCATAGACCGCTCCAAAATAGATTCGGGCGCCAAAGCAGACAGAATCACATGGTCCGTGTCCATCAAAAGAACCGCTTTTGTTTTTCTTCCATAGCTGGCATCAATCAGCATACTGCGATCTCTTGCTTCCTGAATCACGCGCTTAATCGGTGCAGAATCCGGACTGACCACAGCCAAAATACGCCCGGCTGAAACCATATTTCCAAAACCAATATTGATCAGCTTCATGAAATTCCTCTCGTCTAACCCTGTTATTCCAGATTCTGTGTCTGTTCCCGGATCTTCTCCAGTTCCGCCTTGATCTCCACGACAATCCGAGCAATTTTGACATCCGTACATTTGGAACCGGTGGTATTCGCCTCACGATTCATCTCCTGAATCAAGAAATCCAGCTTCCGGCCCACAGCACCGCCTGCATCCAGCATACTATTCATCTGCTCCAAATGGCTCCGCAGACGAACTGTTTCCTCATCCACCGCAACCTTATCCGCAAAAATCGCTGCTTCCGTGAGAATCCGGGATTCATCCAATGCCTTATCCTGAAGAATCTCGCGCATCTTTTCCTCAAGACGACGCCGATAATCCGCTACCGTCTGAGGACTTGCCTGCTCGACCTGCGTAACCAGATTCAGAATTGTTGCGCCGCGTGTCCGGAGATCATTTTCAAGGGCTGCGCCTTCTGTGGCTCTCATTGCGTTGTAAGACGCAATCGCTTTTTCAACAACGCTCAGCAGATCCTGCTTCAGCTGCTCCTCGTCCGTGTCCGGCTTATCCACAACAAAAACCTCTGGCATTTTTGCTAAAGCGGTTACGCTGATATCGTTGACGAGCGCATATTCCGCACACATTTGACGCATTGCATTCAGGTAGCCTTCCAGTACAGGCTTATTCAGACTGATCTGAACATCTGAGGTTCCTTCGGCATTTATCGTGATAAATACATCAACCTTACCACGGGATACGGAAGCCTTCACCATCTGCTTCACCGCATCTTCGGCGAAAGAGATATTCCTTGGCATTTTAACTGTACAATCCAAATAGCGGTTGTTCACCGAACGGATCTCAACCGTAAATTCCCGACCGTTTACCGTCTCCACGGCACGGCCATAACCAGTCATGCTTTTAACCAAACTGATTCTCTCCTTTACTGTCGACTCAACCTTCTCCGAAGGCGTAGCCGGTAATTGTATATACGGTTTTCTGATGCTTGCGGGCATAGCGGTCAGCCATAACAGTCAGTCCAATACCGAAAGCAAATGCCACGCAGCCAACTGCAGCTCCGCTCAAGCCTGCTGCCGTTCCGACGGCATATCCCACAAAAAACATCACAATCGGCATAAGATAGACCAACGCAGCCGCTTTCAGTACACCAGTCGTATCCGAGCGGAGTCGTACCATTGCACCCGCCGGTGCGTGGATAGGATTCTCCGCCCGAACAATCAGGGTTTCCTTCGCCGCACCGCATCCGGAGCACTTATGGCAGTCTCCGGAGCAGGCACTCTGACGAACATGAATTACCTCTGCCTGATCATTTTCACAAATTCGATAGACTTTTACAATCTGTTCCATTGTTATCCTTTGCTATCCGCTTCTGAGACCGTTACAGAAATACTGTATTTCCCGACGACCCCCATATTCTGATAAGGCTCTGCAAAGATAACAACGGGTTCGACCGCGGCAACATTTTCCACATTGGTCAAATCAATCTGAAGTGTTATATCAGAAGGCTGAAGCTTCTGAACATCATCCTTCAGCCCGCGAACCATAACATTAAGCTGCTTTGTCAGCAATTCTACCTTCATACCCTCCGGGACATTCACAGGTTGAATCTGGGTAATTGTAAACTCCTTTGCAGCCAAATCCGGGAAACTGATCGTCGCTTTTACCTCTGTCACGCCGCTGAGATTTGTCAATCCTTCCGGAAGCGTAATGGGGAATGTTTTCTCCGTATCCTCGGGAATATCTCCCAGGTTGATGGTGCCTACCACAAGTTCATCAAGCTTCTGCAGCGCCGTATCACTGCCGGACACGTCAACGTATGCCGGATCAAGAACAATTGAACTGTTTTCTTCACTTGCGCCGCCGCCTGCATTGACATTCAGCTTCAACGCAATCCGTTTGGTGGCAGCGATCGGCACTTCAACACGAATCTGCTCCACGCTGG
Organism: Faecousia sp.; assembly: GCA_029257715.1. GTDB lineage: Bacteria > Bacillota > Clostridia > Oscillospirales > Oscillospiraceae > Faecousia. The sequence goes on along the minus strand of JARIAT010000001.1, from coordinate 31,854 downwards.
TTTTTATCAGTGCTGCATCCACTGCCTCATTGTTTTTATCTTGAAGAATGAATCGGTAGCTTTCGCTGATCGTTTCGGTTCGATTGTTGCAATCAACAATCACAGCCGCATGATGAATCTGATCCACCACTTCTTTCGGACCTTCAACCGTCACTGTTTCGTTATCCAGAGTCATTTGCGCAGGGTCCATGATGAAGTTCTCCTTCACCTTCCCGATAAAGCTTACAACAACGGGAATTTCGTTGCGTTCTCGCTCCGCAATGACAACCTTCACCGTATTGGGCTGTTTATTGACAACCTTCACATCGGAATAGGAAACATTTCCTGGGTAGTTAATGGAATAGTTCAGCTGATGCTCTCCTGCGGAATAAATATCCGTCAGATCAGCCTTCAGGGTAATATTCTCCGAATTGATATTATTCAGATTCGTCCGGTTGCTCTTGAGATCCAGACGTACTTTCATATCCGGGTCCGAAACAAGCATCAGGCCCCGATCTGTCAGAACAGATTCCCCCTCGAGCACCACGGGAATATTGTAATAGGTGTTTACCTGATTGGGGTTTTCGACGGTAATAACGTACAGCCACATACCAAAGGCAATCAGCGCAGACAGCAGGAGTGTTGTTGTTTTATTTTTCATTGCGCTTCCCCTCCTTACCCAGCAGCTTATGCTTGATCCGATTCCGGAAACTTCCGTCTTCTGTGGAATCATCTTCTTTGCAAAGCTCCATTCGAAGCAGACGTTCCAGCGTCTGCGGAGCCAGATGCCGCTTGAGCATCCCGCCGACAGCGACAGAAATGGTGCCGGTTTCTTCAGACACGATAACCACCACTGCATCGCAAGCCTCACTCATGCCGACACCTGCCCGATGTCTGGTTCCGAGATCCGCACTGAGCCGGTTACTCTCCGACAAGGGAAGGACGCATCCACACGCAGTAATCTGGCCGTCTCGGATAATCATTGCGCCATCATGCAAAGATGCGTTGGGGAAAAAGATGTTTCGGATCAGCTGTTCTGACACAACACCGTTGACAATAGTTCCGGTTTTAAAGTATTCATCCAGACGCTGATTCCTTGCAAATACAATCAGCGCGCCAACTTTTTGCCGGCTCATAACATCACAAGCCTTTACCGTCTGGCTGATAACATTATCCATTTCCTCAACCTGTTTCTTTCGGCTGACCAAGCTGCGCAGACTCGTGGAACCCAGATGATCCAGCATCCGTCGCAGTTCCGGCTGGAACAACACCACCAAAGTCACAAGTCCAATCGCCATAACCTGATTAATCAGGAAGTTCAGCGTATACAGATTCATGACCTCGGTAATCAGCGACATTACAATAATGACGACAATCGCCTTTGCAATCCGCATGGTAGTTGTTGTGCGGATCATTCTCAGAATTCGATAGATCAAATAGGTGACCAATATAATATCAAGGTAGTCAGACCAAACCATGCTGGAAAGCTGTTTGAGTAAAACCTGTAAAGATTCCATGCTTGCCTATACCTCGTTTCTCAAAAATCGTTTTAGAGTATTGGAATCCAAAAATCCAGATACCAACCCTATTATCCTTACTATTATAACGGATCGCACGTCCCTTGGCAAGAGAAAAACTGTAAAAAATTCATAACGAATCTGCCTTAAAACTTGTCACAGGAGGAATTTGGGTATCTTCGTTGGATAATATCAGGGAGCCATCCAAACAGACAGCTCCCTGACTTCTTATTCTTCCAAGAGGCATACCGCATGGCATCGAAGACCTTCCATGCTCCCAGTAAAACCAAGATTTTCCTCGGTAGTAGCCTTGACATTCACCCGATCCTTTTCGATTCCCACCGCTCGGGCAATGTTAGCTGTCATGGCCGGAATATGGGGTTTCATTTTCGGCTTCTGTGCAATCATCGTCACATCGATATTGGAAACACGATACCCCTTTTCCCGCACTTTTTTTGCCACGTTTTCCAGAAGAATCAACGAATCCGCGCCCTTGTAGGCGGGATCTGTATCGGGAAAATGAATGCCGATATCCCCCAGTCCTGCTGCGCCCAGCAGCGCATCGGATACCGCATGGAGCATCACGTCTGCATCCGAATGTCCATCCAGCCCCAGCTCAAAGTCAATTTTAACGCCGCCTATAATCAGATCTCTCCCCTTCACCAGACGGTGTACATCATATCCGTGTCCGATTCTCATTTTTCTTCCTCCATGAGCATCTCTGCAATCTTAAGATCAAAGGGTGTTGTAACCTTGAGGTTCCGCTCGTCCCCTTCTACTACTTTCACTTTCATTCCCAGCAGCTCCACAGCAGAGCAGTCATCCGTAACCTCAGCCCCTGTCTGCTCTGCATGGTGCAGAGCCGTGCGAAGCAGATCAATGTCAAACACCTGCGGCGTCTGTACCGCCCGAAGCTGACTACGGTCAGGGGTTTCCTCCACCAATCCATCCGGAACAATTTTAATGGTGTCCTTCACCGGAATTGCAGGAATCGCTGCGGCATAGCTGTTCGCCGCTCGGATTACCCGATCAATCAGCTGCCAGCTGACCAACGGACGTGCGCCATCCTGAACGGCCGCTAGCTCAACTTCCTCCGACAATGCCCGTAAACCATTGCATACTGACTCCTGACGACTGCTGCCTCCTGCCACCACAGCTCTTACTTTTGAAAAGCAGCAGCAAAGCTCAGCAATTGGTGAAATCAGATCTTGCCGGGTCACAATCACAATTTCTTTCACCGCATCGCAATCCTCAAAAGCGCGAACCGTGTGAACAATCATAGGCTCCCCTTTTAATGGAGCCATTACCTTGTTGATGCCCCCCATTCTGGAGGCAGAACCTGCTGCAACAATAACTGCGCCACAGCTGCGAAGTTTGAGTGCTTTTCTTGCAAGTCTTGTATATTTGGTAAGATCCATCTTAAAGCTCCCTTATCAGTTTCTTGAATGTCTCTCCACGTACCATAAAATTCTTAAACTTGTCAAACGAAGCGCTGGCCGGACTCATCAGCACAACATCGCCTGTCTCTGCAGAAGCGGCTGCCGCACGAACACAGTCATCAAATGATTCCACATACGTAATTTCTGGTGCCAGCATATGATACTCCGCAGAATTCACCACCGCATTTCTGATTTTTTCGGCGGTTGCTCCTGTAAGAAACAATTTTTTGACATGGGCGCAAATCTCAGGCCCAAGTACGTCATAGGGGATGTTCTTATCATATCCGCCGGCAATCAAAATGACTTTTTCATCAAAACTGCGCAGTCCTGCAATGGTACGACTGGGCGAGGAAGCGATCGAATCATTATAATAACGAACGCCATCCTTCACTCGAACAAGCTCAATCCGATGCTCGACGCCTCCAAAACTCCTTGCAACGTCCAGAATGGTTTGATCGGAAACCAGCCCTTCTGTTGCCGCAATTGCAGTCATATAGTTTTCTACATTGTGAATTCCGGGAAGAAGAATATCCGACGCATTTATGACGGCCCTAGTCTCTCCGTTGGATGCACGATAAATTATACCGTCCTTCAAAAACACGCCGTTCTCCACGGTGTGTTTCCGTGAAAAAAAGTGTGTCGTTCCATTTCCTCGCATCGATGAAGTAATCTCGTTGTCGGCATTCAAAATCAGAAGACCATGAGCGTCTTGGAAACGAAAAACATTGATCTTGGCATCAATATACTCCTGCATATCCTTATGCACATCCAGATGGTTCGGTGACAGATTTGTAACAACTGCCCGTTGCGCGCTACGCTTCATATCCATAAGCTGGAAGGAGCTTAACTCCACCACTGCATAGTCCTCAGCTCTCATTTTCGGAACACTGGACAGCAGCGGGGTACCGATATTTCCGCCAAGCCACACCTTCTTTCCTTCCTTCTTCAGAAGTTCAGAAATCAACGTTGTAGTAGTTGTCTTGCCGTCGGAGCCTGTAACAGCAATCGTGTGACAGGGACACAGTTCAAAAAATACTTCCATTTCTGATGTAATTTCTGCTCCGGACTGTCTGAGCTTCTCAAGTGCAGGATTCGCAGGATGCATCCCAGGCGTACGAAACACAATATCGGCGAAAATCCCATCGAGATAATCTTCACCCAAACTCAACTTGCAGCCCTGCCGCTCTAAATCAAGCACTTCCTGATCGAGATTCTGCCTGCCGCATCGATCACATCCTGTAACATCGCAGTCATAAGCAAGCAAAAGTTTCACAAGCGGACGATTGCTAACACCAAGCCCCAGAACTGCAATCCGCTTTCCCTGCAAGCTCTTAAAATAGGAATCAAATGAATTCATCTGATACTTCCCCCAATCATCAAATCAATAAATATAGTATATCCTCTTAGAAAAGATTTTGCAACATATTTGACATTCGACTCTTTATGCTGTAAAATAGTCAGGCAACTGGGTTGGACAGCCGCGCGCGGCAGCCGAAAGGCTCCGTGTGAGGAAAGTCCGGGCTCCACAGGGCAAGGATAACGGGTAACGCCCGCCGAGGGTGACCTCAGGACAAGTGCAACAGAGAGATACCGCTGATTGATTTCAGTAAGGGTGAAAAGGTGTGGTAAGAGCGCACCCGTCCCATGGGAACATTGGGTCGCTGTAAACTCTATCCGGAGCAACACCGTGTGTTGGGACATACGGCCGGCCCGGCCGTCCCCGAGAGGTGGCTGGAACCTGTAAGCAATTGCAGGTCTAGATAGATGGCTGTCAAAACAGAACCCGGCTTATAGACCCAGTCGCACCATAGCACCGTCAGATATTCTGACGGTGTTTTCTATTTTATAACACAAATAAAAACAGAACAGTCAAAAAGCCCCGACCTTTTGGTCGGGGCTTTTCTCATGTTAATTCAGTCGCTAAAGACAGAAATTACTGCTCAATCTCGGTGACAACACCGGAACCAACAGTACGGCCGCCTTCACGGATAGCGAAACGCAGGCCCTTCTCGATAGCGATGGGGGTGATCAGCTCAACGTCCATGACAACGTTATCACCGGGCATGCACATCTCAGTGCCCTCGGGCAGAGTGATGATACCGGTAACGTCAGTGGTACGGAAGTAGAACTGAGGTCTGTAGTTGTTGAAGAAGGGAGTATGACGGCCGCCTTCTTCCTTGGACAGGACGTAAACCTGGCCCTTGAACTTGGTCAGGGGGTGGATGGAGTTGGGCTTGCAGAGAACCTGGCCTCTCTGAATGTCCTTCTTGTCAACACCACGCAGCAGAGCACCGATATTGTCGCCAGCTTCTGCGTAATCCAGCAGCTTGTGGAACATCTCGATGTCGGTAACGGTAGTGGACTTCTTCTCCTCAGCCAGGCCGACGATTTCGACCTGCTCGTTCTTCTTGATCTGGCCACGCTCAACACGACCGGTAGCAACAGTACCACGGCCGGAAATGGTGAAGACGTCCTCAACGGGCATCAGGAAGGGCTGGTCAGCCTTACGGTCAGGAGTGGGGATGTAGCTGTCAACAGCATCCATCAGCTCCTTGATGCAAGCATACTCGGGAGCCTCGGTGTCCTTGGACTCGGAAATCAGAGCGTTCAGAGCGGAACCCTTGATGATGGGGCACTCCTCGTCGAAGCCGTACTCGGACAGAGTATCACGGATCTCCATCTCAACCAGCTCCAGCAGCTCTTCGTCGTCAACCAGGTCAGCCTTGTTCATGAAAACAACAATTGCGGGAACGCCAACCTGACGAGCCAGCAGCAGGTGCTCTCTGGTCTGAGCCATGGGGCCGTCGGTGGAAGCGATAACCAGGATAGCACCGTCCATCTGAGCAGCGCCGGTGATCATGTTCTTGATGTAGTCAGCATGGCCCGGGCAGTCAACGTGAGCGTAGTGACGGTTGTCAGTCTCGTACTCGACGTGAGCGGTGTTGATCGTGATACCACGTGCCTTCTCCTCGGGAGCCTTATCGATGGAAGCGTAGTCCTCGAAATCAGCGTAGCCCTTCAGAGCCAGATACTTGGTGATAGCTGCGGTCAGAGTGGTCTTGCCGTGGTCAACGTGGCCGATGGTACCAATGTTGACATGAGGCTTAGTTCTTTCAAACTTCTGCTTTGCCATTTTGGATATTCCTCCTAATGAATGAAATAAAATGGAAATATAAACGGTTTTACGCGCTTCTAAGGACATGATACTACATAACCCAAAGAAACACAAGAAGAATTTTTCAATTCCTCAACCCAGGGGTAAATTGCTTTACCCCTGATAAACGAAGAATTAGCCCTTGGAGCGAGCCTTAACCAGCTCTTCGGTCTTAGACTTGGGCAGCTCAGCATTGTGGCTGGGCTCCATGGTGTACTGACCACGGCCCTGAGTCTTGGAACGCAGGTCGGTTGCATAGCCGAACATCTCAGCCAGAGGCACGTTTGCGTCGATCTGGACAGCACCGGTACGGGTGATCTGTCCCAGAATGTTACCACGACGAGCTGTAACGTCGCCAATGACAACGCCCATGTACTCATCGGGAACAGTGATGGAAACCTTCATGATAGGCTCGAGAATTGCGGGGTTAGCCTTCCGGCAAGCTTCCTTGAATGCCATAGAACCGGCAATCTTAAATGCCATTTCGGAAGAGTCAACCTCATGGTAAGAACCGTCGTACAGGGTAACCTTCACGTCAACAACGGGATAGCCGGCCATAACACCAGCCTGCATTGCACCCTGGATACCAGCGTCAACCGCGGGGATATATTCCTTGGGAATTGCACCACCGACAACAGCGTTGACAAACTCGTAACCCTTACCGGGCTCGTTGGGCTCAACACGAATCTTGACATGACCGTACTGGCCCTTACCGCCGGACTGACGTGCATACTTGGTATCCTGCTCAACACCCTTACGGATGGTTTCCTTATAAGCAACCTGAGGTGCACCGACGTTTGCCTCAACCTTGAATTCACGCAGCAGACGGTCAACAATGATCTCCAGGTGGAGCTCACCCATACCAGCAATGATGGTCTGACCGGTTTCCTGATCGGTGTAGGTGCGGAAGGTGGGATCTTCTTCAGCCAGCTTAGCCAGCGCAATACCCATCTTTTCCTGACCTGCCTTGGTCTTGGGCTCGATCGCAACAGAGATAACGGGCTCAGGGAAGACCATGGACTCGAGGATAATGGGATGATCTTCGTCGCAGAAGGTGTCGCCGGTGGTGGTGTTCTTCACACCAACAGCAGCAGCGATATCACCGGCATAGACAATATCGATATCCTCGCGGTGGTTGGAGTGCATCTGCAGAATACGGCCCAGACGCTCCTTGGAACCCTTGGTGCAGTTGAGCACGGTAGAGCCCTTGGACAGCGTACCGGAGTAGACGCGGAAATAGCACAGCTTACCAACAAACGGGTCAGTTGCAATCTTAAATGCCAAAGCAGAGAAAGGTGCCTCGTCAGAAGCGGGACGGAAGTCCTCTTCACCAGTCTCGGGATTGACACCGTTGATGCCCTTCTTGTCCAGAGGACTGGGCATATAATCAACAACAGCGTCCAGCAGGGGCTGAACACCCTTGTTCTTGTAGGAAGTACCGCAGCAGACAGGAACCATATCATTATCAATGGTTGCCTTGCGGATTACCTTTTTAATCATGTCGACAGGAACTTCTTCGCCTTCCAGATACATCATTGCGACGTCATCATCAAAGGTGGAGACAGCATCCATCAGCTTTTCATGATACTCATTGGCCAGATCAACCATATCCTCGGGGATTTCCTCAATACGGATGTCCTTGCCCAGGTCATCATAGTAAACCTCTGCCTTCATGGTCAGCAGGTCAATGACGCCCTTAAAGAAGCTCTCAGAGCCAATAGGCAGCTGAATGGGCACAGCATTGCACTTCAGGCGCTCGTCAATCATGTTCAGAACGCGGTAGAAGTCAGCACCCAGAATGTCCATCTTATTGACATAGATCATACGGGGAACTCTGTACTCGTCAGCCTGACGCCAAACGGTTTCAGTCTGAGGCTCAACACCGCCCTTAGCACACAGAACGGTAACAGCACCGTCCAGAACACGCAGGGAACGCTCAACCTCAACGGTGAAGTCAACGTGACCCGGAGTGTCAATGATATTCAGGCGGCAACCCTTCCAGAAGCAAGTTGTTGCAGCGGAAGTGATGGTAATACCACGCTCCTGCTCCTGAGCCATCCAGTCCATGGTAGCGGAGCCATCATGGGTCTCACCGATCTTGTAGTTCTTACCGGTGTAGAACAGAATTCTCTCGGAAGTGGTGGTCTTACCGGCATCAATGTGAGCCATGATGCCGAAGTTTCTGGTGTTCTCCAGGGAATACTCTCTAGCCATAGCAGCGTATCTCCTTTATTACCAGCGGAAATGGCTGAATGCCTTGTTGGCTTCGGCCATCTTGTGGGTATCTTCACGCTTCTTCACAGCGTTGCCGGTGTTGTTGGCAGCGTCCATGATTTCAGCAGCCAGACGCTCCTTCATAGTGTTTTCACTACGAGTGCGGCTGTAATTGGTCATCCAGCGCAGACCCATGGTCTGACGACGAGCGGGACGAACTTCGATAGGAACCTGATAGGTGGCACCACCGACACGGCGAGACTTAACTTCAACTGCGGGCATGACATTCTCCATAGCCTGCTGGAAGACTTCCAGACCATTTTTACCGGTCTTATTCTCGACGATTTCGAACGCACCATAGACGACCTTCTGGGCAACACCCTTCTTGCCGTCGAGCATGATGCTGTTAACGAGCTTGGTAACCAGAACAGAATTATAGATAGGATCAGGCAGAACCTCTCTCTTAGGAACATTACCTCTTCTGGGCACGTTGCTTCCCTCCTTCATAATATAATGATTTCATCGGTACTCGAAAGTAATTTACTTTCTGCTTTCGTTGTGCCTGCCAACAAGAGGATTTTTATATATAAAAACCATCATTGGCAAGGCTTTGCCTTGCTATAAGGCGAGTAAAAATTCAAGTTTTGAAAAAGAAGCTTTGATTACTTCTTCTTGCCGGCCTTGGGCCGCTTTGCACCGTACTTGGAGCGAGCCTGCATACGGTTCTGAACGCCCTGAGTATCCAGAGTACCACGGATAATGTGGTAACGAACACCGGGAAGGTCCTTAACACGACCGCCGCGAATCAGAACAACGGAGTGCTCCTGCAGGTTGTGGCCAATACCGGGGATGTAAGCGGAAACTTCCATACCATTGGTCAGGCGAACACGGGCAATCTTACGCAGTGCGGAGTTAGGCTTCTTAGGAGTAGTGGTACGAACTGCAGTGCAGACACCACGCTTCTGAGGGGAAGCCAGGTTGGTTGCCTTGTTCTCCAGGGTGTTCAGACCTCTCTGCAGAGCGGGAGACTGAGACTTGTAGACGGGCATCTTACGGCCATTTCTTACGAGCTGGTTAAAAGTAGGCATTAATAGTTCTCCTTTCTTTCATTCTCGCCCAAGGGCGGGTATCTATTTCCTTGGACTGTTGTCCATAAGAAATCATCATGATTCGACGGTCACAGCCGCCGCCGCACCAACGTCAATTCCGCAGGCGCGTCCGAGGTCGGACATCTTTCCAACCCATTGATATGCCACTCTGTGCTGCTCACACAGCTGCTGCAAGGGGGTTGTAATCGCAGGATCTGCATCCTTGGCCAAAAACACCTTTCTTGCATCTCCGCGCAGGAGTGTTTTCTTCAGCTGCTTTGTGCCGACAATGATTTGGTGCTTAGAAAGTTCCTCCAGAATGTCGGTTTCCAGAGAACCCCTTTTATTTAGAGTATCCATACAAGACTGTATTATACATATTATTTCAAAAAAGTCAATGAAAATCGTCTACAAAAATTACTACATTTTTCCTTACCAAAGCTGTGGATTTCCTGTGCAAAACTACCTTATTCCATGCTTCTCCGAAAAGTTTTTTCCCTGTTGAATAGATTCACCTCGATAGTGTGTCCATTCCACCAGAATTCATACCATTTTTTCTACAGCAAAAAATTGCGTTGCTGTAGAAAATTGCTGCACAATATGCTATACTTACCCTATCTTTGATTTAGGAGGATTTATCATGACTGTTATTTCTACTGCAAATGCCCCTGCGGCCATCGGCCCCTATTCCCAGGGCATGGTTTTCGGCTCTGCCGTTTACTGCTCCGGACAGATTCCCGTGGATCCCTCCACCGGTCTGATTCCCGAAGGCATCGAAGCACAGGCCGAACAGAGCTGCCGTAATGTTGAGGCAGTTTTGGCTGCCGGCGGAAGCGATATTTCCAAAGTTGTTAAGACCACCTGTTTCCTGTCCGATATGGCGAACTTTGCCGCCTTCAACGAGGTCTATGCAAAACATTTCATTAGCAAACCCGCTCGCAGCTGCTGTGCCGTAAAGGAGCTGCCCAAAGGTGTGCTTTGCGAGATCGAAGCCATCGCTGAGCTGTAACACATCTCCCCGGGAGAACCTCTCCCGGGGAGTTTTCTTAGGCTTAAAATTAAATTACCACTTGACATTTTCCATTCTTATGGTATAATACATTTCGTTCATGGAGGCTTAGCTCAGCTGGTTAGAGCGCTTGCTTCACACGCAAGAGGTCACAGGTTCGAGTCCCGTAGTCTCTACCAACAGCCGTTTTATAACGGCTGTTTTTTATTTAGTATGTGATTGTCCCAATTTTCAAAACCGTTATTCTTCGACATATTTTTATACGCTGGGACTGATAAAAACAAGGCCTGATGCAAGTACGCATCAGGCCTTGTTGCTATTTGCGGACACTTCTTTCAAGCCGCCGCAAATTACTTTGTATCTTCATCTTCCAGATACGCATGGTAGTCTTTCTTACAGTCAATCAAAGAACTGCTATGGAAATATCTCAGTTCTGAATCCTCGGGAGGTATTTCCATATAATTGTCTCCATATGCAAGCCTCATATATTTGTCATACGCACTTGGAACCTTTGCCTGAATGGTACCAAAGGGGAATTTTTCCCCTTCCCCAAACGAATCCTTTGTCATCACTAGATGCGGGGTGTAGTCGCTGATATCCAACAGATAAGCCCCATCAGGCTGATTGATGGAATTGAGAATCTTGTAAAACAGCTTTTTCCGGCCCTTTTCTCCAATACAAGCGTACAGCATCTTCCAAAGCTTATGAATCGATCGATTCCCAAGCTTTTTATAATACGGAAATCTGGAAAGGATCGCCAAGCTCGTGATTTTCATGTTGGTAATCCGATCTGTCGCCGGCTTACCATAGTGTACGAGTGGGAAAATATCCACGCAAATCCCCCAATGGATATTCATGGCCTTCTTCGTAAGATCCATAGACGTTGTATGGTTCTTTCTTACCTTTGGCCAATACTCAAAGCATTCAGGGTCGGTATCAAGATCCTGATAAAAATACTTCTGATTTTCTTTGAAGGCAGCCTTCAGCCTGTCGAGATCCTGATAGTCCACATATAGATCCACGTCATCATCCCATGGAATGATGTTTTGATGGCGGACAGCTCCCAAGCAGCTCCCCCATGCCAGATAATACCGAATATTGTGCTTCTCACAGATTTCAATTACCTCTCTGGTAACATCCAGAAGCTCGCGATGCAGTTCTTCATTGCGCGTATTCATATCAGATACTTCCTCTTTTTCTCATCGTCAGTGTATGCAGCAATTCCTTCAGAATATCACGGAACAGATAAGCGGAAACCAGCACTGCAAAGAACAGCGCCCCGATATTGGCCAGCATCGATCCTCTCTGATAAACGATGCTTACCAGTATAAAGGTTCCCAAAAGCACCACAATACTTCCCAGCTCCAGTTTAATATCCACATGTTTTTTAAAGATCAGAAGTCGTGTCAGGCAGGAAACAAAGAATCCAACCATCAGCGCAATATTGGATGCCTGCAATCCTACCACATTGATCAGCAGATGAATACAAATCACATTCGCAATGCTGCCAGCGGCCATCGTGTAGAACAGCAGATTATTCTTCTTGATTGCAGTAAACGAGTTGCCAAGGAACGTGCTGATGGTGGAAAGAATCGTACCAAAGAGATAAATCGGAACTAGTGCTTTTCCCACATCGTAGCTCTCGTTGACAAGCAGCGGATAAATCACGTAAATCATGGGAATCAACACAACCAAGCCGGCGCCCATGCACTTGACATAGTTGTTGATCGCCACAGTATAGAATGTTCCAAGATTATCATTGCGAGCGGTCTTTGAGAACGAAAGTTCCTGCCATGCCATCTGAAAACAGGTAGTAAAGAGTGTAATCATGGACCCAAATCGACCGGCAATGGCATAGTATCCGTTGACCTCCGGTCCCAGCTGTGCATCCACCACCAGACGGTTATAACTGGTCAGAAACCAGTATGCCACAGAGTTGACGCAAAGCGGCAGAGAGAAAATAAACATCTCTTTAAACAGCTTTCGGTCAAAATATTTCAGAGAGAACGCATGGGGTTCTTTAACGCCCAGCACAATAATCAGAATATTTGCAAGGAAACCAATACAGCTTGCAATAATCAGGGCGCTGTAATCCATCTTCATCCACACCAGAAGAATAATGTTGAACATGATGGTTACAAACGATCCTACAATACCGGATGCCGTATAAAGGACATTCTTGCCGTATCCTCTTGCAATGTATCCCACAAGAGTCTGTGCATTCATCAGCGCGCCGTAAAGTGCCAGCCAGATCGGATACTGCACGTGCATTCGGGGCAGAAACACCGCAAGGGTTGCGCAGTACATAACCGTCGAGCAGAGGAAAATCGCAATACCGCTGCTGATGGGTTTTTTTCGATCTTCCCCTTCGAAATCATACATAAACCGCATAATACCGGACCAGATATCGAAATACAGAACCGAGCAGAAAAACATGATGTACGAAAGGTTCAGATCATAAATGCCGTAATCGGTGGGATTAATATACGATGTATAAAGCGGCAGCAGCAGGAAGGAAATGAGCTTTGTCATCACCGTTCCCACAAAAAATATTCCAGATGATTTTATAAATTTCCAAAAGTCTTTCATTGCTTTCCTTTTACTGGCATCTCCACGCCTTGAAATTATGCTTGAGCACCTGTTCCTCCTTTGGGGGAAGCTGCATGTAGTCTCCGTAAAGCAAGCTCAGCAGCAGGTCATAATCTTCGGGCGCGGTGTACCATTTTCCTTCAAATTGAATCTTTGTTGTATGCTCCAACACGCTCAGAGGATAGATTTCTCGGGTATAAAACCGCGTAGAAAGGAATCCTCCGTATTCCCTGCCGGAATATCCGTACTTCTGGGCACGGTGGTCCATCCACTTTGCAAAGCGGCAGGGGCCGATTCTGCGAAGAATCTGCCACAACAGCTTTCTTGAAAAATTACTTCCGGAGCCATCCTTCAGAAGATCCTTGCAGGGCATCATAGAATACATCCGGCATTTTTCCATGGTCTCAAACTGATGAAGTGTGCGTTGGCTTTCTTCCGGAGTCCCCTGAATACCATCCAATGGAAAAATATCGATGTAGATTCCCATATCGCAGGAAACCTCAATTCCGGACTCCTGAATAAATGTTTCGCTGTCGCAGACCTTTGCAAACGGATAGAGATATCCCTCCGTCTGGGTACATTCCAGCAGTGCGTACTTTCCTTCTTTTGGCCACAGCTCCAGAAGCCTCTGATAATCGGGCCGCGGCATCGTTACATCGATATCGTCATCCCACGGAATAAATCCTTTGTGGCGCACGGCACCGAGCAGCGTTCCATATGCCAGAAAGTATGTTAATTCGTGTGCATCACAGAAGGAGACAAACGCATCAAGCACTTCAACAGCAATTTTTTTGACCTCAGAGAGATCCGTAATCCGTTCTCCCAGTTCTTTTTGCTTCATATTTTTTCCCTCTTACTTCAGAATGTCCCGTACCATACGGGAAAACGCCTCAACGGTGAAGCCCTTTTGCGCAAGCTGGTCTTCTTTACTCACCTTCTGATATCCTCGGAAGGAAATAATCTTCTCCGCCCACGCAGATGTGGGCTGTTCCAGACTCATATATGTCATAAGATCCGTCAGATTTGCTTCCGGACTGACGGTATCCGAAACCACGCAGGGAATACCGGATGCCTGTGCCTCTACCAGCGTAAATGGCAGTCCCTCAAAAAGAGAGGGCATCAGCACCACATCAAGGGCCTGATAAATCTGCGGCATATCCTTTCTCATTCCGAGAAAAGAGACTTTGTCCTCCATATGCTTCTCTCGGACGATCTGGCGGATGGACTCCTCCAGTTGTCCCGCGCCACACAGCACAAGCCGTGCATCGCATTTTTTGAGGATCTCAGCAAACACCTCAAGCACAAACGCATGATTTTTTTCCGGAGCAAATCGAGCAATGCTGCCTATCAGAAACTGATCTTCCATTCCAAGCATTTTCTTGGCCTGCCGTTGCTTTTCCGCATCAGGCGCATAAAGTGCAGTGTCTACGGCATTCGGGAAAATCACCACTTGGGGATCGTTTTTTTCAAAAAACCAACCGGCTGCCTCTTTCGAACACGCTGCCTTCACATCCGCCAGTCGCCCGATCCGAGCGCGGTTCACCGTATGCATCACATAGGTGAGAAAATTTCCCATATTTTTGGACTGATGACTTTCGACAATAATCTTTCTCACGCCATGCTTCTTGGCAGACTTAATGGAATAAATGGAACTCAATGTCGTTTTGTTGAACCAGAACGCATCATAGTTCTCATTAGCAAAAACCGCATCAATATCCGCGCAGTAGTTCTTCACGCTCTTATACCGAGGGGTAACCCGATGAATTTTACAACCATGAGCCAGAAACTCTTCTTCATAGGGAATGTTTTCATCCACAGTAATAAAATCAACCTGATAGTCGTTTCTGAGAACAGAATAGAGCAAGTGCACAAATGTTTCGATGCCGCCCAAATTTCCGCTCATTCCCTCAATCAAAATCTTCTTCACAACAGTAATTCCTCACAGTTTTGTATTATCGCTTTGCATCTGCCAGCACACACATCATCAGATGCATTGCCGTTACACAGCGGTGTTTTAAAAGAAACTGCGCCACGCGCTGCTTTGTCTCAGGCATTCTGGCAGCAACCAGCGCTGCCTTCACATGGGGATTGACAGCCCACTTCTTCAGCAGCGCCTTTTTCTCGTTCCGACTCATTTCCGGAGTGCTGTAAAGTTGAGAAATTCCATGAAAAAGAAATTTCAGAAAAATAGCACTGATATGCTGCTGTGCCAATGGGCCGAGATGAATCTCTTCTTTGAAGTTCATGCTAGCGAGATAAAGGCGTTCTGCAATTTCAATTGCATCAGAGCGGCGCCTCTGTACAAGTCCTGTATCCAGACATTCATAGATATACAGCGCTTCTTTTACGAAAGCCATCCGTCTGCATCCATGCAGATATTCCAAGTTGAAAAGAAGGTCCTCTCCCATGGATAGATCTTCCGGAAATTCCTTTTGAATCAATTCCCTTTTATAGAGTTTGTTGCATGGAGAATTCAACAGATACCGCTCAAAAATCTCCGGATATTCCCGTTCGAGATCGCAAAGCTCCACGGTTTTTTGAATCCGAGGAAGGTTCAGTGTCTCGCCCTGATGACCGATTTCTGCAAGTCCGCACATTGCCAGATCCGCATTCTCCGCTTCAATGGCAGTACGGAGAGTTTCCAGTGTATTTTCCCGCAGGAAATCATCGCTGTCCACAAATTCCACATACTTCCCCTTTGCGATGCTGAGTCCCCAGTTTCTTGTAGCGGATACACCTTGGTTGTCATGGGTATAGACACGGACACGGCTGTCACGGGCTTCGTATGTCCGGCAGATCTCTAAGCTGTTGTCTGACGAGCCGTCATCCATCAGCAAAAGTTCAAAATCCCGATATGTCTGCCCCAAGATGCTCTCGATGCACCGAGGAAGCTGAGACGCAGAATTATAAACCGGGACAATCACACTGATCAAGGCGATCACACTCCTTTGCATAATAAAGGACATATCCCGTCATAATCCAGAAAAGAACACTCAGCTGGTTAAACGACAGCGCAATTCTGCTCTCAGCCAAATCCCCCACCAGCCACACCGGAATCAGGGTTGCCAAGTATTTTACATAGGAAGGCATATTCTTACTGCGGTAAATTTTCAACACCTTCAAAAGCAGAAACACAATCAAGGCTGCAAAAAACACCACGCCAACCGTACCGCTCGACAGCATCACCGTTAAATAGATATTGTGCAGACCGCCTGCTCCGGAATTATTGTAGTCATATTCCGACAGACCAACCTCCAGAACATCGTCAATGCTTCTATATCCGATTCCCATGACCGGTTTTTCAAAGAATTTTTTCAGACCAATCGTCCACAGCTCCGCCCGTCCGGTTGTGAAATCAGAAACTCCGGCATTGCTCATGTCCCGATCTCCTACAATAATACCATCATGTTTCTGGATCTCTTGGACTTCCTCCGTTGTGGTCTCCCGCATGACGCTGACGGTTGCGGTTCTCATCCCCTTAGATGCGCTCGTGACAAGCAGAATACACAGTGCAATAAGACCAATCTTTACCGCAAGCTTCTTCACTGTCCCAAGAGATGGCTTGTCCCAGACAAACAGGAAATACATCACGATGAAAACCAGCAGGCTAATCCATGCGCCTCTGCTCTGCACTAAGCTGAAGCACCAAAGCTGCACGAACAGATTGATCCACAGAAAGATCTTCTTTTTGTCAAACTCTTTCAGGAGAAACACCGTGAAGATCATGGAGATATAGTTAATGGTTCCACCTGTATTGGGATTGTAAATTCCGCCCAGCTGACTGCCGATCAGACCGTAAAAATAAGAGCCTCTGACCTTGTGCATCGTGCCGGGATAAATCGCAAAATATATCGCAAGATTAATCACCGAAAACACAAACGAAACGGTTACCATCGCATATGCCATACTGCAAAGTTCCCGAGAAACCTGCTCCTGTGTTCTGTCACTGCTGCAATAAGTCAGCATGAAATATAACGAAATAACATACCCAAGGATCAGGATTTCGTTTGCGAAATAATTCCTTCTATTGAGCATAATTGTGACTGCGTAAGAGACGCAGAACAATGCCATTACCAGATATTCCTTGGTTTTATAATGTTCTCGATCTGTATAAATCAGGTAACCGGACAGAACCAGTGTCCACGCGCAAGTCAGTTTCTTTCCCAAATAAAGCCAGTTCTGCAGCAACGGGACCGCTATCAGCATGGTATACACCATCAATACCAGCTTCGTGACAAAAACAAGGGTGTCTCTTCTGTCGGTAGATCCTTCAATTATCTTTGACATTCTCAGCCTTCCTCACTTCATATTCTTGATCGCCAGATAATTGCGCTTGCAGTTATCCCTATCATACAGCGGGAAAAACGCTTCCTCCCGCTGGCTGTATACTGCCTCTCCCGCCAGACCGTTTGCCATAAACCGCTCCAGATTCTCACATACGTCATCCAGAGTCACACAGAACGGTCCGAATCCATCTCTCTTATAGCTGAAATACCCCTCAGGATACTGCCCTCTGCGGAATTTCTCCTCATCAAATTGGTAGTAAAGCATCGGCTTGCGCATATATGCGAAATCCATGGAAATACTGGAGTAATCCGTAATAAGGAATGCGGAGGATTTCAGCAGCTCCTGTACATCATACTGTTTCCAGTCCGCAATGGTGATTCGGTCTGTGGCTGTGGAAAAATTTTGGAGATACTGCTGCATATTCCGATGGGGATAAAACATAATCTCCATATCGTATTTTTCCAACAGATCCGCAAGGTGTCTGCTGTTGAGCAATTCATTCCACCGCTGGAAATATTCCGTGGTTGTAAAATCAGACATATCTTCCAGTGTCTTGGACTTAGAGGTCGGTGTTGCGATCCACTCTCGCCAGGTTGGCATCACAAGAATCTGTTTTTTCTTCAGCTCAAAATCATGAAGCCCATCGAAGCGTGTAAGTCCAAGATACTGAACCGCTCCCTCCGGATACCCAAAAGTATCCCGAATAAACTCATATTCCCGTTTGGCCCCACAGACAAACAGATTCATTTTTGTGGCACTGTAATACAGCCAAGGCAGGTCGTTCACAATCACACCATGCTGGAGAAAGGCCCGTTTATTCTTAAGCAGACCGTATACCTCCAAAACATAACAAACAGCCGCATTGGGCTTGCCACCCTTCTGCGAGCTGATGTTTTTATGTGCCGCCAGATAATAGACCCAGTGCTGATATCCGCCATACTGAATCACTTCTCCCAAATTCTTGACTCTGTCATAATCGGGAGACGCTTTATTGATGGCATACACGCAGTCCTGCTCCGGATGCGCCGTCCGTATGTACTTATAAAGCCAATAGCCGTTATCCCGAGCCTCGTTGCAGTCCTCACAGATCAACCACAAATCCGGTCGTTTCCTTCTGAGCGCCATCGCCTGCGGAATCGCCGCAAGAAATGTAAAGCCTGCCAAAATATCGGTCCATTTGACCCGTTCAAATTTTTCTTTTAATCCACCCATGGGAATCATCCTCTACTTATTATTATACCCTTTTTGTAAATCGGACTGTCCAATCCTCTGCATCAAACTACGGAATGCGCATTTAGGCAGGCTCTTTGAAAGCTCTGTGCGGCAATTTTCTTTATGGATCATCCTTTGTTCTGCAAAAATCGACAGTATAAGCTTTCCCGTACAGCTTCCATCTATACAATTATAAATATTAAAAGGCAGGCTTTCTACACTCGCCACGAATACCGAACATCCGCGCTGCCCCCATCCCTGCCCCTTTTCTGCGCACGAAATCACGTGCATTTCTTAAAATTTCAGAGCCTTCCAAGGTCTGAAATATACTACGCTTTCAGGAAGCAGAAAATGCGCACTTTCTACATTTTACATCCCAAAAACAAAAATAGCGACGCTCTAATATATTATAATTATTCTCAACTTTTTGTCAATGACATATTGTTTCCAAACGCCGTTTGAACACTTGATCTGATGTATTTTATTGAAAAAAGACATTATTTACTAAAATTGCGATATTTTTCGTCATCTTTTCCAAATTTTGCCTCATTCTTCTCGCATATGCCTTTACAGGATGCACAGCAGCAAATTTTTTTACTTCACACACATTCTGATTTGATTGCTTGCACTCTATTTTGAACAGGTCATTGCGTACGAAAAATCTTTGTGAATTCATTTTTGTGATCTTCACGTCCGGTATCGAGATCCCCTCCTGCGGTTACCTGCATCTTCCTGTTTCTGTCTCGGCTCATTTCATTATTTCATTTGCAGGCCATCCCAAATACTGTGCCCGTTTCTTTCCATCACAATTTCGTAGTTGTCGTATTTCAACAAATATGGCATTATATTAAAAGCTTTTATTGAACAGAATTCCAATTGACTATTCTATCACTCGATGGTATTATATCGATACTGCATTATTGATATGCACCTTTTGATGAAAGTAAAGGGGATTATTTTTATGACAAACAACTCTACCGTTACAACTCCAGAAGAACTGACTCAGGTATTGGCTCGCTGCCGCAAGGCTCAGGAACAATTTGCTACCTATACACAGGAGCAGGTTGACAAGATTTTCCTTGCCGCTGCCACTGCCGCAAACAAGGCCAGAATCTCTCTCGCCAAGCAGGCCGTCGCTGAAACCGGCATGGGTGTTGTGGAGGATAAGGTCATTAAGAATCACTACGCCGCCGAATACATCTACAATGCCTATAAAAACACCAAGACCTGTGGTGTAATCGAATCCGACCCCGCTTACGGCATTCAGCGCATTGCAGAGCCCATCGGTGTGGTTGCAGCGGTTATCCCCACTACAAACCCCACCTCAACTGCTATTTTTAAAGCCCTGATCTGCCTCAAAACCCGCAATGCCGTCATCTTCAGCCCCCACCCCAGAGCAAAGGGCTGCACCATCGCTGCTGCCAAGATTGTTCTTGACGCCGCAGTTGCCGCAGGTGCTCCGGAAGACATCATTGCATGGATCGACCAGCCCAGCCTCGAGCTGACCAATCAGGTCATGCGGGAAGCCGATTTGATTCTCGCAACCGGCGGCCCCGGCATGGTTCAGGCTGCCTATTCTTCCGGTAAGCCTGCACTGGGTGTCGGCCCCGGTAATGTTCCCGCCATTATCGACGATACTGCGGATATTCAGCTGGCTGTTTCTTCGGTTATTCACTCCAAAACCTTTGATAATGGTATGATCTGCGCCTCTGAGCAGAGCGTAATCGTCCTCGACAGCATCTATGATGCCGTGAAGGCGGAATTTAAGAAGCGTGGCTGCTATCTTCTGAACGAAGAAGAAACTAAGAAAGTCGGCTCCACTGTCATTGTTAACGGCGGTGTAAATGCCAAGATCGTCGGACAGTCCGCTCCCGTCATTGCGGAAATCTCCGGTATCGAAGTCCCCGCAAATACCAAAATTCTGATCGGCGAAGTCACCAGCACCGACGTAAGCGAGCCTTTCGCACACGAAAAGCTCTCCCCTGTCCTTGCAATGTACCGCGCATCTGATTTTGAAGATGCTCTTAATAAGGCTGATACCCTCGTCAAGGACGGCGGCTACGGTCATACCGCTTCTCTCTATGTCGATACCGTTGTTGCAAAGGAGAAAGAGCGTGCATTTGCCGCTCGGATGAAGACGTGCCGCATTCTGGTCAATACCCCCTCCGCTCAGGGCGGTATCGGCGACCTCTACAACTTCCGCCTGACTCCCTCTCTGACGCTGGGCTGCGGCTCTTGGGGCGGCAACTCCGTCTCTGAAAATGTAGGTGTCAAGCATCTGCTCAATATCAAGACTGTTGCTGAGAGGAGAGAGAATATGCTCTGGTTCCGTACCCCTGAAAAGGTTTACTTCAAGAAGGGCTGCCTGCCGGTTGCTCTCGATGAACTCAAACACCACAAGAAAGCATTCATTGTCACTGATACCTTCCTGTATCAGAATGGCTACACCAAGCCCGTCAAGGAAAAGCTCGATCAGCTTGGTATTATCCATAACACCTTCCATTCCGTTGAGCCCGATCCCACATTGGCCTGCGCAAAGGCCGGTGCCGCTCAGATGGCAACCTTCCAGCCCGATGTCATTATCGCTGTAGGCGGCGGCTCCGCAATGGATGCGGCAAAGATTATGTGGGTTCTTTATGAGCATCCCGAGGCTGATTTCATGGATATGGCCATGCGCTTTGTGGATATCCGCAAGAGAATCTATGAATTCCCCAAAATGGGCGAAAAGGCATACTTTGTCGCAATCCCCACCACCGCAGGTACCGGCTCCGAAGTAACGCCCTTTGCCGTTATCACCGATGAGCAGTCCGGCTGCAAGTATCCGCTGGCTGACTACGAGCTGCTGCCCAATATGGCAATCGTCGATGCCGATATGATGATGAACGCTCCCAAGGGTCTGACCGCTGCCTCCGGTATTGATGCTGTAACCCACGCACTGGAAGCATACGCCTCCATGATGGCCACTGGTTACACCGACGGTCTTGCACTTCGTGCTCTGAAACTCATCTTCGAGAATCTTCCCGCAGCTTACGAAAATGGTCCTTGTGATCCCAGAGCAAGAGAAAACATGGGTACCGCAGCCTGCATGGCAGGTATGGCCTTTGCAAACGCATTCCTTGGCGTATGCCACTCCATGGCACACAAGCTGGGTGCTTTCCATCATCTGCCCCACGGTGTCGCAAATGCCCTGCTGATCTGCGAAGTTCTTCGCTTCAACTCCGAGGAAGTTCCCCCGAAGATGGGTACCTTCTCCCAGTACGATCATCCTCATACCCTTGCCCGCTACGGCGAAGTTGCTGACTATCTGGGCCTCGGCGGTAAGGATGACCACGAAAAGCTTGAAAACCTCATTGCAGCCATCCAGAACCTCATGGCTCAGGTCGGCATCAAGAAGACCATTCGCGACTATGGCATCAAGGAAGAAGATTTCCTTGCTACCCTTGACGAAATGGTTGAGCAGGCCTTTGATGACCAGTGCACCGGCGCAAATCCCAGATATCCTCTGTTGAGCGAGATCAAGCAGATGTATCTCAACGCTTACTACGGTGTCTAAAATATCTCCCGGACGCAAATAGCATCAAATCCCCCACACAAACGTGTGGGGGATTTTGTATCATGGAGATCTGTTCTGCTGCAATCAAGTTTTTCCACAGGTCGAGCCATTTCTCTGTGGATATCTTTCTATTCAGCGCAGAATATACCCGTCACTCCGGACAGAAAAAATCCGATACCCATTCGGGTATCGGATTTTGTTGGTGCCGATGGCCGGGCTCGAACCGGCACGCTGTCGCCAGCGGTGGATTTTGAGTCCACTTCGTCTACCAATTCCAACACATCGGCATTTGCTTCGTTATTATAATACAAAGATTCAAAGTTTTCAAGTGTTTTTTTGTTATTGCGAAATTTTTCTTTTCTGGTATTCTAAATAATAGAAATGAGGTGGCTTTATGCACTACGAAAATATGACTTGCGGAACCTTTCTTTCCCGTCCCAACCGCTTTATTGCCCATATCGAAATAGACGGGAAAGAGGAAATCTGTCACGTAAAAAACACCGGTCGCTGTCGGGAACTGCTCCCCCGAGGGGCAAAGGTTTACTGTCAGCGCTCTGTCAATCCAAATCGCAAAACAAAATTTGATCTGATCGCTGTGCAGAAAGATTCTCTGCTCATCAATATGGATTCTCAGGCGCCCAACGCAGCAGTTAAACAGTGGCTTGCAGACGGAGGGCTGGGGCCTATTGCACATCTGCGGCCTGAGACAAAACACGGAGATTCCCGCTTTGATTTTTCCTTTGAGAAAGACGGAATTCCCTGCTTTCTGGAAGTCAAGGGCTGCACCCTTGAAAATGACGGCATCTGCGCCTTTCCGGATGCCCCCACCGAAAGGGGAACGAAGCATATCCGCGGACTGATAGAAGCAAAACGGGAGGGATATGGTGCTTATATACTCTTCGTCATTCAGATGTCTCCGGTCAAGTATCTCCACCCCAACGACTTGACCGACCCACAATTCGGTCAAGCACTGCGGGAAGCCGCTGACGCAGGTGTCGAGATTCTGGCCATGGACTGTAAAATCACCCCAAATACGATGGAAATTCAGAATCCTGTGGCTGTGCAGTTATAATTCTCAGCAAAACGCCCTCCTGCTCGCAGGAGGGCGTTGACTCATATACGTTCCAGCAATGCAGGAAGCTCTGTGATGCTGCCAATCACATAATCCGGTTGAATCTCCTTTGGAGCCGGCTTTCCGATCGGATTGATCCAGCATGTCTTAAGACCTGCATGAATACCGCCCAAAATATCAGAGGTCAGGCTGTCACCGACCATCAGTGCTTTCTTGGAATCAAAGTCGGAAATCTGCCCGAAGCATCCTTCAAAAAATTTGAGGCTTGGCTTGTTGAATCCGATTTCCTCGGATATGAATACTTTTTCAAAATACGGATAGAGGTCGCCACTCGTCAGCCGGCTGTGCTGTACACCGGCTGTTCCGTTAGAGGCCAGAAACAGCCGGTACTTTCCAAAAAGCTTCTGCTTAACCGTCTCCTCTGCGCCGGGCAGATAATAATGTCCGATTCCCAGCAGCCGCTCATAATTCCTAGCCACTGACTCCGCATTGACCTTGTGGCCCAATTCCTCAAACAGCGCAGCAAACCGATTGACAAGCACCTGTTCCCGGGTAATCTCTCCCCGCTCCAGCATCTGCCAATGCAGCAGATTGATTTCGCTGTATCGGGCGCAGACTTCATCGGTCGCTTCGACTCCGGCCTGTGAAATCGCCTGACGGACTGCAATCCGCTCTGCCTTTTTGAAGTCGAAAATCGTGTCATCCAGATCCAAAAACAAAAACTCAATCATCCGTGCTTTCTCCTTGCAATTTCGTTTGCAATGGAAGCAAACGCAGAGATATCCAATGTCTCACCCCGTACAGTGGGCTTCAGTCCGACCGCCTCTAACACTTCTGCCGCGCCTGCCTTACCCAACTCCGGAAAACCGGAAGCCAGACCGTTCTGAAGGGTTTTCCGGCGCATGGCAAAGCTTGCTTTGACCGCACGGAAGAAAATCTTCTCGTCATCAATCCTCCACGGACGTTCCTTTCGAATCTTCAGCTGAATCACTGCACTTGTAACCTTCGGCTGCGGCATGAAACAATGAGCCGGGACGTCAAACAGGATTTCCGGTTCTGCATAATAGTTACAGAAAATCGAAAACGCACTGTAGTCAGAGCTGCCGGCTTTGGCCGCAATCCGCTGTGCAACCTCCTTTTGAACCATCACCGTAACGGAGTCAAAGCACTCCGCTTCCAACAATACCTGTAAAATCGGGGATGTAATATAATAAGGTAGGTTGGCGCAGGCCATAGGACGAAGTCCCTGAAACTTTTCTTCAACGAGTGCCTTGACATCCATCTTCAGCACATCATTCCATAGGATCTCCAGATTGTCAAACTCCCCCACCGTCAGATCCAAAATAGGCTTGAGCCGATCATCCACTTCCACGGCACATACTTTTTTTGCTCGCATACACAGCTGCTGTGTCAGCGGCCCGATTCCGGGACCAATCTCCAGGACACCCGCATTTTCATCTACGCCTGCATCCTCTGCTATCTGCTGAGGAACCCAAGATGCAGTCAGAAAATTCTGACCCTTCGCCTTGGAAAAATGAAAACCGTGAGAAATCAGAAGAGGCTTCATCACCTGAATATCTGTTACATTAATCATAAAAGAAAACCGCCTTTCTCCGGCTATCATACCAGAGAAAAGGCGGTTTTTCAATACAATTTCACTCAGATCAGCCCAGAATATACACATCACATCTTCTGACGCCGAACTGAACACACTCTGCGAGGGTATCATAGTAAAGGTCAATACGGTTTCCGCAGATATAGTCGGGGTGACCGGTATCCTCCGCAGTTGCGATTCCATAGACATAGCTGCCGTCCTGCGTGACAATGAACATTCTTGTGCCATACGGGATCACATGGGGATCCACCGCAATGGCACCGACTCTTGCTCGGGTGCCGGTCGCCGTAATGCCATATCCTCCGGTTGCCTCGCAGCTGTATGCCGTAGCCACCATGGTTTTGCGGTTGGTGTATGTCAGTACATCACCATCTTCTGTAACGATAACACCATCGCCGATGGTAAGTTCACCATTGCTTTCCCGCACAGGTGCCGTACCGACTGAAATCACCTGATTGACCGGGGCCTTCACAACCTGATTGGACAGAATCTTCCGATCCACTTCCTGACCATTTTCATAGGTCACGCGAGCTGTACAAAGCACCTCGCCCTCGCTGCCCGAAGTCACCACTTCCTCCTGTCCTTCCGGAAGATCGGGGTCATCCTGATAAATCGTAGTGTTGGGAACAGTCTTGGAATAGGACTCCGTTGCATAGGTTCTGCGGCTGATTGTGATAGTCATGCCATCGTACGTCTCCGCACTGAGATCTTCAGAAATTGTGTCATCCGAATCCCAGGTGACATTGAGCCGGCTGAGCAAAGACTCGACTGTCTCGCCGTAAGTACCGGTTCTCAGGAGCTGGCCTCCATTGTCGATGGTGACCGCCTGAATTCTTTTTACATAAATTCCGGGGTATCCGTTGCTCTCCGTAATCGTATAGGTATCATCTATGCCCAGTTCCAGTCCGGCCTCATCCAGCACATCTGCAGGATCTGTGGCCGAGGTGGTGTAGTAGCTGACTTTGCCGTTGTCATTAATCATATATGTTGTCTCTGCCGACGCAGTAATGACCGCGACACCGGCGGGTCCAAACATCACAAGGATGCCTGCCAGAAGCATAATTGACACGATGACCAGACCCAAAACCGGGAAACGAAAGTGTTTGTTGCTGTGCATTGATCGTACCTCCTTTCGAGAAATTTTGGGGAGAGAAAAGTATCTTTCTTTCATGGGTAAAAATAATAACAATCTGTTACCTGTATAACAGACTGTATGCAATTATAGCAAACTTTTTCAAAAAGTCAAGCAAATACCGAGATAGGTGATTTTAGCCGAACAAAAACGCTCTAAATAATGTATATAATTATGTAAACTTGTATGTAACTGCACCGATTTAGCACGGAATCTCCTGTAAAAATGCCGTCAGAATAGTTACATTTCTTTTCTTTTTGGTAAATTTTTCTTTTTTCTTAGAGAAAATCCGTAACCAAACGATTATGTTGACTCAAAAACTCCTGTTGAGCAGCCCTGTCCTCCACTTCTCTGTTGATTTTAGTCTTTTTATTGCAGTGATTCCCCACTGCATTCCACTACATAAGATTTGACAGCACAGAATAATTGTGGTATAGTAACGGCAACAATAAGAAAGCTGTGACGAAGACATGCACCTTTGGTAAGATGCCCAGAGAGGAGCCTGAATGCTGCAATGGCTCTGCACCCCTGCCTGATGTGATACCACTTCTGAGCTGCCCGGCGGAAATTCCGGGACGGGTGCGCCCGATACTGCGCCAATGAGTGGCACTTTTATAAGTGCAACCAGGGTGGAACCGTGGAATATGACAGACATATCCCACCCCTGATTCTTCAGGGGTGGGATTTATTGTTGCTTGCCCCAATTTAAAGGAGGTAATTACTCATGTCCGAAGAAATCCTGTATACGTTTGAAAATCCCGAATATCGCAAAACCTACTGGCATACCTGCTCCCATGTCATGGCTCAGGCCGTTAAGCGTCTTTGGCCTGAGGTTCAGCTCGCCATTGGTCCCGCCATTGAAGAAGGCTGGTACTATGACTTCGATGCCCCCTTCTCTTTCACTGCCGATCATCTGACCCAGATTGAGGCAGAGATGAAGAAGATCATCAAGGAGCGTCTTCGTATTGAGCGCAGTGAAAAGCCCCGTGCCGATGCCATTGCCTATATGCAGGAAAAGAACGAACCCTACAAGGTAGAGCTGATCGAAGACCTGCCTGAGGATGCCGTTATTTCCTTCTACACGCAGGGTGAGTTCACGGATCTGTGTGCAGGTCCTCATATGGATCACACCGGCCGGATCAAGCACAATGGCTTTAAGCTGACCAAGTCCTGCGGTGCCTACTGGCGCGGCGATTCCAACCGCAAGATGCTCCAGAGAATCTACGGCATCGGCTTCCCCAGTAAGGATCAGCTTCAGGAATATCTCGATAAGCAGGCAGAAGCTCTCAAGCGCGATCACAACAAGCTTGGTCGTGAACTCGACTACTTCACCACTGTAGAATCCATTGGTCAGGGTCTGCCTGTAATGCTCCCCAATGGTGCCCGTGCCATTCAGCTGCTTCAGCGCTGGATCGAGGATGAAGAGCAGAAGCGCGGCTATATTTTGACCAAGACGCCTTTGCTGGCTAAGAGCGATCTTTACAAGATCTCCGGTCACTGGGATCATTATCTTGACGGTATGTTCGTTCTGGGCGATCCTCATGACGATACAAAGGAATGTTTTGCGCTTCGGCCCATGACCTGCCCCTTCCAGTATCAGGTTTACCTCAGCAAAGCACGTTCCTATCGGGATCTGCCCATGCGCCTCGGCGAGACCTCTACCCTGTTCCGTAATGAGGATTCCGGAGAGATGCACGGCCTGATCCGTGTCCGTCAGTTTACAATTTCCGAAGGCCATATTGTTCTTCGCCCCGATCAGCTGGAGGAGGAATTTAAGAATTGTCTGGATCTCGCGAACTACTGTCTCGACACGTTGGGACTGAAGGACGACTGCTCCTTCCGCTTCAGCCAGTGGGATCCTGCCAAGGCAGGCGTCAAGTACGAAGGAACCGCAGAGCAGTGGGAGCTTGCCCAGTCTACCATGAAGACCATTCTTGATGATCTCGGTGTCTCCTATGAAATCGGCATTGATGAGGCCGCATTCTACGGTCCCAAGCTGGATATTCAGTGCAAAAACGTCTTCGGTAAGGAAGATACCCTTGTCACCATTCAGCTCGACATGCTTCTGGCTCAGAAGTTCGGCATGGAATACACCGATTCCGACGGTCAGAAAAAGACTCCCTATATTATCCACCGTACCTCTATGGGCTGCTATGAGCGTACTTTGGCTCTGCTGATCGAAAAATATGCAGGTGCACTGCCCCTGTGGCTGATGGGTACTCAGGTCAAGGTCATGCCCATCACCGACCGTGCCCATGAATACGCCAATAACCTTGTCCAGAAGCTCACGGATGCCGGCATCCGTGCTGAGGCCGACTGCCGCAGTGAAAAGCTCGGTTATAAGATCCGTGAAGCTCAGGTTCAGAAGGTTCCCTATATGCTGGTCGTTGGTGACCGGGATATGGAAAACGGCACCGTCTCCGTCCGTACCCGCAAGGGTGACGATCTTGGGGCAATGACGCCCGACGAATTCCTCAGCAAGTGCCTGATGGAAGTTGCTGCCAAGTCCAAAGAAATTTGATTTCCAAATCCGCAACAAACGGCGGCTGCAGATGCAGCCGCCGTTTTCTCATGGATTCTTCTTTTGTGGATCACAACAAAAAGCCGCCCAAAGGCGGCTTTTTTATAGAATCGGAGTAATGTCCAGATGATACTCTACAACACCTGCCGCAGACTGTTCTACTTCGATATTATACGAAATATCCACGGTTCCTCCACTTTCCGAAAGATCAAAGCGAATCTTCTGGGCTGTCACAGCTATCATCAAGGCACCGAAATCAAGCTGATACAGCGACTCATGCCGAATTCCCTCTCGGAAGATCATCTGAGACTGGAGTCTTCCCGTGCGCTTGAGGGCAATGCCTCTGGAGCTGACAGAAAATGTGGTTGTCACACCTGCCAGCTCCGTCAGCTCGCTCTCTTCATAGGAAATCTCCCACACCTGCTGACGTCTGTCCAAGGTTCCCTCGGTCACAAGCTCCATACTATCCGGTTCAATCCCCTGATAGCACTGCTTGCTGCTGATGCGCAGCAGCACAGGAATCTTACTCATCAGCCTGCCTCCACAGCCAGCTCCAGCAGTTCATCCAGCAGCTGTGCAAATGGAATTCCGCTGTAATCAAACAGCTTTGGGTACATCGAGATGGACGTAAAGCCTGGAATGGTATTGATTTCGTTAAACACAGGACGATCATCTTCGTAAGTAACAAAGAAATCAACTCGGCTCATGCCCTCGCAGCCGATTGCTTTGTATGCCTTGACTGCAAGTTCCCGAACACGCTCTCCCACTTCCGGGCTGATTCGCGCCGGAATATAGGCCGTAGAGGTGTCTGTAATATATTTGGCATCGTAGTCATAGAATTCTGCACCGGAGTCAATCTCGCCGCATTCAGAGGCAACCGGATTCTCATTGCCCATAACAGCGACCTCAATCTCACGTCCGTGAATAAATTCTTCCACCAAAATTTTCACATCAAACTTCGCTGCGTGCTTCAGCGCAGCCATGAGCTGCTCCTGATCCGCAGCCTTCGACACGCCCACGGAG
The DNA here is from genome assembly GCA_029257715.1 of Faecousia sp. Taxonomy (GTDB): domain Bacteria; phylum Bacillota; class Clostridia; order Oscillospirales; family Oscillospiraceae; genus Faecousia. Next base: position 2,450 of record JARIAT010000001.1, on the reverse strand, counting down.
GAGCCTGTACCAGCAGGCTTTACAAACATGGGATATTCAAACTTTTCTTCCAACTGCTCGACAATTCGACTCATACGAGTTTCAAGGTCGCAGGAATGTACCAGATGCCATGCCGCCTGCGGAATTCCTGCCTCATCCAACACCAGCTTGGTCAAGGTCTTATCCATGGAAACAGCAGAAGCTGCCACATGGGGTCCGACATAGGGAATTCCCGCCAGGTTCAACAGCCCCTGAATGGCACCATCTTCTCCGTTCTCGCCATGCAGCACAGGAAACACCACGTCAACCTGTTCCCGCACTACGCAGTCTCCCTCAAAGCTCAGCAGTCCCTGCCCCCGAATCGGAGAAATTGCCGCTCTGCGGTTTTTTTCGCAGTTCATCCATGTGCCGGCCGGCAGCATGGAATAATCCTCACCGCCGAACAGGAGCCAATCGCCCTCCTTTGTGATTCCCACAGGAAGGATGTTATACTTCTCCTGATCCATGTGATTCAGTACGGACTCTGCAGAACGCAGAGAAATATCATGTTCCGGACTGACACCGCCAAAGAGAACGCAAACACTTAATTTTTTCATATTATAACCCTCGTTTTTGAGTTCATTTTTTCATAAATTGAATTACGATATAATAATATATTCCAAACAGAGAAAGAATACAAGTATTTTTCGAAAAATACCTCTGGAATTTTCAAGATATGGTGCTATAATGAGAGAAAATTTCCCGTAAAGGAGGATTTCTCATGCATATTGATCTGACCGCAAAGGAGTTCCGAAGACTTCTGGATCTGGTTTATATCGGCAACTGGATCCTCAACTCTACCCGAGGGGAAGACCGTTTTTCCGACTATGACCACGTAGAAAGCAAACTGTTCGGTCTATGCCAGGGAACAGGCATGCAGGCGCTTGTGGAAAAATGGAACGGAGAAGACATCCCTTCCAGAGCCTTTTCCGAAGGGGGAATCCACGAAGCAATCACCTATTATGAAGATGCAGTTTTCTATGAAATTTTGGCCGAAGAGCTTTCTCGCCGGGATATGGACTACCCTTCTGTCACCGATGACAACTACGAGGAGCTGGTCTCCAGAATCGAACAGTACATCGAGGAATTCCGCTGCAACGGTCTTGACCGTCTGACACTGGAGGACTAACCCCAAATACCTTTCAATGGCCCGCCGCAAAAGCAGCGAGCCATCTTTTTTACTGGAACAATGCCTCTCCTGCTCGGTAAATGTCCCCCGCACCCACCGTCAGGATCACATCTCCCGCTCGGGCATTACGCCGCAGATACTCAGTTACTTCCGGCAGTGTTTCGCAAAAAATGCTTCCGGGGATCTCCCTTGCAAGATCCTGCGAGGAAATTCCAATATCGTTCCGTTCACGTGCGGCATAAATCTCAGCCAAAACCACCTGATCTACCTGCTTCAGCTCGCGGACAAAATCCGTAAACAGTGCCTTGGTCCGAGTGTAGGTATGAGGCTGGAATGCCACAATCATCCGCTCATATCCCATCGTCTTGACCGCCTCAATGGTAGCGGCCAGCTCACCGGGATGATGGGCATAGTCATCATAAACATCTGCCCCCTGAAAGCTGCCCTTGAACTCCATCCGCCGTCCGGCTCCCCGGAAGGTTGCAAGACCCTCGGCGACAAATTTGCCGTCAATGCCCATCATCCATGCAGCACCGGCTGCCGCCAGCGCATTGACCGCATTGAACTTTCCTACTACCCCCAGATCCAGATGGCAGTAGTGTTTGCCATCGCAGATCACATCGAAATGTTTCCAATCGTGGGAAGCATTTTCGCAGTGGATGCGATTCATCTCTCCGGCACCAAACGTCACATATTCAAGACCATTCAGCGCCTCCATGGTATTGGCATCATCTCCGTTGGCAAGAATTCCCTCGGTCGCCAATTCCGCAAACGCGCGGAAGCTCTTCTGAACATCCTTAAGATCCTTAAAATAATCCAGATGGTCAGCCTCCACATTCAGAACAACTGCAAGTGTCGGGAAGAAATTCAGGAAAGAGTCGCAGTATTCACAGCTCTCCATGACAATGGTATCCCCGTTACCCACGCGGTGTCCTGCATGAAGAATCGGCAGATATCCGCCGATCATAACCGTAGGATCCTTCTGGGCCGCCAGAAGGATATGGGTCATCATGGACGTCGTGGTGGTCTTTCCGTGCGTGCCGGAGAAGCAGACCGCATGGCGGTATGCCCGCATAATCCATCCCCACGCCTCTGCACGCTCAAACACCGGAATTCCGGATGCTCTGGCTGCGGCGATTTCGGGGTTGTCATTGTGGGCCGCAGCTGTTCTCAGCACACAGTCCGCACCCATGATATTTTCAGCCCGATGTCCGATATCCACATGAATTCCGTGGGCGATCAGCTCATCGGTTGAGACAGAAGAATTCATATCCGAGCCTGTAACGGTCACGCCCATTCCCTG
>JARIAT010000081.1 GCA_029257715.1 Faecousia sp. | reverse complement strand
GAGGTTTTCTTGGCAAACTTCATCGAATTGGCCGGTATTTTGTTTGGCGTTCTCTCGAGCGCTCAGATATAATATCACGCCCTTCCCCATTTGTCAACACTTTTCTTCATATTTTTTCATTTCTTTTCTCAGAATCTTTTTCTTCTCCCGAAGCTGTCATCTTTTTCGATTTTTTCATCCTTTCTATTTCCTATATTCCCAACACTTTTCTCTTTTCTATTACGGCTCTTTCTCATCTTATTTTCTACATCTTGCCTATGGAAATCATTCTAAATTCTATGTATAATAACTGGGATATCTATACAGGAGGTTTTTCTGTGAAATATGGTTTTGGCGTAGATCTTGGCGGCACCACCGTTAAGATTGCTTTTTTTAATGAACTCGGCACCATGCTCGATAAATGGGAAATTCCAACAAACACCGCCGATGAGGGCTGTCATATTCTTCCGGACATTGCGGTTTCCATTCACGGCTATCTTCAGGATAACCGTATCGACCGTTGTGATATCATTGGTGTTGGAATCGGCGTTCCTGGCGCAGTACTTCCCTCTGGTGAGGTTAACAAGTGTATCAATCTTGGCTGGGGAAAATTTGACATCACCAGCGAGTTTTCCCGTTTGGTAGGTTTCCCTGTCCGTGCCGGCAATGATGCCAACGTTGCCGCACTCGGAGAATTTTGGAAGGGCGGCGGTCATGACGCCCGCAGCATGGTCATGGTAACCCTCGGCACCGGCGTCGGAGGCGGCATTGTCATCGATGGCAAACTGCTTTGCGGAGAGCACGGCGCAGGCGCAGAAATCGGGCATATGGTCATCAATCGAGAGGAAACCACACGCTGCAACTGCGGGAAGCGCGGCTGTGTAGAGCAATACTGTTCCGCCACAGGCATTGTCCGCATGGCGCAAAAAATTATGAATGATTCTCCCCTCGACTCTCCCCTTCGGGCAATCGATCCGCTGACCTGCAAGGACATTTTCGACTGTGGCAAGCAGCGAGATCCTCTGGCGCTCGAGGTACTGGATGCGTTTTACCGCTACATGGGAGAGTTTCTCGCCAATGTATGTATCGTTGCCGATCCCGAAATTGTGGTAATCGGCGGCGGTGTCAGCAAGGCCGGTCAGGTTCTCCTTGATGGGATTCGTCCCTATTTTGACCGATACATCTTCCATGCCAGTAATTCTATCGTCTTTGCGCTTGCAAAACTTGGAAATGATGCCGGCGCATACGGTGCCTTCAAGCTCGTACTCGATCAACAGTAACATTTTCCGGCTTTTGAACCAGACACACCATTCTGTATCATCTCAATTATTATAACAAAGGAGCAGCAGACTTTTAGAAGTCCGCCCAACAGTACCAATGGGAAGATATAAATATTCTGACGAAGAGCGTACTCGCATTATCATCAACTTTTTGCGGTGTACTCGGGATATTATTGACTTTGAGGGCATCGAGCATGTCTCGATCCGCCGTATCTCGCAGTGTGCCGGATTTAACAGTGCGACAATTTATCTGTATTTTAAGGATGTCGATGAGCTGATTACCCTTGCCTGCATGGGGTATCTGGAAAACTACTGCCGCACACTGAATGCCGATATTCCCCATTTAAAAACTCCCTATGAAGTTTATATGCACACATGGCGTGTATTCGGCCAGCATGCCTTTGCGAATCCTCAGATTTTTTTCCATCTGTTCTTCGCCCCACACAGCCGTCCCCTCACCGAGCTTGTGGCCCGCTACTATGAAATCTATCCCAACCAGCTGGGTGACTCTGACGGTGCCATCCGGGATATGCTCCTGTCTGGTTCCCTCAAAGATCGAAATCTGAAGGTCCTGCGTCCTTTGGCCCAGCAGCTGGATATCGATGACCATAAAACGGAACTAATCAATGATCTCACCGTCTGTTATTTCAAAATGCTGCTTGAGGAGCATCGCTATGAAGTCGGCACCATCGCCACAGAACGTCAGGTTCAGCGGCTGTTGGAAACCCTCGAGTTTCTCCTGTCCTTTCAAAAGTAAAGTAATGTGAAAACACCGCCGAAATTCGGCGGTGTTTTTTGTGAAGGAATTATTTTGCGGTCTTGCGCTGAATGAGCTTGACAATTTCAACAATGGGAATCACCAAAATGGCCAGCAGCAGTGCCACACCATACTCCGTCCAGCTGATGGGAGTAAAGCCAAACGCATTTGCAAGGAACGGAATCTCCAGCACTGCGGTTGTCAGCACCAGAGAGCCAAGCATTGCTCCCCACAGCACCAGATTATGGGTATGGAGGGTAAAGATCGACTTGCGCTGAGAACGCATATTAAACGCATGGAAAATCTCACACATGGACATGGTCAAAAATGCCATTGTCATGCCGTCATTGCTGATGCCCCGGGGCATTTCAAAATGCCCAACCTCAAAGCAGTGTCCGATGATATAAGAAGCAATGGTGATAACCGTGACCAGAATACCCTGGTATGCAATATCGAATCCAAGTCCGCCGGAGAAAATGCCGTCCTTAGAGCTGCGGGGCGGTTTGCTCATGGTGTCAGGCTCTGCCTCTTCCATGCCCAGTGCCAATGCCGGGAAGCAGTCCGTAACAAGGTTGATAAACAGCAGGTGGACGGGATTGAGCAGAGTAAAGCCCATCAGCGTTGAGCAGAAAACACCAAGAACCTCACTCATGTTAGAGGCCAGAAGGAACTGGATAGCCTTTCGGATATTGTTGTAAATTCTGCGGCCCTCGCCGACAGCTGTTACAATGGTTGCAAAATTATCATCCGCCAGAACCATATCCGCCACATTCTTTGTGACATCCGTGCCGGTAATACCCATGCCGACACCGATGTCTGCGGCCTTGATGGAGGGTGCGTCATTAACACCGTCACCGGTCATTGCCGTGATGGCACCGTTAGCCTTCCATGCAGTGACAATACGGACCTTGTGTTCGGGCTGTACACGGGCATAGACCGAGTAACGCTTGACCGCCTCCGCAATCTCCTCATCCGAGATAGCATCCAGTTCTGCACCGGTAATCGCCTGAGAGGCATCTTCAATAATACCCAATTCCTTTGCGATGGCAACGGCGGTATCTTTGTGATCACCGGTAATCATAACAGGCCGGATTCCTGCCGAGCGGCATTCTTCAATGGCTGCCTTCACCTCGGGACGAACCGGGTCAATCATGCCGGTCAGACCAATATAAATCAGATCCTGTTCCAGAAATTCCGGTGTATTTTCGGCGGGCTTTTCCGTCCATTCCCGCTTTGCCGCAGCCAGAACGCGAAGCGCCCGATCTGCCATATCCTTGTTGGCTCTGAGGATTTCATCCATCTTCTGCCGGGTCATGGGCTTGACTTCATCCTGATCCAGATAGAAGGCACAGCGCTTCAGGACTTCGTCCGGTGCCCCCTTCGTATACTGGACGTATTTTCCTCCGAGATCATGGATGGTGGACATCATCTTCCGGGAAGAATCAAAAGGTGCCTCGTCCACACGGGGCTGTGTCTTTTCAAGCTGCTGCTTTGGCAGCCCTTCCTGATTTGCGAAATTAACCAGCGCCGCCTCCGTAGGCTCACCTTCCGCCTGACCTTCACCGTTGAGGTTTGCATCAGAGCAAAGGGCCATGGCAGATGCCAGCAGCTGTGTCGGGCCGACATGCTCCACAACCGTCATCTTATTCTGGGTCAGGGTTCCCGTCTTATCCGAGCAGATAATCTGGGTGCAGCCCAGTGTCTCAACCGCAGTCAGACGGCGGATCACGGCATTGCGCTTACTCATGTTTGTAACACCGATGGAAAGCACAACCGTAACAACCGTCGCCAGACCTTCCGGAATTGCGGCAACCGCCAGAGACACCGCAACCATGAAGGTTTCGAGAACCACATTCAGTTCAAAGGAACCGGCCATAAACAGGTTAAACGCAAAAATGAACACGCAGATGCCCAAAACCATCTTGGACAGGGATTTTCCCAGTTCATCCAACTTTTTCTGCAAGGGTGTCTGTTCTTCCGTAGTAGCCGCCAACGCACCGGCAATCTTACCCATTTCCGTATCCATACCGGTTCGGGTAATCAGAGCCTTGCCCCGGCCGTAAACAACCGTTGAACCCATATAGCACATATTCTTGCGGTCACCCAGAGGAACATCCTCCTGACCGCTGGAAAGCCCCAGCGCATCGATCACCTTGTTGACAGGCACAGATTCGCCGGTCAGTGCGGCCTCCTCAATTTTCAGGCTGGCGGACTCCAGCAGCCGCCCGTCAGCAGGGACCGCGTCACCGGCCTCCAGAATCACCACATCACCGGGAACCAGCTCGTCGGAATGAACCGTGACCTGCTTGCCGTCCCGCAGCACTTTACAGGTTGCTGCTGTCATTGTTTGCAGCGCTTCGATTGCCGCCTCCGCTTTGGACTCCTGAAGTACGCCGAGGACCGCATTCAGCAGCACAACAATCAGAATAATAAATACTTCCGCCAGACCCTCAGGATTTTCCGGATTCTGAACATTATGCAGGATGGTCGTTCCTGCGGAAACCGCAGCTGCAATCATCAGGATAATCAGCATCGGGTCCTTCAGCTGATCCAGAAACCGCTGCAGCAGGGTCTTCTTTTCTGCGTCTTTGAGCTTGTTGGGGCCATACTTTTCCTGTCTCCGGGAAACCTCCGCAGAAGTCAATCCTGCTTCTGTTGCCTCAAGCTGGCGCAGAACCTCTTGCGAGGACTGTGTGTACTCTTGCTTCATCATCTACAATTCTCCTTTAAATAATAAAAAAGAGACTCATGCACAAAAATCAACCGTTAAGGTTGACAGATGTGCACGAGTCTCATTCTTTCAGCGTTCCGGGTTCCAAAGGAACCGGTATGACGGTCGGCTTCATGCGGATTTCCACCCGCACGGAATTACTCCCTCATTTTTACTATATTATATTGGAAATCTCTTCACTTGTCAAGAGATGATCCGTCCCGGGTCTTAATTTCTTACCCCCGGAAACTCCTGTAATCTGTGACTATGCGATCTGATTTTCCCGGCCATTTTCGGCTGTCCGCCCTTGCAAAGCATCGCTGCGGCAGCCATCCTTCTTTCAAACAGCTGCAGCAAAATGCGTAAAATCGGTTGCGGTTCATCCGCAATTGCACTATAATAGAGGTACAACGCAAACGAGAATGGAGAACTGGTTATGAAGAAGTATGAGATCCGCTTTACGGACTATGTGGACGGTGCATCCTGCACCCAAATCATGGAGGCGGACGATGCCGCCGCTCAGGGGCTTTTGCTCTATCGGGAGCAATACGCTGCCGATCCCGCCCGTGTCATCCGTCCTGAAGATGAAAACAGTCTTCTCGCCGCATTCTGTACCACCCATGATGCCATCACGGATCACATCATCACACGCTGCGCCCAGGATTTTGACTATTGCCATAAATTGACCCAGAAAGCCTGCGAAACACTCTCCGCACAGGGAATGGACTGGATGGTACTGGGGGAAGCCAAATTTTCCGGATTTCATCGTGCCTATACGCAAGGAAAATTAGATGAGGTTCGGAGAGATTTCAACGCCTTTGTCCAGTTTATGATTCGTGCCGACCGGCCGGTTCCCACCCTGTTTCAGGACATGACCGGCTTTGAAGAGGTTGGATAATTCGCTGCACCCCTTCGATTTCTATCGACCGCTCCCCTGCCGAGTTTTTCGGCAGGGGAGTACTTTTGTTTATTCTGCAAGATCCAATGTATCAATCAGCTCCTGCATATGTTCAGGGCCGCTGATGAGATAAGGAACATTGTCCACCAGCAGCATCGGAATTCCGATGCTGCGCTTCCCACGGATGTCGCGATAAGCATCACTGGTATCACGAATGACGAGAAACGCCTTGAGCGCCAGCATGGATTTCGTAATGTCCGCATACTCAAAGCGGACATGATTCTCGGAAAGCACCGCTTTCACAGGATCACAGCCGGGTCACATCACAGAGCCGAACAGCAAGACTTTTTTCATAGAGATCTTCCTTTCAAGTTTTATCCGGGCATCCTGCCCACCTTTAATATCATTATAGCATCGAAGCATTTTCCTGTCCACAGCTCCTTCGTAAAGAGCTGCGCTGGGGTTTAGTCTGTCACAACAGGCCCCGTCCAGGTATTGATGCCCCCAAACTCCAGCAGATTGGTATATCCCAGTGCCGCCAGCTTTCCGGAGGCCAGACGGCTGCGGTGGCCGCTGCGGCAGTAAACCAGAATCTTCTGATCCTTCTGCGGCAGCTCAGGAATTTCCGTTCGGCCGATTGTCTCGTTTGCAACATTAATCGCTCCGGGGATATGACCGGCGGCGAATTCCTCCGGGGTGCGGACGTCGAGAATCACATAATCTGATTCTGACTCCATAATGGACGCTGCTTCCTCCTGACTGATATGACGATAGTTCGCCTGAGCGGTACCTGCACCGCATCCGGCCAGAAGCAAAAGTGCCGAGATCAGCACTGTGAATTTAAGCATAATGGTTCCTCCTTGTGGTTTGTGTGATTACAATACCGCTTCCACGGGACAATGTATGTGACAATATCACAAAGCGTTCCTAGCGATAATATTTCCTCTGCATTCTGGGGCACGCTTTTCTCACTTCAGGTTTTAAAGATTCGCAGTTTCGCGCATTTTATCCATTTATAATCAGAATTAAAATTTTGTTTTTCACTCATTGAAAGAAAATTTCAGAAGTTTTGTTTCACTTTCGCATCACCGTCTCCGTGAAATTCTACAAAAAACAGCTTCAAAAATTGGAAGATAAAGGAATTGATATTTTGTTTATCCGTCTTGTATAATGGCGGCAAATCGAATCCCTCGAATGGCTCGTCTGTTCGTTTCGATCAACCATCATGCAAAGGAGTGTTTCAAAATGAAAGGTTACGCAATGCTCAAAATCGGTGAGTCCGGCTGGATTGAAAAAGATCGTCCCGTCTGCGGCCCCCAGGATGCCATTTGTAAGCCTCTGGCGGTTGCCATCTGCACATCCGATATCCATACCCTCTGGGAAGGTGCCATCGGTGAGCGCCATAACATGATTCTCGGACACGAATGCTGCGCTGAGGTGGTGGAAGTCGGTGCCCTCGTCAAGGACTTCAAGCCCGGCGATCGTGTGCTCGTCCCTGCTATTACCCCCGACTGGAACTCTCTGGAAGCTCAGGCCGGTTATGCAATGCACTCCGGCGGAATGCTCGCCGGCTGGAAGTTCTCGAATTTCAAAGACGGCGTCTTCTCTGAGCTGTTCCATGTCAATGATGCTGACGGAAACCTGGCACTGCTGCCGAAGGAGATTGATCCGGTAGATGCCTGTATGCTTTCGGACATGGTTCCCACCGGTTTCCACGGTGTTGAGCTTGCAGATGTTCAGTTTGGCGATGTGGTTCTTGTCATCGGCATCGGCCCCGTTGGTCTGATGAGTGTTGCCGGCGCAAACCTGCGCGGTGCCTCCCGGATTATCGCAGTTGGCACACGGCCTGTCTGTGTTGAGGCCGCAAAGGGCTACGGCGCAACGGATTTTGTCAGCTACAAAGACGGCCCCATTGAGGATCAGGTGCTCGCTATGACCAACGGCAAGGGTGTTGACAAGGTTATCATTGCCGGCGGTGAATGTGAAACCTTTGAAGCGGCTGTCAAATGTCTCAAGCCCGGCGGTGTCATCGGCAACGTCAACTATCTCGGCAAGGGTACTTATGTCACAATTCCCCGTGTAGAGTGGGGCGTCGGCATGGGCCATAAGGACATCCGCGGTGGATTGATGCCCGGCGGACGTCTGCGCATGGAAAAGCTGGGCGCACTGGTTGCTTCCGGTAAGCTCGACGTGCATCCCCTCGTGTCCCACGTCTTTGACGGCTGGGAGCATCTGGAGGAAGCGCTGTTCCTCATGCGTGACAAGCCTAAGGACCTCATTAAGCCCGTTGTCAGAGTCTGCGACTGATGAAAGTACTGGTCATTTCCGGCTTTTTAGGCGCGGGCAAGACCACCTTTCTGCGGGAGCTTGCCCGCCGCACCCGCAGAGACTTTGCAATCATGGAAAATGAATATGGAGAAGTGGGGGTAGATGGGGGTGTGCTCAGCGGCGATGAAAATACCGCAAAGCAAAACATCTGGGAACTGACGGAGGGCTGTATCTGCTGTTCGATGAAGTCAGACTTTGCCTCCTCTGTGCTCACCATTGCCAATACCGTTGACCCGGAATATCTCATTGTGGAGCCAACAGGTGTTGGGATGCTGAGTAAGGTCCTTGAAAATCTTTCCCAGATTCAGTATGACCGCATTACCCTGCTCTCCCCCATCACCATTCTGGACGGTCATTCTTTTTCCAGATATATGGAGGAATTTCCGGAGATCTATCGGGATCAGCTCTCTGCCGCAGGAACCATTCTCGTTTCCAAAATGGAATCCGCCTCCGAAGAGGAGCTGTCCGAATTAGGTACTGAACTCCGTCAGATCAATCCCACTGCGCAGGTCATTACGACACACTATTCCCACAATCCAGAATCCTGGTGGCAGGACATTCTCGAGCGAGGTCTCAGCGGCGCGCTCCCCGAATCGCAGGACGCAGAAAGCAATCTGGAGAACCTGGGTCTGACCGATGTCAGCCTTCCCTCTCCTGATGCACTGATTCTGTTTTTGGAAGGTGTGGTCAGCGGTGTGTTTGGAACAATTTTCCGAGCTAAAGGATATCTGAAGGCCGGTCAGAGCTGGCTGCGGTTCGATGTTGCCGACCGGACATACAGCATCACCGGCTGTGATTCCATGGAAGAAAGCCGTGCCGTCTTCATCGGGCGCTCTCTTCATCGTCCGCTGCTGCGTCAAGCGCTTCAGCAGGAGCTGCTCGTTACCATTGGCTCCGGCCGTTTCAGAAATCGGCGGCGTGTCTGATGGTTCTTTATACAAAAAGGCAGTACCAAATCGGTACTGCCTTTTCTTTTTTATAGATGGAATCTTCGTCTGGCTTCCTCCCGAAGTGCGGGAACCCACCTTACAACAATCAGCGGCACGCAAAGCCCGATGCTCACCGCCAACACAATCAGCGACCACGCCGGATCCCACGTTCCGGTCAGGAACCGATCCACAAACAGCTCCGTCATCAGGCAAGCTATGCCGATGCCGATTAAAACCATCACCGCAGAAGTCAGCATTGACCGTCTGCCGCCCCGCATCAGCCAGCACCCCGCAAGGATAAGAACCGTCCCTGCCAGAAGCAGCGGCAGCGCCAGATGCACATACCAGTAAAGACCTCCGGAGGCCAGCGCAATCAGTAGCACATACACGGCGATTGCCCCTAAATTGACTCCCACTCGGAGCAGAAACGGCATATTTCTCCATAGCAGAGGCGGCACAAACCAAATCCAGAGCATCCCTGCCGCCCCGACCGCATACAGCGACCACAAATGCTCCGGATGCAGTGCCAGATTCAGCAGACCGCAGCAAACCGCCACCGACGCAAACATCGTGCTGAGCAGCAGTGCCAGCTCTTTTTTGGAAACCGGCTGCATTTTCTCCTGTTTTTCCGGAAAAAACGGCTCAGACACATGCAGGTCGATTTCATTGGGATTAATTACCGGTGTATTGCACAGGGGACAGCGAGCCATCCCTTTTCCCAGCTCCACACCGCAATTGACACAGTATGACATTTATCTTCCTCCTTCCGCATCCGCAGATCGCTGACGATTGCTCTCGATATGCACAGCAATCCCCTGCTTTACCAAAAAGCGGAAGAAATCCCGCTCCAGCTCGCTTTCCTTCATGGTTCCGGAAAAACTAAGCTCCATGGTGTTTCCATAGCTGATGGCTGCCAGATGTGCTCTGGGCACAGTGGCCTGTCCCAGAATCGCTTCCATGTGGTGAATATGGGGTTTCATCTGTTCCGGGACCCGAAAAACCCCGGGATTGGAGAAAATGGCCGAATATGGGTCTGTCCCGCGCAGCTGATAGCTCATGGACATAATGGGAACCTTAATAAAAACAGGCACCAACTTCAGCGCCCGATTATTCTGAAGCCGCACATGCCGGCTGAACGCCGCCTGCATCTCCTGCACGGAGCAGTGAAGGTGCATATAGTGGTGAACATGGGCCGCCACCTGCTCGAAACTGTACTCTCCCAAAGACGGGTCAATCCACGGCTGAACGGTCAGAATAAAATTCCGAAGTGTTTTGGTTGGAAAATAGCCCCGAAGATTCACCGGAACCGAAAGCGCAATTTTCTTTTCTTTCAGAGGATGTTCCCGTTTCTGCTTCATCATCAACACATACATGAGTACCGCGCTTAGATATTCTGTCACCGAAACTCCGCAGGCCTTGGCCTTTTCCTTAAGCTGATCCACGGAAACAAAGCCCATGGTGACATTAAAAGTATAGAATGGCTCCGGTGTTCCGATATTCTGATAGACGTGGCGTTCCAGCGGCTGAGGTTTGCAGATTTTGGTTGCATATCTCGAATACGCATCCTCCCACTCGTCGGCAGTGGATTTCTCATCAAGGTCCAAAAGTCCTTCCCCTGTGGGAATCATAATCCCACGCTCCCGAAGATACTGCGCCAGCAGACACCGGAAAAATGTCAGCGTTCCGGAACCATCGGAAATGGCGTGGAAGACCTCCACGGAAATCCGCCGATCATAGTAAAAAAAACGAACCAGCCAGTGATTATCCTCCTGAAACCGAACCGGACGGCACGGCTCTGCCACATCCTCTTTTAAAAACGGCCCCGGTGCCCGATTCGGTTCAAAATAATGCCAGAAAAATCCTTTTTTAATTTTGCTGCGAAATCCCGGGAATCTGGGCATCACCCGATCAATGGCCCTCTGCAGCGCCTGCGGATCCACTTTCTCCGTCATCACCGCCGAAATACGGTAAATCGCAGAGAATTCATCCTTCTGCATGGAGGTATACATGACACTGGCGTTGTCCATTTTGTACCATGGTGTTTTCTTGTGCAACCCCATTCGCCTCGCTTTCTACTTCTCGTATTTTAGCATCTGTTTCCCCTGTTCGCAAGGCATAGAAAAAATATCCTTGTCATAGAGCCGCTGACTGTTATATAATAATCCAAATAAGATTTGCCATTTGCTCCGAAAGATAGAAAGGTTTTTTATGAGTCAAGAATACCCCCGCAAATTCCGACGCCCCGAACAGAAGCTCGATCCCATGATGCGGATTTTAAAAGCAGTCCACGGAGCGAATATGCCCCAGGAACTGACCGAAGAGGAACTCAGCCGGCAGCGGCGGAACCAGGAGATTCTGGGAAATCTCACAGCTCCCACATCCGGAATGAAATGGGAGTGCTTTGAGATTCAGAATATCCCTGCCGCATGGATGCGTCTGGAACGTCCACACAAGAAAAAACGCGCCATTCTCTATTGTCACGGAGGGGGCTATACCAGCGGAAATCTCGGCTATTCCAAAGTTCTTGCCTCCAAGCTTACCCAATGCACCGGATATGATGTTCTGGCATTTGAATACCGTCTGGCCCCGGAATTTCCATATCCCGCCGCACTGGATGATGCGCAGACCGTCTGGGATCACCTGATGCTGTTAGGCTATGGAGCCGGAGACATCGTCCTCGCCGGAGACTCTGCCGGAGGAAATCTGGCACTGAGTCTGTGTCTGCGGCTCAAACAGAGCGGACGAATGCTTCCGGGCGCGATTCTGCTGATGTCTCCTTGGACGGATCTGACCGGCTCCGGTTCATCCTATGAAGAACGCAAAGACCTCGACCCCATGCTGAGTGCGGAATATCTTGCCGCTGTGGGCAAAGCTTATGCCGCCGGACAGGATCCTTCCTGTCCCATGCTCTCGCCACTGTTTGGTGATTTTGAGGGATTCCCGCCTACGCTGATTCAGGTAGGGAGCCATGAAATTCTCTTCTCCGACTCTGAGCGCTTGTGCGAAAAGATGAAGCAGTCCGGTGTTTCCTGCCGGCTGGAGGTCTGGGAAGATATGTGGCATGTTTTTCAGATGTTTCCTCTGCGGAAAGCTTCCCACGCCATGGAATGTATGGCCCATTTTCTTTTGGAAGAGCTGTAAGGGGTGCGTCGGTGCCCCCGGAATGGTTCTCTCTGTACCTGAATCCTATCACGCAATGATGACTTGAGGCGCAGCCAGTGGCTGCGCCTCGTTCTACTTTAATGGGTGCTGTAAAAAACGCCGTTTCTTTGGAACCGTTAATTCAGTTTTACCGATTCCCAGAGGGTATTGACATAGTCCAGCGTCTCGGAATTCAGGCTGCGATAGGCATAACGGTTGTAACGCTCCGAAAAAGCGCCCAGATCCGGATAGAGAATCTCTATGACATCTTCCCCCATGTCGGAAAGATAATCCGGATTCTCATAGACGAGCCGATTGGGGCAGGCATAGCTGATGAATTCCGCATTGGCAACGGCCGCTTCCTCCGAAAGCATAAAATTGATGAAGATTTCTGCCAGTTCCTGATTCTGAGAGGATTTCGGCACACACATGGCATCCACAAAGAAATTGGTAGGTTCGGGATAGTAGAACTGCAAATCCACATTTTCTGCCTGCGCATCGCGCATGGTAAAATAATCTCCGGCATAATAAGAGCCGATGGCCGCCTCACCGGACTGCATCATATTGAAAATTTCGTCCATAACATAGCTCTTCACCATCGGACGCTGGGCAATCAGCTCCTGTGCCGCACGATCCCAGTCGGAGTGCTCATTGGAATTGATATCAATCCCAAGCTTATACATGGCCGTACCGAACGCGTCTCTGGAGTTATTATACTGCACAATCCGGTCGGTGTATTTTTCATTCCACATGAGATCCCATCCCCCCACATCTTCCGGAGCTACCACATTGGCATCATACATAATGCCGACAACACCGTAGGTATAGGGAACCGTGTAACGATCCTCGGGATCATAATACAGGCCATGAAAGGATTCGTCGATATATTGATAATTGGGAATATTGTCAAAATTCAGCGGAAGCAGCAAATCCTCTTCAATCATCCGGGCGATCATGTAATCCGAAGGGATCACCACATCGTAGCTGACCGCACCGGAAGAAAGCTTATTGTACATATCCTCATTGGATGCAAAGGTCGTATAATTGACCTGAATGGGCATCCCATAGGTCTGCTCATACCACTGCTCAAAGGCCGCAATGGTATCTAAGCCTCCTTCACTTCCGTCAGAGATGTATTCTCCCCAGTTGTAAACATTGAGGGTCAGGGTTTCTCTGCCGCCGCAGGCTGACAGACCCACAGCCAACATAAGCACCGCAAAAAGCATCAGGATTTTTTGTTTCATTTGTATTTCCTCCAAACTATATTCGTGATACCGCCCTTGCGGTATCTTTCAAAGGACGCTGCGGCGCAAAAAAGTGGTATGCCGCAGCGCAGCATACCACTTGTGTTGAAACAATTTCCCCTCAATCCTGCCCTTCTCAAAAAAGCGCAGACCATCCAGGCGAAGGGATTCCAGTCTCACAACCGATCAGAGTCTATATAGCAAAGATTACTTTTACTACTCTTATTGACCATTTCACAAGTTCATGCCGCCAGGCACATGGTTTATAGTAACCAACTTATAAAACTGAGCTTTTAACTCAATCAATAAGGCAACAGAAGTTGCCAACTGTGTCTCCACAGTTTTCGGCATTCGACCCGGCTGTCCGTATGGCCTTGGCCGACTTTCATCGGCGGTCGCATATCTTGCTTTGGAAAGACTCTTTCCAATTGAGATGGCGTGAATATATCACACCCATAACCATTTGTCAAGAATCAAACGTTTCCTTCTGGTCCAGAATTTCAATCGTCAAATTCTTGAGCTGATAGAGACTCATCTGCTCCTCGAACGAATCCATAATGTAGAGCGCATCCCAATTCTCATCAAAGCTGTCATTGGGAATCGAGACCTCATAGAGATTCTCTTCCGGGTCCACCAGCGCCATATCAAACGCACCGCCGGCAATCAGCCAGGCATATTCCTGAATCCGGTCTGCTTTCCAGCGAATGGTTGTAAACACCTTTCCCCGCTCGACGCTTACTTCCTCTCCGGTCAGCTTCTGAATCTCGTTAATGCTGTGCCCCGGCACATATGCCGCAAGCTCCGGATTCCAGTGGAGCGACTGCATGGCGGCATAATCAAAGTAATTATTGGTAAACGTGTATTCCGCCACCTCAAAGATGACACATTCCGGCTGATACAGATTAAAATAATAGGGAAAATTCAATATATTCTGATAATCGTGGACAGCAATGTATTCCCCAAGACTGTTCTGAAGGAACTTATAACCCATGCTGTTCATATAGCTTCCCTGAAATACCAGGGTTTTGGGACTCCCCATCTGCTTTTTTTCTTCATTGACCGTATAGAGAAACGCGCGATAGCGCTCATCCATCTTCGTTTCGTCCCGATAAAGGTTCGTCAGGGTTTCCACCTCGTGCTTGGCTGTAAACACAGGTTCTTCCTCCCGAATCGGGAAGCGGGATACCTGCAGGGAAGTATTGAGGGCATATTCAATGTCAAAGTCCTCTTTCTCATTCAGCTGCACCGCCGGAAAAAACTCCTGCACCTTTTGCAGAATGTGATTCACCCCATAAAACGCACCAAGATCATTCCAGTGCCCCGCATTATACTTGCGGTTAAAAACCGTCTCTCCCTCATTTTTCTTTTCAATCAGAATTTGAGTATTGTCTACATAGTCGATATTTCGCTTGTCCAATTCCTGAAAAAACAGACTTACCCAATCATTGTTATAATTGACACCTTCCGGAAGGAATTCGCTGTATACCGCTTTCTTCTCCGGATTAAACACAAAGATCGAGGGAACCCCCCGGGCATGGCAGTAGTTCTGCACCGACTCAATCATATCGGCAAAAACAATGTGGAAATTTTCAAACGTCCCCGGAACCATGGAATCAAAAAACACATATCCGTTCTTTCCATAGGCATAGCTCGGGTGATCCATTTTTCCGAACAAGCGGTCATTGAGTACCGTATTGGCCAGAAGCATTTCATCCCGAAATCCAATACGATCACTCAGATAGCTGTCGATATCATCGGTCAGATCCGCATCCTCCCGATTTCGGACTTCCGGACTGAAGGGATTTTCCGCAAGCATACGGTTATCGATCTCCGAAGCCACATTGGGCTGCGTGTTGAGACATAAAAGCGGAACAAACATCATGGCTATGAACACCGCCGCCACGACAATTCGTATTTTTTTCATGTTTGTCTCTCCTTGTTAGTACTGGAAATAAATAAAGGGGCTGTATGTAGAGCTGACAATTGCAATCACAGACAGCATGAGCAGAACCAGCAATACCGCCTCCTGAAGCGCAAAGCCTGCCTTTGTTTGCGCAACTCTGTCCCATCCTGCCTTTATTCGGGGACTTCCCAGAACCGTTGCTCCGAAAATTCCAATCGCTATCATAGCCATCAGCTTGGTGTCCAGAAAATACCTCCATGTGAAGAGAGGGTCTGCATGACTGTGCCGGAACAGACTTCCAATGCACTCATATGCGTCCTGCGCCAGCGGGAATCGGAAAAACTGCCAGAACAGCATGACAATCATCATGGTACCGGCCCATTTCACAATCGACGGGACCTTTTGATAAAACGGTTTTTTCATATAAACCCGCTCTGCCATCACAAGAATTCCGTTGACCGCCCCCCAAATCATATATTTCCAGCTGGCACCATGCCAGATGCCTGTCAATGCAAATACCACACCCAGATTCAAAAGCGTTCTTGCAAGGCCTCGGCGGTTACCGCCCAGAGGAATATAGACATACTCCCGGAACCATGCGCCCAGAGAGATATGCCATCGTTTCCAAAACTCGGTAATGGACAGCGAACGGTAGGGAAAATGAAAGTTTTCCTTGCAGGAAAAGCCAAGAATCTCCGCAAGACCAATGGCAATATCCGAATAACCGGCAAAGTCATAATAAATCTGAAGCATATAAAGCAGCACGGTAATCCAGACCGTGGGGGTATCCATCCCCATTGCCCCCTTGTAATCAATCTGGGCAATGGTCATTCCGAATACGTCTGCCAGCAGTGCTTTTTTCGCAAACCCGATGCAGATGCGGTTTATGCCCGAAACAGTGCCTTCCAGAGAAGGTCTGCCGCCCCGAAGCTGAGGCTTGAAGTCCCGCCACAGCACAATCGGACCAGAAACAATTTTCGGGAAGAAGGTCAGATACACTGCACAGTCCATGAGATTTCCGGCATCCGCTTTCCCCTGCCTGATATCCGCAAGATAGGACACCGCAGAAAAGACAAGAAAGGAAATTCCAAGCGGTGCCGTCAGCAGCGCCCCATTGGGAACTGTTATACCGAGATACGAGAAATTCTCATTGAGAAAATCTGCGTATTTATAGCGCACCAGAATCGAAACCGTTACCACAATTGCCAGAAAGAACACGCCTGCCCCAACGGATTGCATCGGAATCCGTTGAAAATCCGAGCCGTCTTTGCGGTAAACCGGTAGTTTTATGTAAAGATCCCGGGTTTTCTGAACCAGAAAGCCCATGGCATAAATCAGCACAATATACAGCACAAGCCACAGCACATGGGATTCGCATGCCCATGAATAAAAAAACATGCTCAGCAGCACAAGCGCCGCATCTTTGAGTCGAATTTTGTCCATATTGGGAAACTTATTACAGAAAAAGACGGCTGTGAAATAAATCACAACCATAACCGGCATGAACATAAAAAAGAATGTTGATGTGGTAAAACCCATTTTTCACTGCTCCAATTCTTCCATTTTAAACATATTTGGCTATTATAACATCCCCTCTTTGCTATTGCAACTGTTATTCGGCACATTTAAATCCTATCCTTGAGCTTGTCTGCTTGAAAAATGAATATTATACCATTTTTATGAATTTCAGCAGATGGATCTCCCATCAGACCCATTGTTTGTATGCCGCCGGACGCTTTCTCATTTTCTTCTCCATAGGTTTTTCTCTTCCGTAAGAATATCTTAAATAAATTGATAGAATGTCTTAAGTATTCTTCAACAAACTGTCTCCATCCCGCTGTTATAATCATTTTAGAGATAGACCCCGATGCCGTTGACATAAAGGAGAGATGAAAATGAAGAAATTTCTGAAATGGTGTGTGTTTCTGATGGTTGTCATTACAATTATAACCATCAATATTATGAATTTCCCAGATTTTGCAGGGGATTTCCACACTCAGCATCGGCATATTTTGGATACGGAAGAAACGCTCCCGCAGCCGACCCCGAATTTGGAGCTTTCCAACGATCAATACCCTGCCGAGCTGATTGAACTGATGAACCGCAACCCGGAAACTGAATCCTTCGTCCGAAACTATCCCACAAAAAAGGATCTGCACCCGGAAATTGATTTGAAGGAATATGAGAATTGCGACACCGTTCCGCTGCTGCTTCAGTGGGATGAGCGATGGGGGTATGAGGAATACGCCGGAGATCTGTTTGGATTAACGGGCTGTGGGCCTACCTGCCTGTCTATGGTCAGCATCTACCTGCTGCATAACACCGACTATTCGCCCCAGTATATGGCACAATTCAGTCAGGAGCATGGATACAGCGTCAACGGCAACGGCAGCTCTTGGACCCTTATTTCGGAAGGTGGACCGATGCTGGGGCTGGATGTCACGGAAATTCCGCTGGACGAAAATCGAATTATCCGAAATCTGGAGGCAGGTAATCCCATTATCTGTATCATGGGGCCGGGAGACTTCACCACCTCCGGCCATTACATTGTGATGACCGGCTATACAGACGGTCAGATAAAGGTAAATGATCCCAACAGCATTTCCCGTTCCAACACCCTGTGGAACTATGACGATATTGAAAGCCAGATCCGGAATTTGTGGGTCTGCCGATAATCACCGCCTTTGCTGTATTCTCTTTCCAAAGTAAAAAGCTTGCTGCCGAAAATTTGGCAGCAAGCTTTTCATAGTTTTCTGCATCCATAGTATCCACAATCTTTTGGCTTCACTGTGGAAAAGCTTTTCTTTCATATGGAGCTACTACTTCATATCTGCCGAACTGACACTTCAAAGGCATCTCTGTCTGGCAGATTCGTCAGGATTCAGAGACACACACCTGACGAGCAGAAATCGGCCGATTATATTTAACAAGCAAGAAATTTGTGCACAATCCTAATGAACGCAACCACACCCTTCCACATTACATCTTCATCAATATTGAATTTTGGGTTGTGGTGCGGAATATCTGTCGCCTTTTTGGGATTGGAGGAGCTTAGGAAAAAGAATGCCCCGGGAATTTTTTGCAGATAATTCGCAAAGTCCTCTCCGCCCAGATTTGGAATCGGAAAATTACTGATAATATCCTTCGGCTCAAACAGATCACTCACAGCGGAAGCCGCCAGTTCTGCCATTGCTTCGTCATTCACAACCGGCGGCGCTCCGACGATAATATCACATTCACAGGTTCCGCCGAAGGTCGCTGCAATGGCCGTGGACATGCCGCGGATTCTTCGTGCAATATACTGCCGCACCTTCTCATCCAGCGCACGGATGGTGCCTTCCAGAACAATCTGATCCGGAATAACATTATACTGCGCACCGCCCTGAATTTTTCCGATTGTAATAACGCTGGAATCGGTGCCTGAAATTTCCCTCGTCTGGATTGTCTGCAAGGATAAAATCAGATGGGCCGCAATGTTTACAGGGTCTACACCCTTTTCCGGGGTAGATCCATGACAGGACTGCCCTTTTACCCGGATGACAAATTTGTCGAAGGATGCCATGCAGCAGGCCTGTGGGAAGATCAGCGTGCCACTCGGAATGTCTTTTCCAAGAATGTTGCCGATATGCAGACCGAAAATTGCATCTGCATCATCAATCCATCCATTCTGAATGACAATCTCTGCGCCTCTTGAGATTTCTTCTGCTGTCTGAAAAATCAATTTTACAGTCCCGTGCAGATTTTTTCGTTCTTCCCTCAAAATCCGAGCCGTTCCCAGTAAAATTGCCATATGCGCATCATGTCCGCACGCGTGCATACTGCCCGGATGCTTTGACGCATAGCAGACACCAGTCTCCTCTAAAATAGCCAGACCGTCCATATCCGTTCGCAGGGCAATGGTTCTTCCTGCTTTTTCTCCTTTGATGATCGCAAGAATTCCGCTGTCTCTCTGCGAACATTGATAGGAAATACCCATTCGATCCAGTTCTCGGCAGATGAGCGCCTTTGTCTTGGGCAAATCTGTCCCAATTTCCGGAATCTGGTGAAATTCCCGCCGCAGTTTTACAATATAATTTTGAATTGCTTCATATTTTTTGTCCACTTGAATCCCTCATTTGTTTGCATCTGTTTTTCCGCTGCATTCGATTGAGAAAAGCAGGAGCTTCCATGACAAAGCCCCTGCTTTTCTATTTTCATTACTCGTGGATCAACGCATGGTGCCCTTCATCCGGTGCCTGCGTCAGCATCTCCAGAGCCTCTTCCAGAAGCTCTTTTCGGAAATTCTCTTCCTGCTTCTTGGGAAGCGACGGATTTCCAAAGACATGCAGCACACTGTTTCCACGCAGAATTCTGTGTGCGCCAATTCCCTCGGAAATCTTTGTCAGATTGGTCACATGAATGATCGGAATGCCAGCCCGTTCGATTTCTTTTACCATCACTGCACCGCAGCGAGAGCTGGTACCTCATGTGGAGGTCAGAATCGCCGCATCGACATTGTGATCCTTCAGCTCCCTTGCAATTCCTTCACCGAATTTTTTGCCGACCTCCATGGGCGTCATAACACCGGCTGTTGTAAAATAGCACGGCAGCAGGTCTCCGATTTTCCCCTCTTTTTTCAGGGCATACGCCGCATCCACCGGCACCAGACGATTGGGGTCTTCCAACACAAACGCATTGTTATAACCCTGATGGCTGACCTCATAATCCGCCGGGTCCAGACTCTGCGCATCTCCAAAGGAATAACTCTTATAATATTTGGAATTTGTCGGAACCATATGATCGGGGTTTCCCTTGGGAACAAGGCCGCCGTCTGTCACAAACGCAAGTCTGATATCCTTCAGCGGCTTATCCAGTACCGGCAGGGGAATATCCTCATGATTTGGCATCATGACTTCCGTATGGAAGTTCTGATGGTGGTATTTTTCAAGGAGCATTTGAATTGCGCGCTGGGGGGCAGGCACGGAATAATCAATCTCAATTGCCGGACCGGACCCATGATATCCTTCTTTGCGCCCATCTGCGATAAAGTCACCCTCCACAAGCCGTGTGGCAAAAGCAGCCACATGTTTCATCGCCTGACGCATTTTAGCGGCATTATTTTCTGTCTGAAGAATATAAGCACGGTCTTTATACAGATCCGTTCCGGGATTTTCCGCATACAGTGCCGTGACTGCGGGGATTTTAACCTGTTCGGTAATTGCCGCCGTTGCCGCGCCGCAGCCAATGCCATAACGACCCGCATTAAAGCCGGGACCTGCCACAAAGAGCTGCGCTTGGTATTTTCTGACGATGTCCACAAACTGACCGCAGACTTCCTCGGTATGTTCCGCAATATAGTTATCGCCGCAGATAATGGTTGCCACAATTTCGTAATGCTCTCCCAGCAGCGACTTCAGCAGCAGTCCCGGCCCCACAGGTTCCTCTCTTACGCTGACTCCGATACTTGCCGTATCTTCACCGCCAAGGCCTGCATAAAATTGGTTGATATAATGTACGACCTTCAATTTCTCTGCCATTTCTATCACTCCTTACCGTTCCTGATCCGAAACATCCGGCAAATCACTGTCCGTTGTCACATAGCAGTCGCCAAGCTGCGACCAGATCCCCTGATAGGCAAAATTGGTTGTATGGGTAAACGGCCCCTTGACATCCACGCCCATCAAACTCGGTACATTGGTGCCCTCTCCGATGACGCGGTCCACTCTGGGATGGTGAAGATCGTAGTTTCTTCCGCTGTTGATGACCGCATCAATCTTGGAATCGGAAATAACCAGCATATCGCCGGGTTTGTCATTCGATACAGCGGACAAATTCATTACGCAGGGCATTCCCATTTTTTCTGCCCAGTTAAAAGCAAGCGCAGAATCCAGCTGACAGTGACCCATGCCGGATTTGTTCACGATGATACAGTCTGCCTTCAGCGTTTCCTTGCACAGTGTCGCCGCCATCATGCCCATGGTATCTTTCCCATCGATCTTCATAACATTGTTTGCGATAACCATACCGACAAATTCAATATCCTTGCCATGTCTGCGGAGCAATTCTTTCAGATAAACTTCATTTTGCAGGTAGTAGTTCGGCTCCCAGTAGCGCCAGACCATTGCACCGTCCAGAATCTCCGTCGGCTGGACAATCGTAGGCAGGAATCCGATGGCACTTTGCCCGTACAGCAAGAAGTTCCACGTATCGTGGGATGCCATATGGGTGACCAGATATGCCACCTTCGGCAGCGGCTTCCCATCGGGACCGGACCCAACCGGCCCCAGCTCAAACTCCTCTGTTTCATCCGGTGTCAGATCGATTCCCAGTTTTGCAAGATATACATTGATGCTCAGAGAAGCATATTTCAGTGCTTCGGCATAACTTGCATCATTTACGCCCTCAGCTGGAGTGGCATCAAGAATGATATGGAAATGCTTGGAAAAATGCGTATACTTTGCGCATGGACCGCCCATATCCATATAATACTTAATATTGCACTTGGCATAATAAATATCAGATACCACCACACCCTTCAGCGCAACTGTCCGGCCCTCACCCATAGGTGCAAGCTTTCCCCAGATTCCCGGATAGGATGTCTCGGGTGCATCTGCCTTGCAGCGTGGCTGCATAATGTCATGGATTCCGAGAATCCTGCAGCTTTCACCGGGAACGGCCAGCTTAATATCCAGAGAACCAAACAGCTCACTTTTCGCCAGATCCAAAAGTTCCTGCTTGTTCACCGTCAGCACACCGTGATTCAAAGCGGTTGTCTCACCGAACTGCACTTTTTTTACATGCACATAGTCAATCCGTAATTTTTTACTCATATTTCCTAGCCCCTTTCTACGAATCAAATGAAGATTGATCGGCCGATTTGTCAGAAATATACTGTACTTATATTAAAAACCATTCATCTTTTGGCTACAATATACATAATAGAGAATTGTTTAATTCTATTACAGATGTTTAATTTGTACTATTTCCCCCATTCAAACGCAAAAAAGAGATGCCTTAATCAGGCATCTCTTTTAAAAGCTCCAAAGTTTTTTCCACCAGCTGCCTGCGATAGGCATACTCTCCCTGCTTGCTAAGAGAGGGTCTTCCGTATGGATAGCAAACGTTATCTCCTTTTATGATTCGGCTGATTCCGGCATCCATGGAGATCTGCGTCAAATTCGTGACCTGTACAACAGGAATTCCTTTTTCTTCAATTGCCATTCCCACATAGGCCCCACATCTGGTACTGGTGCCGCAGGCTGAAGTAATAATCACCGCATCAATCCTATGCGCCATGACATACTCCGCAATTTTCTTTCCAAGGCTTCTGCTTTTTTCCGTAGAAGTCATAACGCCGGCCGTTGAAAGAAACGCATCATACAGGTTACCGATGACACCTTCTTTTTCAAGCTGGCGAAGCACATCAACCGGAAGGAGTCTGTTTGGGTCTTCCTCTACATATGTAAAATCATACCCCTGATGACTCACCTCATAAGCTTCCGAGCGAAGTCTCACTTCCCCGGCGATATTGTATACCCCATAGCATCCTGCATTGGTGGACGGAATTCTGTCGGGATTTCCCCGGGGTACCAGCCCCCCATCCGTAATCAGAAGGATCGAGGCATTTCGCAGTTCGCACTTTAAATAAGGCACCGTGTTTTTTGGGGGTTCTTCCATAATGACTTCTGTTTGAAACGGCTCCCCCTTATACTTGGCGAGCAGCATGTCGAGGCATCTCTGGGGGGCAGGTTTACTGTAATTGATAAATGGGATCACATTCGTTTTATGAGAAACAGCACTGTCAGGAACCGAGTATATGTATTCGGCTTTGTTTAGCATATTTTTAAACTCTTCTTTCTTATCGGATTTTTTTCAAATTCCTCAGAACGATTTTCCATCAGCCTCTGATTGGACAAAAGGGCATAGCCGGATGCCTCCGAGTCCAAAATATCCCGAATCTGCTCGAAAAATTCCATATAGTTGTCGTGCATACCATCATTGACCCAGTCTTCGATGATTCCCACAAGGGCATGGGCTTTTAGCTTTGCCATAAGACTCAATTCCTTTTCGGATAACTTGAATCCGCATTTGGAATACCCTGCATCGATATTGATCTTCCACAGCTCATAATAAATCTCGTACAAATAATCAAACAGCGAATTCTGCCCCACATACTGGAAACAGGCGAGATAGAATTTTCTGTTTGCGAACAGGCATTTACAGACCTTTACAAAACTCTCTGTCAGCTTTGACGGATCGTTGAAGGTATTTACATTCTCCAGCATATCCGTATAGAAGATCCAGTTAATCAGCTCATACTTATCTTTAAAATGATAATAAAACGTGTTCCTGCTGATATTACAGTAATCCGTAATACACTTCACCGAAATTTTGGATAGTGGGTACTCCTCCAGAAGCTTTTTAAGGGCAGTCGCCAGTGCTTCTTTTGTGATTATGTTGTTTGACATATGATACTCTCCTCAAAATCTGCAATTCCTTCGTCTATTTAAACAATAACCCCCGCAAATTCCCCTCTCATTTGTTTAGATTATCTCATAGTGAATCTCTATAATCAACTACAAAAATATTTATTTGGACAGTTTCGAAAATTGTCCAAATTTTAAACACTTCTTTCCCGTTCTTTCTCGATAATCTTCCTTTGTTTTTAAACATTTCCCGTTTTTGTACATATTTCCAACATTCCAATTTTCCGTGAAATGAAAAAAGCACGGGCTGCTGTTACGATTTTAGCAGAAACGTCAGAAAAATACTGTATTTACAAATTCAAACTACCGAAGGAGGATCTTTCATGTATGCTATGATCGCAGCTCTGCCTATCATTTTGACCATTGTGTTCATGGTAGGCTTTAACTGGCCGGCAAAACGTGCGCTCCCTGTGTCGTGGGCAGTTGCATGTGTCATCGCAGGCTTTGTCTGGAAAATGGGTATTTTGGAAATCAGTGCCCAAACCATCGCCGGATTTTTAAGCGCGCTGGAAACACTGTCTATTATTTTCGGTGCGATTTTGCTGATGAACGTATTGAAGCAATCCGGTGCAATGGCATCCATCAACCGTATCTTCTCCAACATCACACGGGATGCCCGGATTCAGGCGGTTCTTGTTGGATATGTATTTGCCGGCTTTATTGAGGGTGCTGCCGGATTCGGCACTCCCGCAGCTCTTGCCGCTCCCATCCTCATCAGTCTGGGCTTCCCGCCTCTGGCAGCTGCCGCAGTATGCCTGATCTATAATTCCACCCCCGTTGTTCCGGGTCCTGTCGGTGTCCCCACCCTGACTGCATCCTCCACTGTTGCCTCGGCCGTTGAGCATCTTGGCGGCGATCCCGAAACTTTTACAGCACTTCTCACTAAATGGTCCTGTATCCCCCATATGATCGGCGGATTTTTCATTATTATCATTGGTGTATGTGTTTTGACTAAGGTATTCGGAAAAAATAAAAGCTTTAAAGACGCACTGCCTGCAATTCCATTCTGCCTGTTTTCGGGAGCTGTGATTGCCGTATTTTACATCACCATGGCAATTTTTACAGGCCCCGAGCTGACATCCATGGTTGCATTCCTTGCATCACTGGCAATCCTTGTATTCTCCGCTAAAAAAGGCTTTTTGATGCCGAAAGACACTTGGACATTTGACGGAATGGAATCTTGGGGTGATCCATCTTGGATGTCTACCCAGCAGGTGGCAAATGCAAAGGATAAGGGAATGTCTCCGTTTAAGGCATGGCTTCCCTATGTCATCATCGGCATCATTCTCGTGCTTAGCCGCGTCGATGTATTCGGACTCAAGCCCATTTTAACAAGTGAACCCTTTATTCTCCACGTCAGAAATATCCTCGGCTTTGAGAATATCAACTGGAATTTCAAATATTTATGGAATCCCGGCATCATGCCCTTTATGTTAATCGCAATTGTGACAATCTTCCTGCACCGCATGACAAAATCAGAGGCCGCAGCAGCTGTAAAGGATTCCTTCAAGCAGGTTTCCGGTGCTGCGATTGCGCTTTTGTTCGGTGTTGCCATGGTAAATCTCTATCGTTTCACCAGCAATGCAGAAATCGGAAAGGCCATTGCCGCAGCTGGATTTGAGGGAGAGTTTACCTTTTCCAATAGCAGTATGCTCTATACGATGGCAACCGCTTTGGCCAATATCTTTAAGGGGGCCTATTTTATCATCGCCCCGATCATCGGCGTTCTTGGTGCGTTTATGTCCGGTTCCTGTACAGTCTCCAATACGCTGTTTTCCTCCCTGCAATTTGAAACCGCTACGCTTGTTGCCCTGCCGCAGGTGCTGATTGTTGCACTCCAAAATATGGGCGGTGCAATCGGAAACATGATCTGCGTCAACAACATTGTTTCTGTTTGTGCCACAACCGGAACCAATGGAAACGAAGGTAAATTGATCCGCACCAACATCCTGCCTGCATTGATCTATTGTGTCATTGTTGCCGCAGTGGTTGGAATTTTCATTGCACTGGGCATCAATCCTATGCCTGAACTGCTGCATTAACCCTCCATTGACTTTATAATTGTCATTTTCCCTGCAAAGAGCCAGACTGGTACAGTCTGGCTCTTTGCCCATATCTAACGGGTATCATTTTGTTCACATTTTATTATATCTTCATTGTTTTCATTGAATTCTTGTGCATCTTCCACAGATGCACAAATTCCAAACAGTTTTATGTTCTGATTAGTGCTATTTTTCCGTCAGAATAGTATGATATAGCCAGAGAAGGAAATCAGACAAAGAAATCTGATCCATTTAACAACCGGAAAGGAGTCTCAATTATGCGTTACGAATGCGAAAGAGTAGAACTTCAAAGAAAAGATGATGGCAAGAACCTGTACCTCACCAAATTCTGGTGCCCCGCAAGCTGGCAGGATAAGAATATTCTGATGGTTCATGGCCTGACTTACACCCAGCACGTCTTTGATATGAAATACAAAGATTACAGTGTGTGTGAGTTCTTTGCCAAGAACGGCTATACGGTATGGCGTCTGGATCTGAGTGGCTACGGTCATTCCGATAAGTACGAAGACGGGTGGAAGGTCACAACGCAGCATGCCGCCGAAGATGAAATCTACGCACTGGAAAAGATCTGCGAGCTGCAGGGTGTGAAAAACTGCGATCTCTTGGGCTGGTCCTGGGGCACAATGACTACCTCCAAGGTTGCCTCTCAGCGTCCCGACCTTCTGAAGAAGGTTGTCTGGCTCGGACCCTGCTTTGGCGGCGCTTTCCCTGCAACTCCCGTTACAGAGCCTTTCTCCCAGCTGAACTACGGGTATGTCATTCGCGTCTGGCAGCATGTTCCCGGCACCGATGATATGGTCACCGACTTTGACACCGTCGAGCCTGAGCTGCACGGCATGTGGGTTGACCACACCTATGCACAGGACGGCGGCCACGGTCGTCCCAATGGCGGCGCAAAGGAAATCATGGAGATCGGCGATGGCTGGCTGATTGATACCAAGGCAGTGAAGGTGCCTGTCCTCATCATCACCGGTGACAACGACTTCTATGTTAATATTGATCGCTGCTATCAGGCAGTCAAGGAACTGCCCGAAGGCTCCAAGCTGCTGCATCTGCACGGCGCAGGCCACGCGATGTATCTGGAAAAGGATTACTATCAGCCTACCAGAGAAGCCATTCTGGATTTTATTCGGGAGTAATCCTGATTTTATCGTCCCATTTGTTTCCCAAAATGCCTCCGGTTGTACCGGAGGCATTTTATGGATTCTATGATAATTTTTATTGTAATATTGGGAACAATGTGCTAGTATGACCTTGCAGACAGAATCTGCAAAATAAATCAGTGGGAGGAATCACCATGAAATACGTATGTGATGTTTGTGGCTGGGAATATGACGAAGATGAGGGCTATCCCGAAGGCGGTATCGCACCCGGAACCAAGTGGGAAGATGTTCCTGAAGATTTTGAGTGCCCCCTGTGCTATGTTGGCAAGGATCAGTTCTCTGAGGCTTAATTCTGACCGCAGCCCCTGCGGCTGAATTGTGCTGTAATCAAAAGGCAGACTCATGGAATTTCCCATTGGTCTGCCTTTTTTCGGATTCAATCCGGTTTTAGGATACTTCTCCCGAACCGTCTCCCCGCCGAACTGCATAAACTATCAACCCCGGCAGCCTTGCGCAAAGCTGCCGGGGTTTTCAGGTTACTGTCTGCTTCTCAGAATCGGTACTTCCTGCTCCAAATCTTCCTTGAGTTTCTGAACGAGGGACAGCTCCTCCATCATATCGCAAAGCCGTGCTTTACACTGCTGCTTTGTCGAGAGCAGGCGGCACTCATATTGCGCCCTGCTGTCATTTTCGAGCTTCTGCTTCAGCATGGAGAGCTCTAATTCCGCTTTTTTCTGCATCTTCTCCACGGTGTGGATTTGTGTCAGCAAAGAGGAGATCTTTTTCAGATATTCATTGTAAATCTCGATTTTACACCAGAGCTCCCCGATATTTTCTTGCATAGCAGTGCCTCCTTCTGTCTGCATTTGTCACTGCTTAAAGTATATCATGGCCGCAACGGTATGACAATCATGTCTTTGATTCAAAAAAGCAATGAATCAGATCGATAAATCGTACCGTTTTTCTTCCGGATGCCTCTGCTTTCTCGGTAATCGAAGCGGTGTCCTCCCCCTGATAGCATCATAATGCCGGGCGTGTGACCGGACTGTTAGACCTGTACTTTCTGCCGGTGTAAGAGGATTGCCGCAGTATTTTGAACATTTCGTTACTCCTGCCGATATTTCTCACGGAGCTTCATCAGCTTTCTTCCGCAGTGGAGAATCAAAAGCAAGTATAGCACAATCAATCCCGAAAAGAACACCATTAAAAAATAATCAACCTTTCCAAGGGAACCATTCAAGGATCTGACCCAGTTTGGAATCAGGCAGCAGAAAAAGATCACAAGCAAGGGGATCATACGGGTATTTACAACATGCTGGATCATATCCACTTTGGATTGTGTATCCGAAAATATCTCGCCGTCATTTTCCTGCTGAACTTCCGATGCAGGTTTGCGGAAATACAGCCATCCGGAACAATTCCCTGCATATTCCCAGCCGTAATCCTGAAATATCTGTTTATAGTCGCTGCTTGCACTGCGGTTTTGATAGTCCAGACGATATACAACATCTTCCGGGGTGCATTCTTCAAAGACATAAAAACAGGGAGGTACAATTTTTATAAACCGAAGGCCCTGCCGGTGCTGCTTCCTCAGCCAAATTTCCTCTTCTTCGTAATCTGCAATCGAGAAAACATGAATCTTGACCTTACTCATAAATACACTCTCCTCTGCTGTTGTGGTATAAGCGCTCAATGCGGCTGATTTCTGTCTTCAGCACTTCCTGTCCCAACGCCGTAATCTGATACAGCTTTCGCTTGTCCTGTTCTGCGTAAAATCGGATCAGCCCGTCTTTCTCCATTTTAGACAGGGTACCGTACATGGTTCCCGGGCTGATGAGAACGGAATTCCCGGTCATTTCCTTCACCTGCTGACCGATGGCATAGCCATGCTGAGGTGTTTGCAGGCAAAAGAGAATATAAAACCCCGTCTCTGTCATCGGAACATAAATGCGGCGAATTCGTTCCTCCATAGTTCCTCCTTCTCAATAGCATCAAGATGCGATATATCGAGATTCGTTATATCTAATATATCGAGCCTCGATGTATTTGTCAAGTATTTTTTCTGTTTTCTCTGGCTGTTGTCACTGTGCGAATATGAAAACGGCGCGGCTTCCAATGGAACCCACGCCGTGCTTATTTGTTACCCGAACAGCTTTTGAAGCATTTTACAGCCGTATTTGTACAGATAAAGATTATGTCCTTTGCCCATATCCAGATATCGTCCGATACCGGTCACAGGATCTACCCCAACCACAACCATCGTCTTTGACGAGTACATATCCAGTACCATGTTATCTGCAATTTGAACCATTCCGGCATTGCGCAGGACTTGTGAGTCCAGTTCCTTGCTGTAAATCATCAGGATCAGGCAGATATTATTTCCGTCCTGAACCTGTTTGTCGAAATAATTGCACTCGTTTTGAATGGTTTTTTCCATGTTG
>JARIAT010000079.1 GCA_029257715.1 Faecousia sp. | reverse complement strand
GAGGTTTTCTTGGCAAACTTCATCGAATTGGCCGGTATTTTGTTTGGCGTTCTCTCGAGCGCTCAGATATAATATCACGCCCTTCCCCATTTGTCAACACTTTTCTTCATATTTTTTCATTTCTTTTTTACATAGCGTTTTTGTGCTTTTTCATTTTATTATTTAGTCCACCAATCTTAGAATCGGTGGACTAAATTTTATTTTATTTCCGGCTGAATACGTTCTGCACAAATTCTTATCTGATTATCTGTTAATTTTATATCCGTAATCAGCTCAACGATTCTGTTACTATATTGGATCAGATAGTGCATTTCTTTATTATCTGGGTTGTATAGTTTCCATGCTGCACATGCGTTCCATTGTGACGGATCATCTGCCTGATACTCCAAATCACTTGCCCATACTGTTCCATCATATCTGTGCAGATAATCTTCTGTGCAGATCTTCATAATGGATTTGATATTTACATCTACAATATGATACGTTAGTTTTGTTCCCTTAGAGCCTTCCGCTGTTGTTTGACGGACTATAGTTCTTGTTACAAGAATCGATTCCCGTCTATCAATCGCAGTTTCATATTCTTTTTCATCCGCCCCTGTCAGCTCTGCTCCTGTTATCGCAAGCTCATTTGCATTAGGTTGATTTGCAGTACCAGTCCCTAAAAGCACATAGCCCACCGCACTCACAGCAATCGCAGAATAGACAATCGTTAGCAAGACCGTTATCATCATATTTCTCTCTGCAGCTACCTTCTTCTTTTTTAGCATCTCTCGCGTCTTTGTCACAAGGACCACACCGCCCAATATAATAAAGAGCATTGCAAGTGTATATTTTTTCATAGAATACTGCGTCCTGTAGACTAATAGTGCCGCATAGACTGTAAGCAATAGATACAGCACCGGGAGAAACGCCCGATGAATTCCCGAAGGTGTCTCTACAAATTCACCCATATCCGCTGCTTTTTTCGCTCGTATCAGCCACCAGATATAAAAAACCATATCCATAATTTGGAATATCACGCCAACGCACATGATTCCCGTTGCTGCCAGAACTACGCCATTACTCAACGTCTGCACCGGATGCGCTCGGAGGTTGATCCAGAGTGAACCAGAATAGAGCAGCGCCAACATCAAACACATCACATATTGCCCAATCCAAGAACTTGATATTTTTTGAATCGCTTCCACCTCATCCTTTGGATCTGTATGCACAGGGATTGGATTTTCATATTCATTACAGAGAATCAGCATTTTCCCATTCTGGGCCGCCAATGACCACCCCGTATGTTCGCAGAGCTCTTGAAATTCCTGCTGTCCATCGCATGGTTCCGGTTCATAGATGGATGCTTTCAGGTAATAGGATACACAATAATGGAGCTTCTTCGGCGTTCCGCGGCGGTACATCCATGTATAATTCGAGATTCGATCGATAAACCACCCATGCAGTGCCATATTCTCAAGATGTGTCTGCATCCCAGTTAAATCATAGAACGAAAATTTACAGATTTCATATTTACGATTTCGCATTGGAATCCTCCTCTCCAAAAACACGCCGATAATCCTCTAACTGGGTCATAAGCCGCATTCTTTCTTTTTTCAGTGCTTCTCGTCCCTTATCTGCCAGAATATAGCTGCGCCTGCGCCCCTGAATTGCAGTTTCCTTAATCATCCCAGAATCAAGAAACTGTTCCAGCAGGTTATAGAGTGTTCCGGGCCCAATCTGAATTCTGTTGTTTGTTATTTCCGGAAGACGGTCAATGATATCCGTACCGCAGCATTCTTCTTTGAGGCACAAAAGAATATAAAACATCTGCTCTGTCAATGTCTGAAATTTGGAGCGCGCCAAGGGATCACCTCCTCTTATATCGAATATCGATATTCTTTATATTCAATATACTATCGATATTCGATATTGTCAATCCAGTCTTTCTATTTTCTTTCATTCCAGGCATTTTGAACCATACACAACCGCTCTGTCTTCCATCATTCGTCCGGCAGCTTCATCACATTGCATAAAATTACGTATTTTTTCGTTTCAAATCATTTCAATTTTCAGCGCTCATTGTTCACAATTGTCCGTCCTGTCTGTGCTATAATGTCATTGACCGCTAGTACGGTACAAATCTTCTGGAGGACGTTGAATGAAACAGGAAAGCCATCGTCTGCTTGGACATCACCTCATCAATCAGCTTCAGGTGCAGCCAAAGCGTCTTCATACCCGTGCGTTTCTGATTGGATGCGTCGAACCGGATCGCAATCCCCTGTCGTATCTGAAAGGTTCTATCCGATCCCGATGGTTCTACGGACATAACTATCAAAATGCTGACCGCTGGATCGCCCGCCATATTACAAATTTAAGCAAAAAACAGCACTGGAATTGCTGGAATTATTACTGCATGGGGAAGCTCATTCACTACACTTCAGATGCTTTTACCTATGTACACAACAACTGTTTCTCTGATTCCATCGCTGCGCACCGAGCTTATGAAAACGAACTTCAGGATCAGTTTCTTGTCTGTCTGCGGAGTCATGACGGGATTCCAAAATCCTTTCATCAAAATCCAAACGATTTATTCCGCGGTGTTCACGCACGCTATCTGGAAAATACCGCAAGCATCCATCGAGACTGCCAGTACATTCTCGGTATGACAAACTGGCTGTTTTTGCAGCTGCTGCCTGAGAACGCTCCTGTCTCTGTGTAAGCAAACACGTACTGCTCTGACAATTTCCAAACTGCCGCTGAAACCAGCGGCAGTTTTTTATATCGCCGGTGTCCCCCTGTACCTTCCCATTCTTAAATGATTATTCCTGTTGTTCCAGTTGAATATTTCATGCGCATGTATTACAATAAGCATGTTATTCAAAACTGGATGGAGGATTCATAATGAAAGAGCTTTATCTTCAGCGCAGACAGAAACTAATGGAACATAAAAACGGTCCCTGCATGATCTGTATTTTCTCCGGAAAAGCCCCCATGCGTTCCGCCGACGAAGCATATTCCTTTTCTGTCGATCGGAATTTCTACTATTTAACCGGCATTGACCGTGAGAATATGATTCTTGTTCTCTCCAAGGGAATGGATGATACCGTAAGCGAAGCAATCTATATTGAGCCTTACGATGAATTTCTCGCCAAATGGGTAGGCGGCCGTATGAAGGCCGAGGAAGTTACCGAAATCAGCGGCATCTCCTCTGTCAATGACGTTTCCAATTTCACCGGCCGAATTGCAAGTTTTTTGGAGACTTACCGTGGAATTGGAAAAACCTCTGTTTGGCTTGACTTGTGGAGATACGAGGAACGTCAAAGTGACACGCAGGCACACCAATTTGCCTCTTGGATTCAGAGGCGCTATCCGGCTGTTGAAATCAACGAAATCTACGCAGATCTTGCGGCTATGCGGGCGGTCAAAGACGAAAAAGAACTGGAGCTGATGCGCAGAGCGCAGCAGACAACGCACAAGGCAATTATTGCCATGATGCGCCATGCTCGTCCCGGCATGAACGAAACAGAAATCGAAGGTGCATTCGACTTTGCCCTGATGGTACAGGGTTGCAGAGAACACGCATTCCCTACGATTACTGCCGGCGGCCCCCGTGCTACTACGCTGCATTATAACAGCAATAACTGTATCGTAGAGGACGGTCAGATGGTTCTTGTTGATCTGGGAAGTGCAGAAGCACATTATTGTGCTGACATTTCCCGTACATTCCCTGTTAACGGTAAGTTTACCGAACGGCAGAAGGCCATCTATAACACTGTTCTCGAAGCACAGAAAATCGTTATTGAATCTGCAAAGCCCGGTATGACGATGCGTGAGCTGGATCAGCTGGTTGTTGACTATTATGAAACCAGACTGGATGATCTCGGTCTGCGGAAAGACGGAAAAACGGTCAGAGATTACTATTATCACAGTGTCACCCACAGTCTCGGTCTTGATACACACGATGTTTGCACACCAAATGAGCGCAAGTTGGTTCCAGGCATGGTTATTACCGTTGAACCCGGCATGTATATTGAAGAAGAAGGCATCGGTGTCCGAATCGAGGATGATATTCTGATTACCGAAGATGGCGCAGTCGATCTTTCCATTGATATTCCCAAAACAGTTGAGCAGATCGAAGCAATTATGGCAAGATAAACAGCACTCCGGGGTACAGGAAACTGTACCCCGGAGTTTTTGAAACTTATAACACTTCTGCATATTTTACGCCGTCAAACTTCCGTACTGTCCATATAATCTTATCGGCATTCATGGGTGCTTTCCCCTGAATCGTAACGATAAAATTCCGGGTATCCGAGGCACAGTGAAGCTCATCCTCCCGCTGAATATTACTTAGCTCCAACCCCTGACTCCTGGCCATTTGGATAAATGATCCCAATGTCACTGATTCTTCTAACTCTATATACACATCCACCGTTCTCGTCTTGCTCCGCATCCGAAAGTCCAATCGATGCAGAACCGTCAAAACAGAAAATACCGCCACCGCTGCTGTAACCGCAACCTCATACAGACCTAATCCAACAGCAAGCCCAATACAGGCAGATGCCCACAGACCAGCTGCAGTCGTAAGTCCTTTGATCTGGTTATGAGTAGTAACAATGATCGTACCGGCACCGAGAAAGCCGATCCCGCTGATAACCTGTGCCCCCAGCCGCAGCGGGTCCCCTGCTCCATACACCTGATATACATATTGATTTATCAGCATAACCACACAAGATCCGATACTGACCAGCATATATGTGCGAAAGCCTGCCGGACGATTTTTCATTCCCCGATCCATTCCGATCACACCGCCCAATACGACAGCTGTGAAGATTCTTATGATAATTGCGAGAAGTGTCAATTCCCTAGCCACCAACATGAAATATCGCCCCTCCTGGTCCTGTTTCCGTCAATATCTGCATTTTACCTCAGTCTGTCTCAATATTAAAATTTGATTGTCTCCATGTCAACCAATAAATCAAGGATTTTCATATTCTCGAATTTATTTGTAAATTTTTTCTAACACTTTTCCCATCTCCTCTCCCAGTTATTTACATTCCGCCTCTTTCATGATAGAATATTTCCATTCAATTCTGTGATCCTGTCTGATGAATGGCGATCCGTTTCGGGAGATGTTACTATGGACCTTATTCAAATTACCGCCGAAATTCTGCTGGTGTTTGCCTGCATCTGTGCGCTTTTTTCCGATCAAATTGAATCACATTTTAAGACAAACGGACAGCTTAAGCGGGTCATTCTGATCTTCAGCAGCGCAGTCAGCATCCTGAGCATCGTCACGCTGGTTATCCTTGCTTATGCGTGATCACTTTGCAGAGGCCCAAATGGAGTCTCTGCTTTTTCCTTATTTTTACCAGACTATAACTAGTTTCTATTGAAATTTTTCTTATTCGAAGATAATATAGATCCAATAACCTAACAGCAAAGAAGGTAATGCAATGATTGATTCTACTGGTACCACGGAACTGCATCAGGCTTTCTTCCCTCACGTTTTCGTTTCAGAAATGGAAACAAATAGCCTGATTGTTGGATACTACGTACTGCAATCTGCGGCGGTGAAAACATCCACTTCCGGAAAACCATTTCTCAGTGCTTCTCTAACAGACAATTCCGGCTCCATTTCTGTTGTTTTCTGGAATTACTCCGGCCAAATCAGTCCTGGTGATGACGGAAAAGTTGTCTTTATCAAAGGCCTGATCTCCGAATTCAAAGGATCGCTGCAAATTACGCTCGATATGATCCGGCTCGCTCAGAAGGATGAATCCATCAATCTGGATGATCTTATCCCATCTGCTCCCGTAGATGTTGAACAGATGTACTTGGATATTCTCCATCTGACAGACTCTATTCAGGATAAAGACTATTTATCTATATGCAGAGAATTCCTTCGCCGCCACTCCGATGCATTTCGGAACATCCCCGCGGCAAAGAGCGTCCATCATCGTTTTCTCCACGGTCTTTTAATGCATACCGGCTATATGCTTAAAATCGCTGACAATCTTGCAAATCTTTATCCTCAAGTAATCGACCGAAGCCTGCTGATCGCAGGTACGCTTCTGCATGATTTTTCAAAGCGAGAAGAGTTCACCTTCTCCCAAATCGGACTTGTATCCGGTTACTCTGTGAAGGGGCAGCTTCTGGGACATCTGGTGATGGGCGCACAGGAAGTCGGAGAAATTT
>JARIAT010000070.1 GCA_029257715.1 Faecousia sp. | reverse complement strand
TTTGGTGCGCGAGGCGGGAGTCGAACCCGCACGTTCGGAATGAACACTAGAACCTGAATCTAGCGAGTCTACCAATTCCACCACTCGCGCATATTCTTTTCTGTCGTTTTGTTTTCTCTCAACGACCCGTTTATATTAACACAGGGTTTTCATTTTGTCAACATATTTTTCTCGAAAACCTAAAAATATTTTTGAATGCCCGCTTTTTATTGGATCTCTTTTCCACAGGTCTATCGCAGCCCTGTGGAAAGTTTTTCTCGTGTGGGATTCTATGGGGATCATTGTTCTCCGCAAGCATCATGTTCTCTGCTGGATCTGAGTGTCTCTTAGAAAAACTGACACAAAAGTACCTAAAAGCAGAAAAAAACCTAAAGCTTTAAAAGCTTTAGGTTTTGGCTCCCCCTGTTGGGCTCGAACCAACGACACACGGATTAACAGTCCGTTGCTCTACCGACTGAGCTAAGGGGGAATATTGAATGTTGGCATTACCTATTTTCACGGCCCGTCACCAGGCAACTATCGTCGGCGCAAACGAGCTTAACTTCTGTGTTCGGGATGGGAACAGGTGGACCCTCGCTGCAATCAATACCAACTTGATTCAATTCTTTGCTGTCTCACACAGCTCACTTAATATAACATTTCTTTTTCCATTTGTCAAGCACTAATTTATATTTTTCTCAATTTTTTTGCATCATCCTTGGGATACTTTCCTCCCGTTGCTTTGCCATCCCCATAACGTGTCTGCCCATATGCGGACCCCGCAATCCCAACGCATATTTTCTGATCTGAGTGAAAATAAAATGGAGCTTACAATCCTGATAGATATTCTTCCCCTTCGCGTCTACTCCTAAAAACATGAACTGTTTTATCCGGATATTTTTGAAGCAACTCCAAAACAATCGGCCTGCTTACGCAATTGTAGCTCTTAACAAACACAAGGAATTCCTCATCCACTTCGTCAGCCGCTTCAACCCAGGGCATATCACTGCGTAGTTTTCCTCTTCTGGCGGAAATTCCTTCCAAGCATACTTCCTGCGGATAATCCAGAAAGAAAACTGTATCGCACGCATTTAACCGAAGCTCAAGAGTCGATCCATAGTTTCCGTCAATAATCCATAAATCTTTTGTAATGGCATTTTCAAGTCTTTTGAGAAAGACTTGTTTGGGAACCGTAGTCCTGTCAGCATTCCAGTTCATCAGATCCAGATGGTACAGCGGCAATCCTGTGATGCCGTGAAGTTTCTTTGAAAAGGTACTTTTACCGCTTCCCGGGCAGCCAATCACTATCACTTTTTTCATAGGTTCTTCTCCAAAACCACAAATAACACCTCAGATATAACAAAAAGCCACCTAAAAAGGTGACTTTTTGTGGCAGGGGCACAAGGACTTGAACCCTGGGCCTACGGTTTTGGAGACCGCCGCTCTACCAACTGAGCTATACCCCTATTTATCTATTTATGAAGGCCGAAGCCGGAATCATCTGGTGGGCCTTCGGGGACTCGAACCCGGGACTATCCGGTTATGAGCCGGATGCTCTAACCAACTGAGCTAAAGGCCCATGACCGTATGGATTACCACCACACAGACTGCATTTTACCATCATTGCCCCCAATTGTCAAGTTTAATTTTTCGTTTTTCACAAATAATCGGCGGGAAATTTCCCGCCGATGACTTCTTCTATTCTTGCT
Organism: Faecousia sp.; assembly: GCA_029257715.1. Lineage (GTDB taxonomy): Bacteria > Bacillota > Clostridia > Oscillospirales > Oscillospiraceae > Faecousia. The sequence goes on along the minus strand of JARIAT010000070.1, from coordinate 37,310 downwards.
CACCGTTTTCTATTGCAGATGCAGTCTTTCTTCTTCTGCGGCGGCGATGCGGTGAACGGCGCTCCGGCTCTGCCTTCTCCACCCGGTTGCGATACGCTTCTGCGGCCTCCGAGGTTGCCTCATAGGTCAGCCGGCTTACACGCACCAAACCATCCGGCTGTTCTGACATCCGAATTCGGATCAAAAATTTCCCATGCTCCGGACAAGTCGCCAGATCCATATAGCGATGCCCCGGCTGCGCAAACCATCTGGACGAGAGCATCTGCCTTGCGCAGACAGGACACACATTTTCTGCTCCCGACATTGCTGTCAAAGCCGCCCGTTTATCCGCAAAATCGTAGAATACCTTACGACAGATGCAGCCGGGAAGCTCTGCACCATGGAATCCGTTATCATGGCTCCGCAGGGCCTGCTCATACTCCTCCATTCCCTTTTTGAGATCCAGACGCGCACAAATAAGCGCTGTATGGTACGCATCGCCCAAAGCATCATGCGCCGGTCGGGAAGGCTCAATCCCGAACATCTCCATGGCCGTTTTCAGCGCCTTTTGAGAAGTAGAACCGTCAGTTTGGGCATTGAACATCATCTGAGCATTGTACCAGCGATCCACCCATACCGTATCCATTCCATGAAGCTGCATATTTTCCCGCAGCATCGTAATATCATCAAACCCCCATGTGAGGAATACGATATCCTCTCCACACCACCGGTGAAATGCTTCCAGTGCCTCCGGAAACGGGATTCCTTCCGCCTTGAGGCGGGATTCTTTGATCCCCGTAAGCTTGCTGACCCGGCGATTGAGTGTACGGTAATATTTTGGGCGCACCATCACCTGAAATTCATCGGCCACAGTCTGGTCTTCCGTAACCCGCACAGCGCCGATTTGAATGATTTCGCCCCGGATTTGCACCGGGAGCACCTTTCTTGCGGAGGGGGAACCGGGCCAAGGCTGGTTCCACTCCATATCCAACACAATATAATCCATATTGAAACCTCAGTTCATGTTGATACCTTATGAGTTATCATAGCACAGATTTCATCTATGTGCAAACAGAAACTTGGGCTGTTCTGTTTTTAAGAAAAGAATCCTTTTCCCGGCCGTGAAGCCCAATGGGGTCAAAAAAATCCCCGGAGAAACCCCCGGGGATGCAAATTGACCGTTCAGAATTACAGCAGGTCCTTGACCAGAGACAGGGCAGCCTCGTCAGCTACCAGAGTAAAGTCGGGATGCAGCTGCAGAATGGAACCGGGAGCCTTCGGCGTAATGGGTCCGAAGAAGCAGTCCTTAACAGCCTGAGCCTTCTTCTCGCCATTGACAACCAGCAGAACGCGTTTTGCCTGCATGATGCCGCCGATGCCCATGGTGTAGGCATACTTAGGCACATCGTCCCAGGTCTCGAAGAAGCGAGCGTTTGCGTCGATGGTGGACTTCGTCAGCTCAACCTTGTTGGTGTTCTTGACAAAAGCATCGGCAGGCTCGTTAAAACCGATGTGGCCGTTGGGACCGAGGCCCAGAAGCTGCAGGTCTGCACCACCGAAGGAAGCAATGACTGCATCATAGCGAGCGCACTCGCCCTCAGCGTCGGGGTTCATGCCGTTGGGAATATTGCAGTTTGCCTGATCGATATTCACATGATCGAACAGATTGGTACGCATAAAGTATGCGTAGCTCTGATCGTGATTCTTGTCCAGACCGACATACTCATCGAGATTAACGGTGGAAACCTTGGAGAAATCCAGATCACCGGATTCGTACTTCTTAATCAGTTCCTGATAGGTACCAATGGGGCTGCTGCCGGTAGCCAGGCCCAGAACACAGTCGGGCTTCAGCTGAACCTGAGCAGCGATGATGTTTGCAGCCTTGCGGCTGACGTCGTTATAATCCTTTGCGCAGATGACTCTCATAATAAATAAGAACCCCTTTCAGATTCAATTTTTACAATTCCATCATACCATTGTTTTCTAAAATGTATAGTAAAAAAATATATTTTGTTAGATTGTATACTGATATAGTTTCATTGTGCAATAATCTGGCCTGATTTATTATATTTTATTTGGCTCTATTTTTATTGCCAGTTTCCGTTATAATAGCTATAAACTGTTTTGGAGGTAAGAAAAATGAATCAAACCAAGAAATTCTCCACAAGGAGAATCGTTTTTGTCGCCTTAATGGCTGCATTAACCTGTGTCAGTTCCGCCCTGCGAATTACCATGCCTTTGGAGATTGCCGGAACGACCTCGTTCCATCTGGGCAACATCTTCTGCGCACTGTCTGGGCTTCTGCTGGGACCATGGTTTGGCGGTCTGGCTGCCGGACTCGGATCTGCTATTTACGATATGATGAACCCTCTGTACATTTCCGAATGCTGGATCACCTTTCTTTTTAAGGGAGCCTATGGCTTGGTTGCAGGCTTGATTGCCTATTCCGGCAGCCAAAAATGGGGATACGGCAAGGCAATTGCCGCCTCTGTGGGCGGTGCTCTGACCTATGCTGTCCTTTATCTTGCGAAAGGCTTCTTTTACAGCGGCATGTTCCTCAGCGGACTAACTGCGCAGGCTGCAGGTCTTGCTACCATTGGAAAAATCCCCGCCACCATCTTTAACGCTGTCGTAGCAGTGATCTTTGCCCCTATTCTGGGCATTGCGATCCGCACCGCATTGGAAAAAAGCCACCTGAGTCTCGAATAAACAGCAAACGAAAAAGCTCCCCATTTGGGGAGCTTTTCTATTTCTTAAAGGGATGTATCAAATTCCTTCATCCGGCGGGCCAGTCCCTCGGTGACACCGGCGCAATGTTCGGCCGCCATCTTCTCAAAGGTGGGATAGTCCATCTGTGCAGAATGGTCTGCCTTATCGGAAATTGCGCGGATGATTACAAAAGGAACCCCATTGGAGTAAGCTGTCTGTGCAATGGCCGCCCCTTCCATCTCCGTGCATCGTGCTCCCGTGCGCTCAATAATCCGATTCTTGGCCGACTCTTCTCCTACAAACAGATCTCCGGTTGCAATTCGACCAAATTTGGTATGCCCCGGCTTTTTCTCCTCGCTTGCAGAAAATGCCAGACGCTTCATCTGCTCATCTGCCGGGAATGCTACAACATCCTGTCCCGGAACCTGCCCCACAGGATATCCAAAGTGGGCGCAGTCAAAATCATGGTACATCGCATCATCACTGATGACAATATCCGCAATATCAAGCTCTGCATCCAACGATCCGGCAATCCCGGTATTCACCAGATGCGTCACCTCATAATGGTCGCACATGGTCTGGGCACACATGGCCGCATGTACCTTTCCGACACCGCACTGCGCTACAACCACATCCAGCCCTTCCAGCTTGCCAAGACAGAACTCCATCTTGCCACGTCGCTCGATCTTCTGATCCGCCATACGTGCTTTCAGCATTGCCACTTCCACATCCATGGCACCGATAATTCCTAATCTCATCTTTTTCTCCTTTTATTCAGGGTAAACCAGCCGATCGGCAGGCATATTTTCCAGCAGTTTGCAGTATCTTTCAGCCCAGTATTTCGCCATGCCAAGATTCATATCGAGGTAATTGCCACAGTCCCGGGGACTCGCTCCAGGGATCTCGCCCTCAAAATCTGCCATAAACCGGAAACAGTCTCGGACCAACGGCAGAATTTCCCTGCTTGTCAGATCCCCCGCCACGAGCAGATAAAATCCGGTGCGGCACCCCATCGGTCCGAAATAAACAACCCGATTTCCCCACATTTCCTCATTGCGCAGATAGGTTGCCGCCAGATGCTCCATCGCATGGATCTCTGCGGTATTCATAACCGGCTCATCGTTGGGACTTGTCACACGCAGATCGAAGGTCGTAACCGTCTCTGCTCCAATGCGGTCCTTCCGAGACACATAAACTCCCGGCTGAAGCTTGATATGATCGATGGTAAAGCTTGCAATTTTCTCCATTACATTGTTCCTCCCAGCAGTAGTTTCAGAAGCGCATCCGGTGAATCTGCCACCGCCAAAGCCCCGGCAGATTCCAACTCCGCCCGATCTCCGTATCCATAGGTAACGCCGATTGCCGGAATGTTATTTTCCAGTCCGCCCAGCACGTCGTGCTTTCGGTCGCCCACCATCACGACAGAACTTCGATCCACCGAAAAGGAGTTTAGCGCATAGGCGATTACTTCCCCTTTTTTTGTGCGGGTCTGATCCATAGTCGCACCAGCAATTTCTCGGATATAGCGATCGATACCAAAGGATTTCACAATGATCCGCGCCCATTTTTCCGGCTTGGATGTTGCCAGCACCAAACGGGCGCCGGCATTGTACAGCTGGGCCAGCATAGGTAAAACTCCGTCATACAGCTCATTTTCATAGAGACCTTTCTCGGCAAAATATACCCGAAACAGCCGTACCGCTTCCTCTGCCTGCACGACATTCATCCCATAGAATTCCCGAAAGCTCTCCCGAAGGGGCGGTCCGATAAAGTGATATAGCTCCTCTCTGGGTGGCACCTCAAGTCCCAAACGCTCCAGCGCATACATCACGGAATTCGTAATTCCAACACCGGGATCTGTCAATGTTCCATCCAGATCAAATAGAATTGTATGATACATGTGCAGCTCCTTTGATTTTTTGTTTAACTATCATACCCGATTTCGCCTCGCTTTTCAAGCATCGCAATTTTCTCATCAAAATTGCAGCAGCCATCCAATAAAATTGTAATTTTATAAATGTTTTTGTTTCATGTGAATTCTTAATGAAATTTTTTTACAATTATCCTGCATTTTTTAATTGCTATCTGACGAAAGCTATACTATAATCAGGATAAAGTTTTGTCAAAAACTTTCGACTGAATAAAGGAGTGATTCCGAATGGCCATTCAAAACGAATATCTGAAGGGTGTCTATGCAGATCTCAAGCATCGCAACCCTGAGCAGAAAGAATATCTTCAGGCTGTGGAAGAGGTCCTGGCCTCTCTTGAGCCGATTGTGGAGCGGCGGCCCGATATCATCAAGCACAAAATTATCGAGCGCCTTGTGGAACCCGAACGGGTAATTCTTTTCCGGGTCTGCTGGACCGATGACAATGGTGAGGTTCAGGTCAACCGCGGATACCGTGTCCAGTTTAACTCTGCCATTGGCCCGTATAAGGGCGGTCTCCGCCTGCATCCCAGTGTCAATCTGTCTATTATGAAGTTTTTAGGCTTTGAGCAGATTTTCAAAAACAGCCTGACAGGTCTTCCCATGGGTGGAGGCAAGGGCGGTTCCGATTTCGACCCGAAGGGAAAATCCGATGCCGAGGTAATGCGGTTCTGTCAGGCATATATGAATGAGCTGTATCGCCACATCGGACCCGATACCGATGTCCCTGCGGGTGATATTGGTACCGGTGCCCGGGAAATCGGCTATCTGTACGGTCAGTACCGCAAGCTCACCAACCAATTTACCGGTGTGCTCACCGGCAAGGGCCTGAGCTACGGAGGAAGCCTTGCCAGAACTCAAGCCACCGGATACGGACTGTGCTATTTCATGGATGAGATGCTCCATGCCGCAGGAGACAGTTTTGAAGGAAAAACCGTCGTTATTTCCGGTTCCGGCAACGTCGCTACCTATGCCAATCAAAAGGCTGTTCAGCTGGGCGGCAAAGTGGTGGCGATGAGCGATTCCTCCGGATATATCTATGATCCCAACGGAATTGACTTTGAAATCATCAAAAAAATCAAAGAGCAGAATCGTGCCAGAATCAGCAGCTATCTCGATTTTGTGCCTTCTGCTGTCTTTACCCCCGGCTGCAAGGGGATCTGGACGGTTCCGTGTGACATTGCGCTCCCCTGCGCCACCCAGAACGAACTGGATCTCGAGGATGCCGAAACGCTGATCCGAAATGGGGTCAAATATGTGGCCGAAGGCGCCAATATGCCCTGCACACTGGAAGCAACCGCAGCCTTCCAGAATGCCAAAATTCCCTTCGGCCCTGCAAAGGCAGCAAATGCCGGCGGTGTTGCCACATCCGGTCTTGAAATGAGTCAGAACAGCCAGCGGCTGAGCTGGACTTTCGAGGAAGTCGATGAAAAACTACACACGATTATGAAAAACATCTACGCCAGTGCCGCTGCTGCTGCTGAAGAGGTCGAACAGCCCGGAAATCTGGTTGCAGGTGCAAATATTGCCGGATTTCTGAAGGTTGCAGATGCCATGATCTGGCAGGGATACGCCTTCTGATTCAGCCCTCGGAACCCTCGTGAAAATTTTCACGGGGGTTCGTCAATTTCCTCGATATTCACGTATGGTTTGACTTGCATTTTCGAAATCGATTCGTTATAATGATTTATGTAAATCTGTACGAAAGGCAGGGTATTGCCATGGAAGAAAATCAAAATCAGTCCCCAGAATTCGATGAGATTCAGCCCATCCCCCGCAGAAGACGTCGCAGACGCACAAAATGGCAGGATTTTAAGGAAGCTTATTTACCGGTGATTATTGCTGTCGCCGCTATTATATTAGTTATTACCTTTATCGTAGGTGCAGTGAAACGCTCAAGCGCCAATAAAAAGCCCTCTGATCCATCAAGTGCTACGGTTCCGTCTGCCACCGCAAATGATTCGCTCCAGCAGGAGCAGGAGCAGCTGCTGGCACAGGCCAAGGCCCTTGCCGATCAGTATGACTATGAGGGTGCTATGCGGATTCTCGCCTCCTACTCTGCCGGTATCGAAAGCAGCACCGATTTGGTCGCTAAGTACAACGAATACTATACCGCTTTTTCGCAGCTCGTTGCCTATAACGATATCTCAAAAATTCCAAACCTCAGCGTCCGTCTTTTGATTGCGGACTATCAAAGAGCGATGGCCAATGAAACCTATGCCTCCAGCTTTAACGAGCGTTATCTGACAACGGATGAATTTTCCAAGATCCTCCAGCAGCTCTATGATAACGGCTATATGCTGGTCAGTCCCCATGACCTGGCTCCCAGCTCTGAGGGTTCCGATGGCAGTGCTGCCGTCTCTCAGGGTACCATCTACCTTCCCGCTGACAAAAAGCCCATTGTGCTGACACAGCTCGGAGTCAATTTCTTCACCTATCTCGTTGACAGTGATAAGGACGGTCTCCCCGATAAGGGCGGCTCCGGTTTCCCCAGCCGTCTTGTAATCGGCAGTGACGGAGAACTGACCAGTGAAATGGTAACTGCCGACGGCTCCACCGTAACCGGTTCCTACGATTTTGTTACCATTTTGAACGACTTCATCGCCGCACATCCCGACTTCTCCTACCGCGGTGCCCGTGCAGTTCTTGGTGTCACAGGATACGACGGTCTGTTCGGTTATCGTACGGATCCGGAAACCGCCACAAAAATCAGTCAGGATTACTATGATGCTGCTGTTCGGGATGTCAAGCCTGTCATCGATAAGCTTCGTGCCGATGGTTATGACATTGCCTGCATGTCCTATGACTACATCAACTACGGTGCCAAGAGCCTTGCGGAAATCAAGGTAGACTTGGATCACTGGAATACTGAGGTTCAGCCTTTGCTCGGTAAGGTAGATACAATGATCTTCCCTTACGAGGATATCGGAGATAAGAACCTCTACACTGGTGAGGTGTATGAGCTGCTTAAGAGCAACGGATTCCGTTATTTCATTGCCATTGATTCGTCTGTTTCCTCTTGGGGACAGCTTGGAACCTCCTATGCTCGCATGATGAGCCGAGAGGCCGGCGGTGCAAATCTGCACAGCCATCCCGAATGGTATCAGGATCTGTTCGATCCTGCCTCTGTGTTGGATTCCTCCCGCAGTTTTGGCTAAATGCTTACAGGACAAAAAGCACCGGGAATTTTCTCGGTGCTTTTTATTGAACCAGAAAGGAAACGCTATGGAACTAAAACCAGGTATTTATCGCCACTTCAAAGGCAATCGCTACCGGCTGCTTTTTGTGGCAAAAGACTCCGAAACTTTGGAACCAATGGTGGTCTATCAGGCGCTCTATGGAGCCTGCGGATATTGGGTCCGTCCCGCAAAAATGTGGAATGAAATCGTAGATCGTGACGGTTATCACGGTCCCCGATTCAGTCTTGTGGAGGAACTATGATAATTGGAAAAAGCATCATGGAAGTCGATCTGCACGGATGCAATATTCATCAGGCCCAGATCGCCATTGACGCCGCGTTAAAGCGAAGCAAGGGTGCCTATCGAATTCGTCTGATTCACGGCTATACCAGAGGTCATGCGCTCAAGGACATGATCCGCCAGCGGTACACTCATCACCCCAGTGTCATCCGACTGGAATATGGCATGAATCAGGGGGAAACCGATCTGATTCTTCGGGAACTTTTCTAGCATAGATGCCCCATCGGGCTTCCGATGGGGCATCTTGTTTAACCTTTTCCGCGCAGCTCGATGATCTGATCCCGCAGCACTGCTGCATATTCGTATTCCATCATTTTTGCTGCTTCCTTCATTTGCTTCTCCAGTCGTGCAATCTCACGATCCTTTTCCGCACGAGTCATCTTGACACCCGCTCTGCCGCTCTTTTCGTCAGCAGGTGCGGAAATCTCAATCAAATCCCGAACAGACTTGATGATGGTCTTTGGAACAATGCCATGTTCCTGATTGAAACGATCCTGAATCTCTCGACGGCGAACCGTTTCGTCAATCGCCATACGCATGGCCTTTGTAATGGTATCGGCATACATAATGACCTTGCCGTCCGCATTTCTCGCCGCACGGCCAATGGTCTGAATCAGGCTGGTCTCTGAGCGGAGGAAGCCTTCCTTGTCCGCATCGAGAATCGCCACAAGACTGACCTCCGGCAGATCAAGTCCCTCTCTCAGCAGATTGATGCCGACTAACACATCAAATTTCCCCAGACGCAGATCCCGTATAATCTCCATCCGTTCCATTGAACCGATATCCGAGTGCATATACCGAACTTTAATTCCGGCCTTCGCAAAGTAGGTGGAAAGATCCTCCGCCATCTTTTTGGTCAGCGTCGTAACAAGCACACGCTCCTGTCGGGCAGTTCGTTCGTTAATCTCTCCGATCAGATCGTCAATCTGTCCATCAATAGGCCGCACCTCTACCAGCGGATCCAGCAGTCCTGTCGGACGAATCACCTGCTCGACAATCTGACCGGATCGGGTTCTCTCATATTCACCGGGGGTGGCGGAAACATAAATCACCTGATTGATCTTGCTGTCAAATTCTCCGAAGTTCAGCGGTCGGTTATCATATGCGGAAGGAAGTCGGAATCCATGGCTCACCAGAGAGTCTTTCCGGCTGCGATCTCCGGCATACATGGCCCGAACCTGAGGCAGTGTGACGTGGCTCTCATCGATGAAGAGAAGAAAATCATCCGGAAAATAGTCGAGCAGTGTGGTCGGCGGTGTGCCGGCTTCTCGGCCCTGAATCACTCTGGAGTAATTCTCAATGCCATTGCAGAAGCCGATCTCCGTCATCATCTCGAGATCATAGGCTGTGCGCTGGGCGATTCTCTGTGCCTCAACCAGTTTTCCCTCTGCCTGAAATTTCTCCACCTGTTCATCGCATTCCCTGCGGATTTCTGCCATGGCCCGCTGCATCTTATCTCGGGTGGTAACATAGTGACTGGCAGGATAAATTGCGACATGCTCTACATAGCGTTCCGCCACTCCTGTCAGTGCGTTAATCTCCATAATCCGGTCAATTTCATCCCCAAAAAACTCCACTCGAATCGCCTTATCCACATTGTAAGCAGGGTAAATCTCCAGGGTATCTCCCCGCACACGGAATTTATTTCGGGAAAAATCAACATCGTTGCGTTCATAGCGAATCTCTGCCAGTTTCAGCAAAATCTCATCCATAGGCCGCTCCTGACCGACTCGCAAGGAAATCACCATCTGCTTATAGTCAATCGGGTCACCCAAGCCATACAGACAGCTGACAGAACTAACTACAATTACATCCCGGCGCTCGGAAAGCATGGATGTGGCAGAATGGCGCAGACGATCAATCTCGTCATTGACCGACGCATCTTTTTCGATATACGTATCTGTATGGGCAATATAGGCCTCCGGCTGGTAGTAATCATAGTAAGAGATAAAATATTCCACAGCATTATTTGGAAAAAACTCCCGAAACTCTGAGCAAAGCTGCGCTGCCAATGTCTTATTATGGGCCAGAACCAATGTGGGTTTGTTAACTTTTTCAATGACAGATGCCATTGTAAACGTCTTTCCGGAGCCGGTAACCCCCATGAGGGTCTGTTCTCGCAGCCCCCACTCCACACCGTTCGCCAGTTTCTCCACCGCCTGCGGCTGATCGCCGGACAGCTTATAATCGGAAACAACCTCAAAATGATCCATCTGATCCTCCTCTATACAATCAGGCGGCAGTTGTCCGGATGATAAAGGTCGGAATCTGCCATGGAAACAAAATCATCATCCGCCACCACAATATGGTCTGCCAGTACAATCCCCACTGCATCCAACGCAACGGCAATCCGCTGTGTTGTAAGAATATCCTCATTGGAAGGAATCGCAAGACCGCTTGGGTGATTATGGGAAAGAACCACAGACACCGCATTGGCTGTCAACGCTATCTCCACAATTTTTCGGACGGAAATTCCTGCGGAATTGACACTCCCCTGTCCTACCTGCTTGCAGCAGATCACCTTACATTTCGAGTCCAGACAGAGTAGAAACACCGTTTCCTCCAGCTTTCCCACGTAATACGGCAATAAAAATGCACCGCAGGCCTCTGTTGTTGTCAGAATCGGACAGCGATCATTGCGGCTGACCAGATAGTAGCGGGACATTTCCTTCATCAGCACCAAGAGTGTTGCTGCATGCTCTCCGATCCCCGGAATTTTCTCCAATTCTTCCGCCGGAGCATCCAGAACCTGCGAAAAACTGCCAAAATGCTCAATTAACGTATGGGCCAGAACATTGGTATCGCCTCGCGGAATCCCGAAAAACAGCAGAAGCTCCAAAACATTTACCTCATCAAAGCTATCCAGCCCCTCCTGCCGGAATCGTTTTTTCATCCGTTCTCTGTGTCCTGCATGAACCGACTGTTTGGCTGCCATGGCCTCACCTCCTGTGGAAATAATGTAATTAACTTGCAATTTTAGAATTTTCTTGTAGAATAGAGTTTATAAAAAATCAATGTTCATCCGAATCAGATAATTCTGTATTTTTCGGACACCATAATAACCGAATGGAGGGATGTTTATGAAAAATATCTCTAGTTTTAGCAGACTTCTTGAATGGATGAACAGGCCCGCATTTTATGTCTGCGAGGGAATCATTCGGTGCGTCAATCAGTCTGCACGATCTCGGATGATCTCAGAAGGTTCTGCTGTTGCCCCCATGCTTGGGGAATTTCTAAGTGACTATCAGAAGTTTACAGGCGGAAGCCTGACTTTGAGTCTGACCCTCGGCCCCACCAATTGTCTCGCCAGTGTAGAGCGAATTGGTGAAGGCGACCTGTTTGTGCTATCCCCTGACAGTGAGGAGGAAGATACCCGTGCGCTCGCACTTGCGGCGCAGCAGCTCCGCATACCGCTGAATCAGGCCATGAATTCCGCCGATCAGCTGATGGCAAACGGCTCATCCTCCGGTCCGGACGCTGAGCAATCTTTCAGTTCCATCAATCACAGCCTTTATCAAATGCTGCGCATTGTGCTGAATATGTCAGATGCCTATCAGCGCACCTCTCCACGCATGGAAATTCAGGATATTCCTGCCGTAATACACGAAGTCTTTTCAAAGTGCATTGCCCTTTGTCAGGTGGCAGGCGTCACACTTCAATTTAAGAATATCTCCCAAAGTGTCTACGCTCTGGCAGACAGCACGCTTTTGGAGCGTGCTGTTTATAACCTCATCTCAAACGCTTTAAAGCACACCGCACCGGGCCAGACCATCGACGCTTCTCTCACCCGTCGGGGTCTTCGCCTATATCTAACTGTGTTAAATCCCGGAACCGATCACAGCCTGCCTGTACAGGTGGGGTCCTTTTCCAGATTTCTGCGGGAACCCGGCATTGAGGACAGCCGAAACGGTCTGGGATTGGGAATGCGTCTGGTGCAGTCAGCAGCCACTGCCCATGGCGGCACGGTTTTGATGGAGCCGCAAAAGGATGGCGGTATGAAGGTCACCATGAGCATGACAATTTCTCAAAAAACAGATACGCTCCATGCTCCACGGATGCGGATTGATTATGCCGGAGAACGCAACCATGCGCTCATAGAACTTGCCGACCTGCTTCCCAGCAGGCTATACGGCCCCGATTTGCAATAAAATGGATGTGCGCCTGCGTAAGCAGGCGCTTTTTAATTCAGGTAGGGCCTGAGATAATGGCCGGTATAGCTCTGCTCCACCGCCGCCACTTCCTCAGGGGTGCCCTGCGCTACCACGGTGCCGCCTTCATCGCCGCCTTCAGGCCCGAGATCGATGATATAGTCGGCGGTCTTAATAACATCCAGATTATGCTCAATCACAAGCACCGTATTCCCTGCATCCACCAGCTGCTGAAGCACCTCAATGAGCTTATGCACATCCGCAGCATGGAGTCCTGTTGTAGGCTCATCCAGCACATAGATCGTCTTTCCGGTGGAGGATCTCGCAAGCTCCGTCGCCAGCTTCACCCGCTGCGCCTCACCGCCGGAAAGCGTTGTAGATGCCTGTCCGAGTTTCACGTAACCAAGACCCACTTCCACCATTGTCTGAACTTTCCGTCGGATTTTGGGTAGATTCTCAAAGAAATCCAGTGCCTCCTCCGCCGTCATATCCAGCACCTGTGCAATGTCTTTACCTTTGTATTTCACTTCCAGCGTCTCTCTGTTATACCGTTTGCCGTGGCACACCTCACAGGGAACATACACATCTGCCAAAAAGTGCATTTCAATCTTAACAAGTCCGTCTCCGCAGCAGGCTTCACAGCGGCCGCCTTTTACATTGAAACTGAATCGGCCGGGACCATAGCCTCGGATTTTGGCATCTGCCGTGCTCGCAAACAGCTCTCTAATATCATTGAAAAGCCCCGTATAGGTCGCAGGATTTGAACGCGGCGTCCGGCCAATCGGACTCTGATCAATATCGATGACCTTATCCAGATATTCAAGTCCCCGGATGTCTCTGCACTTTCCGGGACGGGTACGGGCATGGTTGAGACGGTTGGTCAGGGTGCGATTGAGCACCTGATTTACAAGGCTCGATTTACCCGAACCGGAAACACCTGTCACACAGGTCAATGTCCCAAGCGGTATTTTCACATCCACATTCTTCAGGTTGTTCTCTTCCGCTCCATAAACCTCCAGAAAATGTCCGTTTCCAGATCTCCTCATGGCAGGCACCGGTATTTTTTTAGCACCGGAAAGATATTGGCCCGTAACAGAGTTCGGACAGTCCAGAATCTCCTGAAGTGTTCCGCTTGCAACGATTTCACCGCCGCGGCTGCCTGCCCCGGGCCCCACGTCCACGATATAGTCGGCTGCACGCATGGTGTCCTCATCGTGCTCCACGACAATCAGCGTATTTCCAATGTCTCGAAGATGCTGAAGGGTTTGCAGCAGCTTATCATTGTCTCTCTGATGCAGGCCAATGGAGGGCTCATCCAGAATATATAGAACCCCCATGAGAGATGATCCGATCTGCGTTGCCAAACGAATCCGCTGGCTTTCGCCGCCGGAAAGTGTTGCTGCAGAACGGGACAGCGTCAGATACGCCAGTCCCACGTCAGCCAAAAACTGGAGCCGGGATCGGATTTCCCGGAGAATCTGTTGGGCAATCACCGCCATGCTGCCCTCCAGATGAAGCGCATCCACAAATTTCAGCGCATCTTTCACGCTCATGCGGCAAAAATCCATAATCCCGATTCCACCGACGGTAACCGCCCGGGCCATGTCTGACAGACGATCCCCATGGCATTTCGGGCATGGGGCAGAGGACATACATTCCTCCAGCTCCTTTCGGACAGAGTCCGACTGCGTCTCCTTATATCTTCGGGCAATGTTATTGAGGATTCCTTCAAATGGCTGCTCCAGAACGCCCATACCGTTGCCGCGGTTATAGGTCATGCGAAGCTTTTCCTTGCCGGTTCCGTAAAGAATGACATCCAGAGCCTCTTTGGGAAGCTCGGAAACGGGAACTGTCAGGCTGAAATGGTATTTCTGCGCCAATGCCTCGAAATACATCCGAAACACACTGTCCGTGCGGGCGCTGTTCCATCCGGACACCTGAATTGCACCATCGAAAATCGATTTGCTCTTATCCGGGATCACAAGATCCGGGTCCGCCACCAGACGAAAGCCCAGACCTGTACACTCCGGACATGCTCCGGCGGGATTGTTAAAGGAAAACATTCTCGGCTCCAGCTCCGTCATGGAAATGCCGCAGTCATCACAGGCATAATTCTGGGAGAATGTCAGCTCTTCCTCGGTATTCATCAGAAAAATTGTAACAATGCCGCCGGAATGCGCACAGGCTGTCTCGATAGAATCGGTCAGACGGCGGCGCATCCCATCCTTCAGAACCAGACGATCCACCACAAGATCAATGTTGTGCTTTTTATTTTTCTCGCACTTGATTTCCTCATCCAGCATATACTGAATGCCATCCACCCGGACGCGAGAAAATCCGCCTTTTCTTGCCTCCTCGAACACTTTTACATGCTCGCCCTTCTTCCCTCGGACTACGGGTGACATTACAAGGAATCTGGTTCCTTCCTCCATGGCCTCGACTCGATCCACAATCTGGTCAATGGTCTGACGAGAAATCTCCTTGCCGCACTTTGGACAGTGGGGGATTCCCACTCTCGCCCAAAGCAGGCGGAGATAGTCATAGATCTCAGTGACTGTTCCCACGGTAGAACGTGGGTTTTTGGAGGTTGTCTTCTGGTCAATGGAAATTGCCGGAGAAAGCCCCTCAATCGAGTCTACATCGGGCTTGTCCATCTGTCCCAGAAACTGCCGGGCATAGCTCGAAAGGCTTTCTACATAACGCCGCTGGCCCTCTGCATAAATTGTATCAAACGCAAGGCTCGACTTGCCGGACCCTGAAAGTCCCGTGAATACCACCAGAGAGTCCCGGGGAATTGTCACGTCAACATTTTTAAGGTTGTTCTCACGCGCGCCCTGAATGCGAATGGTATCGTTCATCTTGAAATCCTCGCATAATATAGAAATTTTCTTCAGTATAGTATACCATTTTTTCGGATGCCGCACAATAGAGAGTTCCTAAAAATTTCTACTCCCGACGCAGTGAATGGGAGGATCTGACTGATTGCCTCCTTTTTTGTCGTGGAATTTTCATGACATATCGTTGCTTTTTCCCGATGAATGATGCTATAATGAGCAATACACAATACATCAATAGATATAGGAATGGTAAAATATGAAAGATCAGGAAACCTGGTTGATTGTCGGTCTCGGCAATCCCGGAAAAGAATATGATAACACCCGCCATAACTGCGGCTTTCGTGCCATTGATGCGCTGGCAGATAAACTTGGATGCCGTATAGACAAGGCAAAATTTCAGGGTCTTTACGGTCAGTGCAGTTATCAGGACCGTAAGCTTCTTCTGCTCAAGCCCCAGACTTACATGAATCTGTCAGGCCGCTCTGTTTTGCAGCTGTCCGCCTTCTTCAAAATTCCGCCCCAGCAGATCATCATTCTGTTTGATGATATTTCTCTTGCCCCCGGAATGCTCCGCATCCGCGCCAATGGCTCGGCAGGCGGTCACAACGGAATCAAATCCATCATTCAGGAACTGGGCAGTCAGGATTTCCCCCGCGTCAAAATCGGTGTCGGAGCCAAACCCCATCCCGATTATGATCTGGCTGATTGGGTGCTCTCCACTTTCTCCGCCTCGGAGGAACAAGATTTGGGCCCTGCCCTGAAACGGGCTGCTGATGCTGCTCTGTCCATCATCACCGACGGTGTCCCGAAAACCTGCAACCGATTCAACGGCAAAGCGTAAGGATAAACAACTCATCACGGAAAGGGGATTTTTTCTCCTTTCCGCATTGCCATGTTCTCATGCTTTTTGATTTTTGTCGCTTTATGAGGTATATTCATGGATCAACTCTTATCTTTTCTTCAAAATATTCCCGAATATAAGCTCCTGATGGAATCTGTTTCCAAAGGAGAGGCCGTCGCCATCACCGGAATCGGCCAGATCAATCGCAGTCACCTGACGGCAGGCATCTGCCACGATACCGACCGCCCTGTGGTGCTGATCTGTCAGGACGATATTTCGGCCAAACGTCTTTCGCAGGAACTGTCTGCATTCCTCGGAGTCACTGCGCCTTCCCTTCCGAACCGGGAAATGACCTTCTACGATGCCGCCGTGATCTCCCGTTCTTGGGAGCAGCGAAGAATTCAGCAGCTCTATCGGCTGGCGGTCGGAGAAACCAAATTACAGATTTTTACATGGGAATCCCTGAGCCAGCGGACCATGCCGCCCAAAACACTTCTGCAAGCCGCATTTTCTTTGGAAATCGGCAGAGAATACAATCAGGCACAGGTTCTGGAACGCCTGACTGCTTCCGGATACAGCCGGTGTCAGATGGTCGAAGGCCCCGGACAATTCGCTGTCCGAGGCGATATTCTCGACATCTTTTCTCCCGCCGCAGAGCGCCCGTTTCGTGTAGAGTTCTTCGGTGACGAAGTGGACACCATGGGCTATTTTGACCCTGAAACACAGCGCCGGACGGAGAACGTCTCCTCTGTAGTGATTCTTCCGGTTGCGGAAACTCTGCCTATGCTCCATCCCGGTGGAATTCCCGGACTTTGCAAGGATCTCAATTCCCTTCTGGCACACCAGCGCCGCAGAAAACATCCGAACGAAGCGCTGATGAAAACTGTCACGCAGGATCTAGAAAAATATCAAAACGGCATGACGCATACCGCTTCCGACCGTTATATGGCACTGATTTATCCCGAAATGGCCACTGCCATGGACTATATTCCTGCCAATGCCGTTGTAATCATCTGCGATCAGAGCGGACTGCATCGCACCGCCAGAACCAGAATGGACGAAATTTCCATGGGGCTTGAGTCCATGCTCAACGCCGGTCTGATTGCGGGAGAGCTCAGCGAATTCGCCTGCCAGTGGGAAGACTTCTGCAAACAGCTTTCAAATCGCTGTGTTGTGTATCTTGACTCCTTTGCAGGCTCCGCTTATCCGTCGGAATGTCTTCCCAAGCAGCTGCTGCCCATCGCCGCCAAACAGCTTCCCTCTTACGGCGGAAACATGGATATCGCCGCATCGGATCTGTCTCATTACCAAAAGCAGGATTTTTCCGCACTGGTTCTCTGCGGAACCCGTCGTCGGGCCGAATTGCTTCAGCAGATGCTGCATGATCGGAATCTATCCGCCATGCTCTGTATTCCTCTGACCACCATGCCAAAACCCGGTCAGATTCTGCTGACCGACGGTACGCTTCCCTTCGGCATGGAATATCCTGACGCACGGCTTGCCGTCTTAACGGAAGGTCAGCTGATGGCCAAAACCGAATATCAGCAAAAACCCCGTATTCACAAAAAAACTGCTACCAACCGTCAGAAGCTTCATTCCTTCACCGATCTGACCCCCGGTGATCTTGTGGTGCATGAGCACCATGGCATTGGCCGATTCCTTGGCATGGAGCAGATTAAGCTCGACGGTGTGATCAAGGATTATATCAAAATCGCCTATGCCGGTACGGATGTGCTTTTTGTCCCTGCCACACAGCTGGATCTCGTCAGCAAATATATCGGCGGCGGTGGGGAAGATACCAATGTCCGTCTCAACAAAATGGGTACGGAAACATGGCAGAAAGCAAAAGCAAAAGCCAGAAAAGCCGCCAAAGATATGGCTGCCCAGCTCATTCAGCTCTATGCCGCAAGAAAGCGGCAGAAGGGCTATGCGTTTTCACCGGATTCCCCTTGGCAGCAGGAATTCGAAGACAATTTCCCATACAACGAAACCGACGATCAGCTGCGCTGCATTGCGGATATCAAATCGGATATGGAGTCTCCCATTCCCATGGACCGGCTTCTGTGCGGAGATGTCGGTTTCGGCAAAACAGAGGTTGCCATGCGCGCGGTTATGAAAGCCGTCATGGATGGAAAGCAGGTCGCCATTCTGGTTCCCACCACAGTGCTTGCCCAGCAGCACTATCAGACCGCTGTTTCCCGTTTCCGCGGTTTCCCCGTCAATATCGATGTTCTCAGCCGTTTCCGGACTGCCGCACAGCAGAAGCAGACCCTGCAAAAGCTTCGTGCCGGTGAGATCGACCTAATCGTCGGTACCCACAAGCTTCTGCAAAAAACTGTGGAATTCAAGGATCTCGGTCTTCTGATTGTGGATGAAGAGCAGCGCTTCGGTGTTACGCATAAGGAGCGGCTCAAAGAGATTTCCAAAGGTGTGGATGTGCTGACACTTTCCGCCACCCCCATCCCCCGCACCCTCAACATGGCATTATCGGGCATCCGCGATATGTCCACAATTGAGCAGCCTCCGGCCGACCGCTATCCGGTCCAAACGTTTGTTATGGAGCACAATGATGCCATTATTGACGATGCCATTGTCCGGGAAATTGAACGCGGCGGTCAGGTTTACTATTTGCACAACCGTGTTGAAACCATCGATCAGGTTGCTTCCGGCATTCGGCGGCGCCTCCCGGGAATTTCCATCGGTGTTGCCCATGGAAAAATGGGTGAAGATGCCTTGGGTGAAGTCATGCAGGCCATGGCAGATGGAGCACTTCAGGTTCTTGTCTGCACAACGCTCATCGAAACCGGTCTGGATATTCCAAACGCAAACACACTCATCATTGAAAATGCGGATCGACTCGGTCTGAGTCAGCTGCATCAGCTCCGCGGCCGTGTCGGAAGATCCACCCGTCATGCTTACGCCTATTTCACCTACCGCCCCGACAAAGCACTTTCCGAGATTGCGGAAAAACGCCTGGCTGCCATCCGGGATTTTGCAGAATTCGGCTCCGGCTTTAAGATCGCCATGAGAGATTTGGAAATCCGTGGTGCCGGCAATCTTTTGGGAGCCGAACAGTCCGGTCACATGATGAGTGTGGGCTATGACATGTATCTGAAGCTTCTCGACGAAGCCGTTCTGGAGGAACGAGGCGAAGCACCCAGAATTCCGGAGTGTACCGCCGACCTCGATATCACCGCCAATATTCCCCAGTCCTATGTGCCCAGCAGCGAACAGCGGATGGATCTCTACCGCCGGATGGCTGCCATTCGCTCGGACGAAGACTCGGATGATCTGCTGGACGAAATCGTAGATCGCTACGGCGAGCCGCCAAAGGGCGTCATGAATCTTGTGGATGTGGCGCTGCTGCGAGCCAATGCCAGAAAGGTATCCATTACCGATATCCGGCAAAAAGGCAGCGAGGTCTGGTTTACGATCTACAACCTCCATTTTGAAGCCGCAACCGCACTGTGCACCGGCACGGACTACAAAGACCGGCTGTTTTTCGTCCCAAGCGCCAAACAGCCTACCATGCGTCTGAAGCTTGCAAAGGGTGTGGACCCGCTGCGGCAGTGCAAGATATTTGTCGAAAAATACACCGCTGCGCAACAGTAACACCTCGTAATTATTTTTCACAGTTTTGTTCCAATTTGAAACGGAAATTTCGTTGCATTTCGAGTTGTTTATGATAGTATTATGTTGTTGTTCAAAACCAGACTCGCGGCTTTTGCCGCTGAATAGATAGGAGCGATTACCATAGCTAAGAAAAAAGGCACGAAAAAAAGCAGTGCCAATCAAAACGGAAAGTTCCAGCATCCCCGTAAAACAACTGATGCAGAACTCTTAGAAGCATTTCATGCGGCAACGGAGGCTGCAAACGCTCCGTCAAAGCATTCGGACTCATCTTCCGAAAATTCTCATGAAAAAAAAGATACTCCATATGCCGGTTCCACCTCACCGTTCAAGCAGAAGAGAACCATGACGATTCTCTTTTCGATCCTTGCAGCTGTGATATTGCTCGCAATCGGAATCGGAACCTGGTGGTATCTCGATTACACCAAAGATGACGGTCTCATTTACAGCAACGTCTACGCCTTTCATGTCAATCTAGGCGGTATGACCCCCGAGGAAGCCAAAGCCGCCATCCACAGCGCAACGGACCGTACCTTTAAAGAGCAGACCCTGACGGTCAATCTCCCGGACGAAACACTGCTGTTTTCTCCGGAAACTACTCAGATTTCCGTGGATGTGGACCGGCTTGTCACCGCCGCCTACGACTACGGCCGCAGCGGCAGCCGCTGGGCAAGAACTATGGCGAAGCAGGAAGCCGCACTGTCAGAATATGAGCTCAACGCTCGGGAATATATGACCATCAACACGACTGCCATTCAAGATATCTTGAACAGTGCCGCAGAAGCTGCTGAAAGCCAACTCGTCCAGACCACCGTTACTGTTGACGGCACCGTGCCGGACCTGAATCGAACCATCGAAGATGCGGCCGATGACACGGAAACCGAACACATGATGATGACCATTGTGCTAGGAACCCCCTACCGTCATCTCGATACCGGTGCGCTGATGGAAACCATCCTGCGCCACTATGAATCCAACTCCTTTGAACCCATCGATGCTTCCTATGAAGTGACGCAGCCGGATAACCTGGATCTCGAGGCCTTGTCCGCCGAGTACTGTGTTCAGCCCGTAGACGCTATTCTCAATGAAGAGACCTACGAAATCACCCCGGAGGTTCTGGGCTATGGATTTGTCATCGAGGATCTTCAGCAGGCCATCCAAAATGCCGAACCCGGCGCAACCATTGAGTATCCTCTGGGATATCTGCCCGCAGCTGTCACAAAAGCCTCTCTGGAGGAGCATCTGTTTAAGGATACGCTGGCATCTGTTGATACCAACCATGTGCGCAATTCCAACCGTACCCGTAATCTGGAGCTCGCCTGTCAGGCGATCAATAATACCATTGTCCGCCCCGGCGAGGTATTTTCCTTCAATAACACCGTCGGTCAGCGCACTGCCGCCAAGGGCTATAAGCCTGCCGCCGTGTTCAGCGGAGGCCTGACGGAGAACGAAGTGGGCGGCGGTATTTGTCAGGTCGCCTCTACCATCTATTACGCTGCCCTTCAGGCGGATCTCGAGATTGTCGAGCGCACAGAGCACGCATTTGTTGTTGACTACGTGCCGCTCGGAATGGATGCCACAATTTACTGGGGCTCTCTGGACTTCAAGTTCCGCAACAACACCAATTACCCCATCCGGATCAAAGCCAGCGTTTCCGGCGGTCAGGTTCATGTATCGCTCATCGGAACCGACGAAAAGGATTACTATGTCAAGATGACATACGAAACCGTGAGCGGTCCCAACTATGGTGCCACCAAATACAAGGTATATCCCAAGGGGAATTCCGAAGGTTACAGCGACGGACAGACCATCCAGACCGCATACAACGGCCGTACCGTCAAGTCTTACCGTGTAAAGTACTCCAAGGCTACCGATACCCAGATTTCCAGTGCCTACGAAGCAACTTCCACCTATTCCAAGCGTGATAAGATCATCTGTGTCATCGGTGATCCCAACGCCCCCACAGATTCTGACGGGAAGCCGATTGAAACCACAACAGAGGCAACCCGCCCCGCTACCACCACACCCACCCAAGCACCTACGCAAGCACCTACCGACGCTCCAACGGAAGCACCGACTGAAGCTCCTACACAGGCTCCCACACAGCCCTCTACTGAGGCTCCCACACAGTCCCCGACGGAGCCAGCTCCCCCTTCCGAACCTGCTGCGTAACTTTTAATCAAAAAAGCCGGCTGAATTCAGCTGGCTTTTTTCATTATTCTCTTTTTCTTTTCCCTGATATTTTGCACAATCCTATATATCAAATCATATATAATATGACGAAAATTGAATTTTTCCGAATCATTTCTTGACAAACCCTTCCCAAATCGTTATCTTTAACATTGTAAACGTTATGTGAACGTTCTTGGGTTGTTACTGGTAAGGCAGGCAAAACCAAATTCTACGCAGTCCTTAGGGGCATTGTAGGATTTGGTTTTTTTGTTTTTTAGGAGGCAAACAAGCGTGAAAGTACTCAAAGCAATCAACAACAATGTTGTCAGCTGTCTGGATGACCGGGGACAGGAGCTTGTGGTCATGGGCAAAGGTCTGGGATTCCACGCAAAATCCGGAGAAACCCTGTGTAAAGAAGGGATCGAAAAAATCTTTCGGATGGATTCTCCCGAGGAATTTTCCCGTATGAAAGAGCTGTTTGCGCAGCTGCCCCCTGACCTTCTGGAGCTGTGCAGCCGGATCATCGACTATGCCAATCTTGTACTGGGGAAACGGCTGAACCAGTCCGTCTACGTCACTTTGACCGATCACATTCAGTTCGCCATTGAGCGCTGCCGCCGTGGTTTGCAGCTGCCCAATGCGCTCAGCACTGAGGTACGGGTCTTCTATCCGGAGGAATATGCTATTGGCAAGCAGGCCCGAGAGCTGATCCTTGCCGAGCAGCACATTGATCTTCCGGAAGACGAGGCCGCCAGCATTGCGCTGCATATCGTGAACGCCGAGTTTGGCAGCACCATGAATGTCACAATGCGTGCCGCCCATGTTCTCCCACCCATCACGGCCATTCTTGAAAGCTGGCCCAACCTTCAGCTGGACAAAGATCACCTTTATTACAGTGAGTTGATGGTCCACCTCAAATTTATGGCCATGCAGGCATTCAGTCCCGAAAGCGGGTCCTGGAGTGATGATACCCTGTCGTCGCTTATTGAGCCTGCAATTCCCGACGCCTTTCAGTGCGCCAGAGCCATCTGCACCTATTTGGCGCAGCAATGTGAAAAACCAATTCCTGCCACAGAGCAGACCTGTCTTGCACTTTGCATTAAACGGGCCTGTCGATAAGCACGGATAAAACTGTTCATAATTAGAATTTAAATATAGAAGAAAAGAGACTACACCATGAATTTTCTGAAGAAACTGTTCTCCAAACCCACCGATTCCATCTGCGCTCCCGTTGCGGGCAAGGCCCTGCCCATCAGCAAGGTCAGCGACCCCACCTTCGGCGAGGAAATTCTCGGCAAAGGCATCGCAATTCAGCCCTCCGAGGGAAAGGTCTTCGCTCCCTGCGATGCCACGGTTGATATGATGTTCGAGACCGGTCATGCCGTCAGCCTGATGGCAGACTGCGGTGCTGAAATTCTCATTCATGTGGGCCTTGATACCGTCAATCTCAAGGGGCAGCACTACAATGTCGTTGCTAAAAACGGCGACAAGGTAAAAAAAGGCGACCTTCTTCTGGAGTTTGACATGGCTGCGATTCAGGCTGCCGGCTATGACATTATCACCCCTGTCGTCATCTGCAACAGTTCGGATTTTGAAACATTCCAGACCCATGTCGATAAGGATGTTGCTGTCGGTGATACCGTCATCGAACTTGCTAAATAATTCTGACTTCACCGCTGAAAGGAGTACACCATGAAACAAGGTTCCGGTTTACCGGTATTCTCCGGCGTGGCCATTGGCAAGGCTGTGGTCTATCAGAAGACCCAGCGCAGGGATGCCGCCGTCGGCACTCCCGCTGAGGAGCAAGCCAAGTTCGATGCTGCCTGCGTCGAAGCAAAGGCTCAGCTGAACACACTATTTGAAAAAGCAAAGGCTGATCTCGGCGAAGAGCATGCTGCCATTGTGGAAGTCCAGATGCTCATGCTGGACGACCTCGATTATCTCGAGGGAGTTGCCGCAGAGATTTCTGCCGGTTCTTCCGCATCGGAAGCCGCCGCAGGCACCGGTGAGATGATGGCTCAGATGTTTGCAAGCCTCGATGACGCCTATATGCAGGCAAGATCCGCCGATATCCGGGATGTATCCCAGCGTGTAGCAGACATCATCTGCGGCGGCAGCGGATTCCATCTTCCTGACGGAAATTTCCTTCTGGTGGCTGAAGATCTGGCTCCAAGCGAAACCATTCAGCTGCCCCGGGATCGGATTCTGGCGTTTATCACACAGCAGGGTTCTTCCAGTTCCCATACTGCAATTCTTGCCCGGACGCTGAACATCCCCTCCCTCGTACAGTCCGATATTTTTCTTTCCGATGCAGCTGATTGCGAAATTCTGGCCGTTGACGGTTTTACCGGTCAGTGGTATATGGACCCCGATGCTGAAACATTGGCGATGCTTCAAAAGAAACAGGCAGAAGCCGCTGCCGACCGTGCTTCTCTGGAAGCTTATCGTGGGAAAAAGAGCATCACAAAAACCGGAAAGCAGATTCTCCTGTGTGCCAACATCGGTTCCCCCGAGGATGCCGAATCCGCCGTCGCAGGAGATGCCGAAGGCATTGGCTTGATGCGAAGCGAATTTCTCTATCTGGGCCGCGACACGCTCCCCACGGAGGATGAGCTGTTTGAGGCATACAAAAAAGTAGCCCAGACTATGGGCGATCGTCCCGTTGTCATCCGTACACTGGATATCGGCGCCGACAAGCAGGTTGATTACATGGGACTCGAGCAGGAAGAAAATCCTGCGCTCGGTCTGCGTGGACTTCGCATCTGCCTGACAAGAAAAGACGATATCTTCCGTCCACAGCTGCGGGCAATCTACCGTGCCAGCACCTACGGCAACCTCCACATCATGTTCCCAATGGTTGCTTCTGTATGGGAACTTCAGGAGTCCAAGGCTCTGTGCGCTGAAATCCGCACCGAGCTGGAATCCGAAGGCATCCCTACAAAAGAGGTCCCCATCGGCGTCATGGTTGAGACACCCGCTGCTGCCGTCATGGCCGGAGAGCTTGCTAAAGAAGCCGCATTCTTCAGCGTCGGCACCAACGACCTGACCCAGTACACACTGGCTGTTGACCGTCAGAACGCAAAATTAGGCCGGTTCTACGACCCCCACCACCCTGCAATCATGGCGCTGCTGGCACATATTGCAAAATCTGCGCAGGACAACGGCATCTGGGCCGGAATCTGCGGTGAATTGGGCGCAGATCCGGAACTGACCGAAACCTTCATCAAAATGGGATTTACCGAGCTTAGCATGGCTCCCGGCCGTGTGTTGGAAACCAGAAAGCTCGTATGTGAAAGTGAGGAATAAATTATGAAAGAATTTACTTATGAAATTAAGGACCCCATGGGTGTCCATGCCCGCCCCGCCGGTCTGCTGGTTAAGGCCGCTGCAGGTTTTACCAGTGCAGTCACCATGACCGCTCCCAACGGTACCGCCGACTGCAAGCGGATTATGGCTGTGATGCGCCTTGCTGTCAAGCAGGGCAACACCGTCACCGTCCAGTGCGAAGGTGCTGACGAAGAAAAGGCCTGCGCAGAAATGAAGGCATTCTTCGAGGAGAACCTGTAATTCCATTTTAGGCCAACCGACCGTTGTGGGCCGACGGTCATCAAGGATATAGGCATACAAATTTTATAAAGGCAAAAGAGAATAAGGAGGAAATACTCTTATGATGAGATATCTTCAGAAGCTCGGCAAGGCTCTGTTCCTTCCCGTAGCGATCCTGCCCATCTGCGGTATTCTGATGGGTCTGGGTTATGCGCTCGCCCCCGGAGTTATGGGCGTTCCCGATGCTCCCACCACCGGCGCTGCATATGTAATCGGCTTCTTCCTGATTAAGGCCGGCGGCGCTCTGATCGACAACATGGCTCTGCTGTTCGCCATCGGTGTTGCAGTCGGTCTTTCCGAAGACGGTGACGGTACCGGCGCACTGGCCGGTCTGGTTTCCTGGCTGATGATTACCAACCTGCTCAAAACCAATGTTGTCTCCACCATCGCTCCCAACATGTTCGAGTTTGATGCTGAGGGTGCTCTGATGAATACTGCCACAAAGGTTGCTTTCGACGCGATTGCAAACCCCTTCATCGGTATTCTCTGCGGCATCATTGGTGCTACCTGCTACAACAAGTTTAAAAGCACCAAGCTGCCCGATGTTCTGGCATTCTTCTCCGGCAAGCGCTCCGTCGCAATCGTAACCGGTTTTGTCTCCATCGTTGTTGCAGCAATCCTGCTGTTCATCTGGCCCGTCGTCTTCGGTGGCCTGGTTGCCATCGGCAACGCCATCAAGGGCATGGGCGTTCTGGGTGTCGGTCTGTACGCTTTCCTGAACCGTCTGCTGATTCCCACCGGCCTGCATCATGCGCTGAACAATGTTTTCTGGTTCGACACCATCGGCATGGGCGACCTGACTGCTTACTGGCAGGCTAAGGTCATGGGCGACACCATGGCTAACGGCACCGTCATCGACTGGTCCGTCGGTATGTACATGGCAGGCTTCTTCCCCTGCATGATGTTCGGTATTATGGGTGCTGCTGTCGCAATGATCCAGACCGCTAAGACCAAGAAGCGTAAGGCTACCATCGGCATCATCGGTTCCGCTGCTGTGTGTGCATTCCTCTGCGGCGTCACCGAGCCCTTTGAGTTCTCCTTCATGTTCCTGGCATTCCCCCTGTACGTTGTGTACGCTCTGCTGTACGCTATCTTCACTACCATTACCGTCGCACTGGGCTACCGCGCCGGCTTCTGCTTCTCCGCTGGCCTGACCGATGCTATCTTCTCTTCCTTCCTGCCCGCTGCTCAGAAGAGCTGGCTGCTGATTCCCATGGGCATCGCTGCATTTATCGTGTTCTATCTGGTGTTCCGTTTCGCTATCACCAAGTGGGATCTGAAGACTCCCGGTCGTGAAGACGATCAGGACGGTGAAATGAAGATTGAGCTGGCAAATGACGACTTCACTGCAATGGCCGCTGTGATCCTTGAGGGTCTGGGCGGCAAGGAGAACATCGTCTCCATCGACCACTGCATCACCCGTCTGAGACTGGAAGTCAAGGACCGTCTGCTGGTTGACGAGAAGAAGATCAAGTCCTCCGGCGCTGCTGGTGTCATCCGTCCCGGCAAGTACTCTGTCCAGGTTGTTATCGGACCCAAGGTCCAGTTCGTCTACGACGAGTTCAAGAAGCTGGCAAAGTAATTCTGCTCCTACTCCTGTGGCCCACGCAGGGTTTAGGAAAATCGCCCGAAGCATTCGCTTCGGGCGATTCTTTTCTTACACCGAAAAGATAGAAAAAGCGGCTTCCAAAAAGGAATCCGCTTTTCTCATTCACCTGCTCGGATCAGCGATCGAGAGCCTGTCTGGCGTTCTTTACAGCCTCGGCACTGGTCTGTTGAATGTGCCATTCATCAAATCCGGGAATACCCATGGGAACCCCCTTGCGGCGGAAGCGCATCCCGCTTTCAACCTCTGTTTTTCCGCTCATATGGAAGCAGTTCGCACCGGGAAATTCCGTGCGCAGCTGGGTAATTGCATCCGCGCTGACCCCTGCTCCGATGAGCACATCCGGCCCGTCGGTCTCCCTCTGAATCTTCAGCAGCTGACCAATGGTCTGTTTTCCCTCCATACAGTTTCCGGCACCGCCGCTGGTCAATACCGTCTGAAATCCCATTCTGGCCGCTTCCAGATAGGTTTCCTCCAGATTTCGGGACACATCGATGCAGCGATGCAGCGTCAGCTTCCGCCCCTTCGCCGCATCAATCAGCTGCTCCATAGCCTTTTTATCCAGAAGTCCCTCCGGTGTCAGGCATCCGATTACAAATCCATTGGCCCCCCAGCTGCGAAGCTCCTGCATCTGCATCACCATCATGCGAATTTCCTCCGGTGTATAGAGGAAATCACCCGCTCTGGGCCGCATCAGGCAACGAATCGGGATATCACTTTCCTTTCGGATCTGCCGCAGCAGCTCGGTATAGGGGGTCAGACCGCCGATGGAAAGGGCACTGCATAGCTCCAGCCGGTCGGCACCGCCTTCAATGGCTGCTCTGGCAGAAGCCAGACTGTCTACACAGACCTCCAGTGTTTTTTTCATCATATCGTTCACGCTCCGTATTTTAGATCTGTGCTTTATCTTATAAAGAGTTTCCGCTTATGTCAAGCTTGCGTGTACTGTTTCGTCCTGCATTGGTGTAGATAACGCGTTATCTGCTGAATTTCGACAAAATAATGAATTTTTGATTGACATTTTCATAAAATAGTGATAGACTTTCATAGTCTCAATTGGAAAGAGGATTCCAAAGCAAGATATACGACCGCCGATGAAAGTCGGCTGAGGCCATACGGACAGCCGGGTCGAATGCCGAAGACCGCAGGGTGCGGTTGGCAACTTCTGTTGCCTTATTGATTGAGTTAGAAGCTCAGTTTTATAAGTTGGTTACTATAAACCATGTGCCTGGCGGCATAAACTTGTGAAATGGTCAATAAGAGTAGTAAAAGTAATCTTTGCTATATAAACTCTGATCCCATTGTGATTTGATATCGGTCGGTACTCGGAAACACATTCAGGCGCTTTCCGGCAGCGACGGGTATTATATTGTCACGATTCTCAAGTGGTATGCTTCAGGCATGCCACTTTTTTGCATTTCTGGCCTGTCGGCCGAAAATCATCTGTCATGGAAATGGAGAGATCTTATGAGTAAACTAATTGAACTGAATCATATTTCCAAGTCTTTTGATGGAGAAACGGTTCTTGACGATATCAGCCTGTATATTCGAGACAACGAATTCATCACCCTTTTAGGCCCCTCCGGATGTGGCAAGACCACTACGCTCCGCATGATCGGCGGTTTTACACAGCCCGATCAGGGAGATGTGATCTTTATGGGCGAGCGGATCAACGATGTCCCACCCCACAAGCGCAATGTAAACACCGTTTTTCAGAAATACGCCCTGTTTCCCCACCTGAATGTGTATGAAAATGTTGCATTTCCACTGCGGGAGAAGAAGGTTCCCAAGAAGGAGATTGACGAAAAAGTCCGAGAAATGCTCTCTCTTGTAATGCTCTCAAACTTCGCCGAACGTCGTGTCACCAGTCTCTCCGGCGGTCAGCAGCAGCGTGTTGCTATTGCGCGCGCCCTGATTAGCCATCCCAAGGTTCTGCTGCTCGATGAGCCGCTTGGCGCTCTGGATCTCAAGCTGCGGAAGGATATGCAGCGAGAACTGATGAATATTCAGAAGAGCACAGGCATCACCTTCATCTTTGTGACCCACGATCAGGAAGAAGCGCTTTCCATGTCCGATACCATTGTCGTCATGAACGAGGGCAAGATCCAGCAGATCGGCACCCCTATTGATATCTATAACGAACCGAAAAACGCATTTGTCGCAGACTTCATTGGAGAAAGCAACATTCTCGACGGCGTCATGCTGGAGGACTATAAGGTTCGGTTTGCAGGACATACTTTCCAGTGCCTTGACACCGGATTCGGGAAAAACGAAGCGGTTGATGTGGTTGTCCGTCCTGAGGACGTAGACATTGTTCCGGTTGACCGCTCCATGCTCTGCGGCACCGTAACCTCCGTGACGTTTATGGGTGTGCACTATGAAATCATCGTAGATATTCAAGGCTTTAAATGGATGATTCAGACCACCGACTTTGTCGGCGAGGGAGAATACATCGGCATTTCTCTTGACCCCGATGCCATTCATATCATGAAGAAGTCCAAGTATTCCGGTATGTTCGGTGACTACTCCTGCTTCTCCGATGAGGTCGAAGAGCTGACCATCGAAGAGGAGGAAGGCCCTGCTCCGGGAGGTGACGCAGAAGAATGAAATCCGCCGCTTTGAAGCGCAAGCGCTCCAGTTTTGATATGGCGCTGGCCCCCTATTCTGTCTGGGCTTTGATTTTTATTCTGGTCCCGCTGATCTTTGTGGCCTACTATGCGTTCACTGACAATAACTTCAATTTTACAACCGAAAATATCCTGCGGTTTTTCACCGCTACCAGCAACGTTCATGCCGACGACGGAACCATGGTTGAGGTTCGCACCTATCTCGTCATTTTCATGCGCTCGCTGAAGCTGGCGGTCATCTCCACCGCAATCTGCCTTTTGATGGGCTACCCCATTGCCTATATCATGGCCCGTGCCCCGGAAAAGACCCAGAAGACCATGATGACCCTGATTATGATTCCCATGTGGATGAACTTTCTGATCCGAACCTATGCTTGGATGACCATTCTTCAGGATACCGGCATCCTCAATAATCTGTTGGGTCTTTTCGGAATTGATCCGGTCCATGTCATCGGCACCGAAGCCGCGGTCATCATCGGCATGGTTTACGACTATTTCCCGTATATGGTGCTGCCCATCTATTCGATCATGGCAAAGATGGATTTAAAGCTTCTGGAGGCTGCCAGAGATCTCGGCTGCGGAAGCGTTTCCGTTCTGCGCCGGGTAATCTTCCCACTGAGTCTTCCGGGTGTTATCTCAGGTGTCACGATGGTTCTGATTCCTTCCATCAGCACCTTCTATATCTCTCAGAAGCTCGGCAACGGCAAGTTCCTGCTGATCGGCGATGCTATTGAGGGACAGTATGTGGCAAATAACCTGCATTTTGCCGCTGCCATTGCCTTTATCCTGATGCTGGTACTGCTCGTTGCCATGGCGGTGGTGAAGTACCTGACTACCCGCCATGTTTACGGAGGTGACTGATTGTGAATAAGATGAAATTATCTTCCAAAATTTACAGCGGTCTGATTTTTGCCTTTCTGTTTGCGCCCATTGTGGTGCTGCTGTTCTTCTCCTTTAATGACTCCAAGAGCCTTTCGGTATTCTCCGGATTCTCTCTAAAATGGTATAAAGAGCTGTTTAATGACCGCAATACGCTGGCAACCGTCCGAAATACCGTCATTCTGGCGCTGAGCGCAACGGCGATCTCCACCGTCATGGGCACCGCTGCGGCACTGGGCATCGACCGGCTCCGTTCCAAGTGGTATCGCACCGCCATGAAGACCGTCAATGATATTCCCATGACAAATCCTGACATCATCACAGGCATTTCCCTAATGCTGATGTTTGTATTTGTCGGTCGTCTTTTTGGTGCCTCCAACAGCCTCAATTTTTGGACCATGCTGGCTGCTCATGTGACTTTCTGCACCCCGTATGTTATTTTACAGGTTCTTCCGAAGCTTCAGCAGATGGACAAGGCGCTGCCTGAAGCTGCCATGGATCTGGGCTGTACCCCTATGGGAGCATTCTTCAAAGTAGAACTGCCTGAAATGCTCCCCGGTATCTTCACCGGTGCAATCATGGCCTTTACCCTCTCGCTGGACGACTTTGTTATCAGCTACTTTACCTCCGGCACCGGTTTTGAGACACTGCCGATCCGGATTTATTCCATGACAAAGAAGACTGTCACTCCCAAGATGTATGCACTGGCCACCATTATCTTCTTTGTGACTCTGGGGCTGCTGCTCATCAGCAACTTTGTGGATAATGAAGACAACAAGCGTCTGCGTGAGATGCGGAAAAACCGCAAGAGCACCTACACCCGTCAGGATGACACGGAAGAAAACAAGCCAACCTCCGGTAAATTCAAGAAGCCTGTTGCAATCTGCCTCGTGATTGCGCTGATTGCCGGCATCTTTTTCTTTGGCAGCCGCAGCCGGGAGCCGAAGGTTCTCAACGTCTACAACTGGGGCGAATATATCTCCGACGGCAGCGAAGGCAGCCTCGATACCATTGCAGCTTTTGAAAGCTGGTACGAGGATACTTACGGCGAACCTGTCACCGTCAACTATACCACCTACGCCTCCAACGAGGATATGTACAATAAGCTCTCCAGCGGCGCTGTCAGCTATGATGTGGTTATCCCCTCTGACTATATGATCGCCCGGATGATTAAAGAAGATATGCTGGAGCCGCTGGATTTTGAGAATATCCCCAATTATCAGTATATCAACGATTCTTTCCACGGTCTTTACTATGATCCTCAGGATCTCTACACCGTCCCCTACACCTATGGTATCGTCGGAATTATCTATGATGCCAACATCGTGGACGAGGCAGACACGGGCAGCTGGGACCTTATGTGGAACGAAAAGTATGCCGGAAGCATTCTTCAGTATAATAACTCTCGGGATGCGTTCGGTACCTCCATGTATAAGCTCGGCATTGATATCAATACCACCGATCAATCCGAGTGGGATCGTGCGGCACAGGAGCTGATTGCGCAGCGTCCTCTGGTGAAAAGCTACGTCATGGATGAGATTTACAACATGATGGAATCCGGTGAAGCAGCGGTTGCTTCCTATTATGCCGGTGACTACTTTACCATGCAGGAAGCACAGGCCAGTCATGTAGATCTGAAATTCTACTACCCGGAGCGCACCAACTTCTTTATCGATGCCATGTGTATCCCCAAATGTACGCAGAATAAGGAACTGGCTGAAATTTTCATCAATTATATGCTTTCCGAAGAAGCCGGCATCGCCAATGCAGAATATATTAACTATGCAAGTCCCAACCGGAATGTCTACGAAAATGAGACATATATCGAAGACATGGGTGAGGAAGCCATGGAAATTCTCTATCCTCAGCTTGGTGATTTCTCGGAACTCTATAATGCTTATGCTTACCGCAGCCTGGATTCCGATATGCTCGACTATCTGACCACCCTGTGGGAAACCGTAAAGCTCAACTAAATGAAAAAGGTCTGAAATCCATGGATTTCAGACCTTTTTCTTTAAATAGAAAATGAATCAGCTCCGTTTTCGGAACGGGAAACGGAGCTGATCGGAAAGCTTTTATTTCTTTCCGACGGCGCAGACCCACTTGCCGTTTCCATGGCGATAGGTATGCACTGTACGGAAGCCTGCCTTGTGGAGCATTGTTTCCAGTTCCTCGGTGCTGAAAAAACGCATATCCAGTGCATCCGCAATGGCCTCGTTCCCCTCTCGGGCAGAGTCCTCGTTGCAGATGAGGAATACACCTTTTTCCTCCAGAACATCATAGACATTTTTCAGGCACTGATCGATATTCGGCCAATAATAGACTGTCTCGAAGGCCGTAACCAGATGGAAAAAGTTATGCTCATAGGGAAGCTTCTCCGCGCTGCCGATCTGAAGCTCTACGGCACCCTGTGCAATCGCTTCACGATTGACCTCCGATGCTCTTTTGTAGCTTGCGTCGGAATAATCGATTCCCCAGAACTTTGCATCGCATGCAATTTTTCTCATATTCTTGATGTTCTGTCCACCGCCGTATCCGATATCCAGAATTTTCTTTGGCGTATCCAGAGAAACGTGTTCCAGACCCCATTTATAAAGCTCCCGATGCCGGTCATTCATCCGGTTCAGCATTGCATATCCATAATCGTCATCCTTAGGTTTTCTTGCGTTCATTGTTATAGGATCAATCATTTTTATTCCTTCTTTCTGAAATTCCACCATTGGATTTTTCTATCTCATCTCATTGTGCCCCGCTCATCGCCCAAGCATATTGTTCCATCCGGCATCATAAAACGCCTGAAGCTGCGAGAGATAAGTATCTGCCTGTTCCGGAGTCATCTCATGTATCACAAGTTCAAAAAACGCATTCACCATACCTGTCACCAAAATATGCTCCAGCCGTGGATCAATCGAGGACTCCAAAAGTCCTTGCTCCAGCAGTGAATCCTGATATTGGTGCGTCTCCTCCAGTCCAAGCTCGACCATCTGATCGATCATCCCTGAAAACCGTGTCCCCTCTGAGCAGCAAAGCAGCAGTCGGAATGCCGTCAAATGGTCATAAACATATTCAAGCAGCCGACGGGAACAGAATCCCTCCATAATCTTGGGCGTACGCCCTGCTGTATGAGCGTCCTGTCGCTCTTCTCCGCCGCGGCAAATTGTCATCACCGTATCGTATGCCTCGCCCACAAGCGCCTCAAACAGAGCCTCCTTGCTATCGTAATACCCATACAGCGCCCCCGTCGTAACGCCGGCTGCACGGGCAATATCCCGCAAAGTCGCTTTCCGAAATCCACGCTTCAAAAAGTCGGCTGCCGCAGCCTCATGAATCCGTTCAAGTGTTGTCTTCGCCATGTGTTCCATCGTGCGGCTCCTTTTCTGTAACGTTGTTATATTACATTGTTATAATATCAGAAAA
This sequence comes from Faecousia sp., assembly GCA_029257715.1. Taxonomy (GTDB): domain Bacteria; phylum Bacillota; class Clostridia; order Oscillospirales; family Oscillospiraceae; genus Faecousia. Next base: position 3,453 of record JARIAT010000070.1, on the reverse strand, counting down.
CTTCTTTTGTGTCAAGATTCAATCTCTCATCATCCAAACTTCCGGTTTTCTTTTGATCTGAGACGTGATAGAATCGTATCATTCCCAGTCCGAATGGGATACTTTTAAGTGAAAAGAGGTTTCCATATGGAAGATTTGCTGATTCTGGTGGATTCGTTGGACAGACCCATCGGTACCGCCGGCAAAGCCGATGCCCACCGAAAGGGTCTGCTGCATCGGGCTTTCTCCGTCTTTATCGTCTGCGACGGAAAAATGCTGATTCAGCGGCGGCAGAAGAATAAATATCACTCCGGCGGACTTTGGGCCAACGCCTGCTGCTCTCATCCGAGAGCAGGCGAATCCCTCCAGGATGCCGTAACACGGCGGATGCAGGAGGAATTGGGCTGCGCCTGTCCCGTATCGGAAATCGGACACTTTGTATATCGAAGCCAGTATGCCGATCAGCTGTTCGAGTATGAGTACGACCATGTATTTGTCGGCAGATGCTCCGGTGAATTTTCTCCGAATCCGGAAGAAATTGCGGAGCTGAAATGGATTACTCTGGATGCGCTTCTTCTGGATCTGACCCAGAATCCCGATCTTTACAGCTCTTGGTTTCTCACTGCGGCTCCAATGGTTTTTGAATATCTGTCACACAGCCAGCTGTAATCTGCTGTATCTCAAAGGCGCCGATATCGGCGCCTTTTTTACCCGAGTGCCACATCCAGAATCATCATGATGCTGAATCCGATGGCAAAAAAGATTGTGCAAAGATCTGAGCGCTTTCCATCATCGGTTGACTCCGGAATCAACTCTGCCACAACAACATAGATCATGGCACCTGCCGCAAAACTCAGCATATACGGAAGAATCGGAACAACCAGATTCGCCGCTATAATGGTAAGAAGTGCTCCCAGTGGCTCAACTACCCCAGAAAGGACACCATAGGTGAAGGACTTTCCTTTTCCAACGCCCTCAGACTTCAGAGGCATCGATATAATCGCCCCCTCCGGAACATTCTGAATGGCAATTCCCAGTGCCAGTGCCATGGCACCTGCCAGAGAAATTCCCACATCCCCTGCCAAATATCCTGCAAAGGCCACACCGACAGCCATTCCCTCCGGAATATTGTGCAGTGTCACAGAAAGCACCAGCATCGTTGTCTTATGGTGTTTAGAATGGGCGTTTTCAGCCGTCTGACAGCTGCGGTACAATCTTGGAATGAGATGATCCAGCAGCATCAGCAGCAGAATTCCAACCCAGAACCCCACCGCTGCCGGAATAAAAGACCATTTCCCCAAATGGGAAGATTGGTCAATGGACGGAAGAATCAGGCTCCAGATGGAAGCCGCCACCATTACGCCGCCTGCAAATCCGGATGCAGCATGTTCGACCTTTGTGCTCATTTTTTGTCGCATAAAAAATACGAAGCCTGCACCCAATGAGGTACCGAGAAACGGAATCAGTATTCCATACCATGTGTATAAATCCATATCAAAACTCCTTACTTTAAAATTTGAGGCCGACTGGAGAAAATCTCGAGAACATTCAATTCCAATCACGCTCCCAATTGCAGATGAAAAAGCGCTTTTCCACCGGTAGATTCTATGTACTTTCAAACATATCTGTGCTTGGATCGCATGAACAAGTCTTTCCGCAGCCTGTAAACCGACTGAGATCATTCGGGTCTTCCTCTACAATTTTTATTTTCTGTCTAAAATCTCCTATTAGTTAGTTATAACTAACTAATAGGATTATAACATTGTTATCTCAAAATGTAAAGCCCCAATGATGTCCCTGTAACCCTCGTTTTCGAGCATTGCCATGTAAAAATCCCTCCTTCAAAAAATTTTTCTCTTTATTTCTCAAAAATAGTACCTAAAGCAAAATCGTCTCTCGTATCTTATAGTGAACAGAAAAAGGAGGAATCTACAATGAACGAGGTCCTTGCAGTATCCAGAAAAGAAGTCAAATATCTTCTGAATCTTCCCGACAGGCTCTATCTTCTTGGAGCGCTTGATCGTCTGCTGACTCCGGATGCTTACGGCGGATATAACGGCTATACCGTCCGCAGCGTCTATTTCGACGGCATTACAAATGAAGATTACATGGATAAGCGTAACCATTGCAATGAAAAAAAGCGGATCCGGGTTCGGGTATATCACCCCGACGATCCCGTTGCAAAATTCGAATTAAAACGCAAATCCTTCGGACGGGAACTCAAAGAAAGTGTTGTAATCTCAAGAGCGGATGCCCAGAGGCTTCTGCAGCGAGACTATTCTGTGCTGCTGCACTATGATAATCCCACCGCCCGCTACGGCTACGATCTGATGACCACCCGGCTCTATCGACCGGTATCCCTGATTGAATATGATCGCCGTGCCTACACCCATCCGAATTTTAATACACGTGTGACCATGGACAACAATCTGCGCTACTGCGATTTTTGCTACGACCTGTTTGCCCAAAAGCTGAATTTCAAAGCAGCCCTTCCCAAGGATGAAACAATTCTGGAAATCAAATACGACAGATTTCTTTTCCGCCAGATTCAGGAGGTACTTGCCCAATGCGACCTATCCCGCAAACCCCCCAGCAAATTTGGAAATTCCCGTAATATTTTAAATGACTGCTACGCCTGAGAAAGGAGATTATACCATGAGTAAGTTAATCAAAATGATGGGGGCTGCCCCACAGGGAATTGCCCCTTTTTCCATAACCGCTGCCGATCTGATGCTCAGTCTGCTGATCACATTGATCCTTGCCGCTGTAATGATGACTGTCTATCGTCTCTGCAACGATGCACTCTCCTATCGCCATTCGTTCAATGTCACGCTGATGATGCTGGCCCTGGCCTCAACTCTGCTTCTGACGCTGATTGAAAACAATCCGATGTTTTCTTTGGGTGCTCTTGGCGCTCTTTCCATCTGCCGTATCCGAACCAATACACGGGACCCCAGAGACTTGGGGTTTGTATTCTGGAGCCTTTTGATCGGCATTTCTTCGGCGCTGACGGCCTATGCCGTAGGTTTGATCGGAACCGTTGCGCTGAGTCTTGTGATGCTCACCATTGGAACCTCCGGCCACAAAAAGAAAGCAACTACCATGGTGATCCGCGGTCAAAAAGACTCGCTTCAGCAGGTGCAGGACATTCTCCGCCACACCGGCGGCAGTACCGTACAGTCCAAAAACGTGTTCTCCGACAGTTTTGAGATGGTCTATGAGCTGAATCTCCCCAAAGCCGAAGAGGAACAGCTGCTTCTGCTGTTCAACGGAATGGATGGTATTGACGGAGTAAATGTTCTGGCTCCTGAAACGGAGGTGGCATAGTGAAAAGGCGATTTTTGTCGTGGCTTCTTCTGTCTGCGCTGCTTATGACAGGATGTTCCTCGCGTCTTCTGCCGCAAAGCACCGACCCCTCTGCCGTTAACGCAGATACGGATGACTCAATCGGTGTGTTTAAGCTAGATTTTATCA
>JARIAT010000057.1 GCA_029257715.1 Faecousia sp. | reverse complement strand
CCTCAGATCCATTATGCCCCGAAAATACACATGCAATACCCATCAAATTTGTTCAGGGGATTGCGATTTTTCTCACATTATGCTATATTAAAGAATACGAATCAAATGGAAAAGAGGAGAAACCATGAACAGAATTCACGGAGTCAAACGACTCACCGGCAATCGGTTTCTGAATCTATATGAACTGGATGCCAGCTGCCGCAGCGGAAAGCATCTTCCTTATTATGTAGCTTCCCGAGCCGCTGACACGCAGCACCTTAAAGCACTCGGTGGAAATCGCAGTGCCGATGGTGTCATCCTATACGGCGTCTACGGTCCTCAGCGGGATAAACTTGTTCTGATCCGGCAGTACCGCTATGCGCTGGGAGACTATGTCTACGAATTTCCCGCCGGTCTTGTGGAGCCCGGGGAAGACCCTCAGAAAGCAGGAACCCGAGAGTTCTATGAGGAAACAGGGCTGAACTTTGTCCCCGTTTCCGGAGGCGACTGTCAGCGTCCCTTCTTCACAACCATCGGCATGACTGACGAAAGCTGTGCCATGTGCTTCGGTTATTGTGACGGCACTCCATCCAATGCCAATCAGGAAGAGGCGGAGGATATTCAGGTAATCCTCGCCGACCGGGCCGAATGCCGCCGAATTCTGAAAGAAGAAAATGTCGCACTGATGTGCGCATATATGATGATGCACTTTATCGCAGGGGACGGCGATCCCCTTGCATTTTTGAAGGAGTTTTAAGAATGTCTGAAACAATTGCTGCTGTTTCTACCGGAAACCAGATCAGCGCCATTGGAATTATCCGCCTGACCGGCGATGACTGCGCCGACATTGCAGGCAAGGTCTTTACAAGAATCAACGGAAAGCCGCTGAGAGACGCACCTGCCCGTAAATTGGTGCTTGGCACACTCTCTGATTCCGCCGGACGAACCATTGACCAGTGCATGGCCGTCTATACCCCCGGCCCCAACAGCTATACCGGCGAAGATACCGTAGAGATCCATTCTCACGGTTCTCCGGCCATTCTCGCCGCAGGGCTTGATGCCCTCTACCGCAGCGGCGCAAGGCCCGCGCGGCGGGGAGAATTCACCAAACGTGCATTTCTTAACGGCAAGATGGATCTGACCAGCGCCGAGGCGGTCATTGATCTCATTGAAGCCGAAACCGCCGAAGCCGCTGCCAATGCTGCCGGTCAGGTAACCGGTGCGCTCCAAAAGAAACTTGCTCCCATTTATGACAATCTCACCGATCTTTGCAGTCATTTTCACGCTGTCCTCGACTATCCGGATGAGGATATCGACGATTTCCGCCTTGAAAACTATTCTGCCGCTTTGGAATCAGATGCCAATGCCCTTTCAGGCCTTATGGGTACCTACGGACAGGGCCAGATTCTCAAGCGCGGTGTCCGAGCCGCTATCGTCGGCAAACCCAATGTGGGTAAGAGCAGTCTTCTAAATTCTCTGGCAGGCTATGAGCGAGTCATTGTCACAGAAATCGCGGGAACAACCCGGGATACCGTTGAAGAGACGGTCAAAGTCGGTTCTACCGTGCTTCGTCTGATTGATACCGCAGGAATCCGCAATACTTCCGACCGAGTCGAGGCCATGGGTGTCGAGCGTTCCCGAGAGGCTGTTAAAAACGCTGACGTGGTCATTTTAATGATCGATAGCTCCGTATCACTGACTCCGGAAGATCTGGAGGTCATTGCACTTTGCCAAACACTGGAGCGTGTCATTGTATTACTCAACAAAGGAGATCTGGAGCCGATGGTCACGCAGTCCGATCTTCCCTTCCGGACGATCATTTCCTTCAGCACAAAAACCGGAGAAGGCATGGGAGAATTCGCAAAAACCATCGACGAAATGTTCGGCGGTGATGCCCCCTGTGACGGCAGCATTCTGACCAATGCCCGCCAGTATGACGCCATTCGCCGCGCCTACGAAGGAATCATGCGGGCCCGGGAAGGTCTAAACATCCAGATGCCCCCAGACGCCGTACTGACCGATGTGGAATACGCCATGGAAGCCATGGGCGAAGTCACCGGTGCAACCGTTCGGGAAGACATTACATCCAGAATTTTTGAACGGTTCTGCGTTGGAAAATAAGATATCAGACGAATAGAAGGTTTATTTATGATTTATTTGGACAATTCCGCCACCACAAAGCCATGCCAGGAGGCTGTGGAGGCAATGACGCTGGCCCTGACGGAAAACTGGGGCAACCCCAGCGCACTTTATGGTTTCGGTATCGATACCGCCCGCCAGCTCCGGCAGGCAAGATCGCAGGTTGCCGCAGCCATGGGTGCTGAAGCTGACCGGGTGTTTTTTACATCCGGCGGCACCGAAGCTGACAACTGGGCCGTATACTCCACGGCCAAACGCTACGGCAAGAAAAACAAACATATCATCACCACCGCAGTGGAGCACAGCGCCATCCTTAAAGCGATGAAGGATCTGGAAGAGCAGGGCTTTGACGTCACCTATCTGGCTCCTGATGCCGATGGCACCGTCACACTCGATGCGCTCAAGCAGGCCCTTCGGAAGGACACCATCCTCGTATCTGTTATGATGGTCAACAACGAATCCGGTGCGGTCATGCCCATCTCTCAGATGGCGAAACTTACGCACAAAATCTGTCCTGATGCGGTATTCCATACTGATGCTGTTCAGGGCTTTTTAAAAGTCCCCTTTCAGGCAAAAACACTTGGCGCAGACCTCATCAGTGTTTCCAGCCACAAAATTCACGGTCCCAAAGGCAGCGGCGCACTTTATATCTCTCCCAGACTCAAGTCTTTCCCGGCCTATCTCGTAGGCGGTGGGCAGGAAGCCGGTTTCCGCAGCGGTACTGAGGGAGTTCCCGCAATTTTTGGATTTGCCGCAGCCGCAGCTGCCGGAGCCAAAACCTTTCGGGCAGACATCGTCCACGAGCGAAAGCTTCTGGAGTATGCCATCGAAAAGCTCTCCGCCATGGACGGCATTGTGATTAACGGCGCCCACGCCGCTCCCCATATTCTGTCCCTTTCCGTTCCCGGTGTCCCCACACAGAATACCTTGAATCTGCTTCAGGAATACGGCATTTGCATTTCCGCCGGTTCCGCCTGCGCCAAGGGGCATCGAAGCCACGTGCTTACCGCCATGAATGTGTCTCCCGAAATCATCGACGGTGCATTCCGAGTATCTTTGTGCCGCAGCACCACCAAGGAGGAAATTGACACATTCCTCAAGGCAATGCAGCAAACCGTTCTCCCATACCGCTTTAAAGGACTGAAAAAATAAGTCCGCTGTCACCAAAATATCAAAAAATCGGCAGCATCCGTCAAGGGATGCTGCCGATTTATGCAGTTTTGAAGTTAACATTGCAATTCCGGATTCTGCCGTTCCAGGAGCTGCTGTTCCTGATGAAGAAACTGTCTGCTGATTACCCGACAAATTTGTCGCTTTTCAATCATAGTGTGGATTTCTTCAAAGGTTGCCCACTTTGCGTCCACTGTCTCACCTTTCTGGAGGACAATCTTCTCAAGGGGTGTATTGTTTTTGAGACAGTAAAAATCGAGAAACGCGTCCCGATCCCGCCGACTGTCCAGAAGCTCAAATTCTTTCGGATCGGCACGAATGCCCGTTTCCTCATAAAGCTCTCGTGTAATCGCCTGAAGACTGCTCTCTCCGTACTGCGCAGCTCCTCCGGAATTCTCCCAAGTGCCGGCAAAACTTTTCTCCGGAGCACGACGGGTCAAAAGAATCTTTCCATTTCCGTCATACACCCAGACACAAACAATCAATCCATATTCCCCTGCCTTCCAGGGGGTTCCTCTGCGATGGAGGCGGCCTGTCAATTGGCGGTTGGCATCGTAAATATCGTTATATTCCATTGGCGCACCTTCTTTCAATTCATTTAGTTTAACACACCGGCGAAACGATCGTCAAGCATGGAATCTGCTGCTTGACAGAAACTTGCCCTGCTGATACAATGAAAAAAACGCCAAATCAAGGAGGTATTTCCCATGGCAAATGAAGAAATTCTGGACGAGGAAGAGGCCAGCATCTTCTGCCTGACTGACGAAAACGGCAATGATGTTGAGTTGGAGCTCATCGATTCCATCACCTACGAAGATCGTGAGTATCTGATTATGGTATCCCCCGAGGAGGAAATTCCAGAGGTTGTCATTCTGGAGGTTGATCCCCGTGCTGACGGCACCGAGTTCTATCTGACTGTCAAGGATCAGGATGTTCTGGATGCTGTCTATAACATCTTTAAAGACCGCTTTAAGGATATTCTGACCTTTAACGACTAACGCAAAAAGAGTGTGGCAGATGCCACACTCTTTTTCTTTTTCAGTCTTCCTCCGGACGGATGGCACTCAGCGTCACCGCAGCATCTGACAAAACGCCGCAGCTTTCGTTAAGTGCCTGTTGGAAAACATCCAGATTTTTCTGAACTTCCTCTGCAAATGCCGAAAGCTCCTCGGCGGAAATTCCCAGCTGAGTTGCTGCATCCGCCAGTGCGCCGTTGGCCTTATCGTACATCCGTGCTACCCGTTCTCTGGCACGGCGCTCTGTACTCTCCGCACGGCGATAGGCATTCAGTTCTTCATTGAGACTCGGGGTCGTCTCTAAATTCATCGTTTCGTCCGCCGAATCGCGAACCTGCAGCTGTGCAAGCTTCTCCTGCAGCTGCTCAATAGTCTGCTTTTGTGCCTCATTTTCCTGCTGAAGCTCCTCAATTCGGGTTTTCTGCTCCGCATTCTCCTGCTCCATATCCTCACGGTGTTCTCCATCCGAGCGAACCGCATCCAGATCCTTGGTAAGCGTATCGATCTCACTGCGCAGTTCATTGACTTCCGTCTCATGCTTTGTGGAAATATAGCTGATATAATTGACCACATCTTCTCGGTTAAACCCGTTGAATGCAGATCTGAAATTCTGGGGTGCTGCCATGGTGCAAATCCTCCTGATCGAGAAGAAACAGTTCTTCTTCCTTAATTATGCGTATTATACCACGGTCAAAGGGGAAAAACAACGGCTTTGGAAACACTTCTTCGGAATTTGCGGGATTTTTTCCAATTCTCCCTCTTTACAAACACCTTGTTCGATGTTATAATAACCGAGTTATCAGAAATGCGCCGGTGGCTCAATGGATAGAGCATCGGATTCCGGTTCCGAGGGTTGGGGGTTCGAGTCCCTTCCGGCGTACCAAAAGCAGATGCCCGTTTGGGTGTCTGCTTTTTTGTTTATAAAAGAATTTCAGGTCATGCCATTTTGTCCCATGCCCATTGGCATCCTAAATTCATCGGATATCATCTTCCGGACCATTTTGGATTCTGCAATTTGTGGAATCCTATTTTATTTTTATGAGATACCTTGACAGGCGAGGTACTGTATGCTATTATGCAGTCACAAAGGAGGGAACAGCGGATGTCAATTGCAGGCGACCTGATTCGCGGTCATACAGATGCCATTATTCTGGCCCGTCTGATCCAATCGGATAGTTATGGCTATGAAATTAACAAAACCATCTCCAACATGTCCGGCGGACGATTTGAACTGAAGGAAGCAACCCTCTATACCGCCTTTAAGCGGCTGGAGGAAGCTGGTTTTATCGTCTCCTATTGGGGTAACAGCGGAGCCGGCGCAAGACGCAGATACTATACCATTACACCTTCCGGCCGTGAGGAATGCCGAATTCTTCGAGAGGAATGGGAAGAAACCAAAGATATTATGGATCAACTATTAGAAACGAGGGAAGAACCATGAGAAATCAACTGATTAACTACGTGAATCTGCTGTTCGCCGGAAATCCGGAGGCAGTGGATATCAAAGAAGAGATTTTGCAAAATACGTTGGATCGTTATGACGATATGATTGCCCAAGGCCGTACACCGGAAGCCGCCTATTCTCTTGCAATCTCCGGCATCGGTGACATCAGTGAACTGCTGCGCAGCAGCACCGCAGGCTTCGTTTTTTCCGCATCCCCCGTTTCCAATTCAGCCCCACAGGAGTCTGAACAGAAGAAGGCGCTGCGAAAATTCCTGCGAGGGATCGCTGTGGGTCTGTTTATACTATGTCCCATTCCTCTGTTTCTTTTGCAAAATGAAATAGGACTATGCCTGCTTTTAGCAATTGTCGCTGTTGCCACCGTCCTCATCATCTTTGCCAGCAAAGATGAAAAAGCACCTCTGTCCGAGTTAACACCTCAGCAGAAGATGACGAAATCCATCAGCAGTCTCTTTTGGACCATCGGCAGCATTATTTATTTCATCGTCAGCTTCAAGACATTCGCATGGCACATTACATGGATCATCTTCCCGCTGATAGGCGCCATTGAGGGGTTGGTTCATGCCTGCATGGACCTCAAGGAGGAAAGAAAGCATGAAAAATAAAATCATTCTGCGCATTGTGCTTTATAGTATCCTGATTATTTTGTTTATTGGACTTCTGATTGCCGGATTGATGATGTCGCCCAGACGATTGATGCGCTATATGCTGCGTGATTCCCCCTCTCGGCATAGTTTTGCCACATCTGACCGCGGGGAATATACCGTGTCGGGATCTGATTCCGGCAATCCCCATTCCGGCTCCGTCTCCTCGGCTGATATTTCCGATCTGGAAATCGACTGGGCAAACGGTGCTATTACCATTGAGCCGGGTGATACGGATACGATCACCTTCTCCGAGTCTCCGGATGCTTTGGACTCGATGGTATGGTATGTATCCGACGAGACACTTTTTATTCATTTTTCAGACGAAAATATGGGTTTTGACTTCCAACCCGGAAAGCATACCAAGGATCTGACCATCACTGTACCGCGCAGCTGGTCTCCGTCCGAAATAACGCTGTATACTGCCTCCTGCAATCTTGAAATCTCCGATCTTACCATCTTAGAGGAACTGGAAATCGAAGGTGCCTCCAATCACAGCCGTCTGATGAACTGCTCCGTGGATCAAATTTCCATCAGTGGTGCATCCAATACATTTTCCATGAACGGAAGCCTCAATCATTTTGAAAGTGACGACGTTTCCTCTGTCTGCACACTGGTTTTATCGAATCAGCCGAAGTCGATCACAGTTTCCGGCGTATCCAGCCAACTGGATTTGACGCTTCCGAAGGATTGCGGTTTTTCCGGAAAAATGGACGGTGTGAGTGCAAGGCTCCATACCGATTTCCCGATTGTCGGCAAAAACGATCAATTTTCCTATGGCGACGGAAGCTGTAAGATTGACATTGACGGTGTCTCCAGTGAGCTTTCAATTCACAAAGCAGCATAGCCATATGCCGCCGTTGCGAAGCATCATCGGGCGGCGGAGCTTTCCGCAATGTAAGCATCTTTTATGATCTTTCAACCGAATACCCAGTCACATTAATTCCGGATATTCATAATCTGTGGAAATCCGAAACCGCCAGATGCGAAAAGGAGGAATATTCATTGGAACGAACCGAGCTGTGTGAACTGACTGTATTATGTCTTATCCGAGACGGCAGCAAAATCCTGCTTCAAAATCGAAAAAAAGAAGATTGGAAAGGCTTTACACTTCCGGGCGGTCATGTAGAACCGGGAGAATCATTTGTGGATGCAGCCATTCGGGAAATGAAGGAAGAAACAGGCCTAACGATTTTCACCCCTCAGCTGTGCGGCGTCAAACAATTTCCTTCCAATGGTCATCGCTACATTGTAATGCTGTTTCGCACTTCATCGTTTGAAGGGAAGCTTCAATCCTCGGAAGAAGGCGAAATGGTATGGGTGGAGCGTGAAGCACTTTGTCACTATCCCACAGTAGCCCACCTCGAGGAGCTTCTTAATGTCATGGAAGGAGCATCTTTCAGCGAATTTCAGTACACCTCCGATTGGGAAGTGCAGCTACACTGATTCGCTTTGGATTTTTCCACATTTCTCTCTGCTCAAAACTCCTGAAACTGCCGCGCTTATTTCCATTTTTTCGTAATTCCTGTGCATTGCGTCAGATTGCACCGCATGATAAAATAAGCTCGTTTTTCTTCAGGCCGCATCCTCGATGCCTGAAAATCCACTCTGAAAGGCAGCGCTTTAAATGAACAACTGCAATACACCCCCCGAAATTGCCGCAGCCTATGCGGAAATCGGTTCCGTAAAGGCAAAAAGGCCCGTCTCTTACCTGATTCTCATGGGAATCCTGGCCGGCGCTGCCATTGCACTTGGATGTGCCGCCACCAATACTGCCGTTTATGGGATTGAAAGCACCTGGATCGCCCGCACTGTGTGCGGACTGCTTTTCCCCTTCGGACTGGGAATGGTGATGATTCTGGGGATGGAGTTGTTTACCGGCAACAGTCTTATGGTGATTTCCGTTCTGGAACGTCGCTGCAGCATTTCCGGAATGCTGCGGAACTGGGGAATTGTTTATCTCTCTAATTTTGCCGGTGCTCTTGTGGTCGCTGCCGGCTGTGCATGGTTCGGACAGATGAACTATTCCGGCGGGCAGTTGGCCGTGTACACCATGAAAGTTGCCGTCAGTAAATGCAGTATGCCTTTGGGCAATGCGTTTGTGCTTGGCATCCTGTGTAATATGCTGGTCTGTCTTGGTGTGCTTGTTTCCATGTCTGCTAAGGATACCTGCGGTCGAATCGCAGGGGCCTATCTTCCGGTCTGCTACTTTGTTATTTGTGGATTTGAGCACTGCGTTGCCAATATGTACTATATTCCTGCCGCACTGCTGGCTAAAGCTGTCCCTTCTTATGCTGCTCTGGCCACAGAAGCCGGTGTTGCACTGGACACACTGACCATTTCCAACTTTCTTCTTCGAAATCTCCTTCCTGTCACACTGGGAAATATTCTCGGCGGTGCAGGATTGGGTGCTGTCATCTGGATTTGCCATCTCAAGAATCGCAAATAATTTCCTACGCCCCGGCTTCTGTAAGCCGGGGCGTGATGACTGTCTTTTCGCTTGACATCCGGATTGTTTTAGGATATAATATTTCGGAATTAAATAGGACAGTTCGTAACCATCCTGTCGGTAAAAAAAACTAGGGACGCCCGTATCCGGGCAATCTTTGATGGACGCTTCTGCGTCCATTTTTTGTTTTCGACTTCGGACCGTCTGTTATACGGAGGAATTCAATGATGAAACTTAAGCAAACCAACCGCATCACACAGGGCGCACTGATTGCCGCCATGTACTTTGTTCTGACCCATCTTCAGAACTTCATTCTGCCCGGTTCCACTACCTGGGTCATCCAGTGCCGTCTTGCAGAAGTGCTGTGCATTCTGGCATTTTTCACCCCGGCCGCAATCCCCGGTCTTACAATTGGATGCCTGCTGTTTAACCTCAGCTATTCCGGCGCACTTCCTCTGGACTTTCTCGTAGGAAGCCTTGCGACACTGCTGGCCGCTGTGGTCATGTGGTATACCCGCAATATGAAAGTCAAGGGTCTTCCCCTGCTCGGTCTTGCGATGCCCGCCCTGTTCAATGCCGTTTTGGTCGGTTGGGAGCTGGCCGTCTACATCGGCGATACCGGCTTTACCATGCAGGCTTTCGCAATCAACGCTGTCTATGTTGCCATTGGTGAGGCAATTGTGCTGTTCATCCCCGGTATCATCCTTTATAAGATTCTCAACCGAAACACCATGGCTCGACAGCTGCTGAGCTAATTGCTATCATGAAAAGAACGGATTGCCTGAGGCAATCCGTTCTTTTTTCTTATTCCGATTTACGGGACAGCGTGTAACCACGTCCATTAACATTTTTGACATCCGATGCCACAATGAAAGCCTGAGAATCAATCCGAAGTGCCGCGTCCCGAATGGCAGGATATTTCTTGGCATAGACGACGGAATAAATAGCCTTCTGCTCCTGCGCGGCATAGCCGGTCTCAACCTTCAGCATAGTAACGCCCACATCCACCGTTTTTAAAATCTCTTCCCGAATTTTTTCGTACTTCGGGGAGATAATGGTAACCGCAACCTTCTGCTCACCGGAAACAGCCGTCCGATTTACCACAATCGAAGTTACAAACAAAATCAGTGCGCTGTACAGAATTCCGTTGATGCCCTTATAGAACACCTGCATCAGAATAATCATTCCGTCAAAGAACATCATCGAAGTTCCCACCGGGATTCCTTTTTTGCGCTGAAGGATGATGGGCGGAATGTCCATGCCGCCGGTAGAACCGCCTACCCGAACAACCAGTCCAACGCCTGCGCCGATACAGACCGCACTGTAAAGCGCGCAGATCATGGTGTCACCCTGAAACCACTGTGCCAGCGGAAGTTCCTCCAGTACCGCCATAATCAGGGGATATACCGCCGTAGAGAGCAGCGATTTTGCCGCAAAACTCTTGCCAAGAACCAACAGTCCCAGCAAAAACAGACACGTATTGACACATCCTGCCAGAATTGAAAGACGGATCGGGAGAAATTCCCGAATTGTCAGGGCAATGCCATTGGCTCCACCCATCATAAAACCGTTTGGCACAACAAATGCACATATGCCGAATGCAAGCACTGCATTGCCAAGGATCGTATAAAATATGGTTCTTGCATGTTCTTTCACATCTTACCTCCAGAAATCCGATCAAATTCAAATGGGATCACTCAGCCAAAATTCGTTAACAGAACACATTTTATCACTGAATCCACTGTTATGCAATGGCATTTTCGGAGAAATCCGTCACTCTGCATCTACAATCATCAGATTTGGATAAATCCGCTGAATCCGGCTGTCCGGAAAATGTGCATCAAGAAAGGCTTCAATTCCGGAATCCGCATCCGGTGACACCGTATTTCTCTCCGTATAGCGGGCCATTGCCATTGCAGAAATGATGATATTTCCGATCATAAATACAATCATCACCCAAACAGCTGGTTTTCCAATGCGCATGGGCAATTTTTCAATCAGGTCTGATATGCGTGGATACACCATCTTCAGCCATACAACCGCCGCAATTCCCCAGAAGAAGCAGTAGAGCAGATTGATGCGTCCGCCGAGATTAAACGGCATATGACTGTAATCCCAAAATACCGTACCGAATACGATTTCCGTAAAGACCGAGCAGACATATTCATATGCTCCGCCCAGCACGGCTCCCAGTGTAAATACAAATGCGTCGCTGCGATCCCGATAGCGATAAAGAATCAGCGTCAGCAGTACCGCTCCAAGCCCCCAGACAATGGAAAATGCACCATATACAACACTGCTTCGGCTCATCCATACGCCGCCGGTGATACGGCAGAACACCATTTCAATCAGATCTCCCAAAAAGGCCGCAATCAAAAACAAACAAACCAATTTATAGAAGCACAGCCCCTGTGCAAATCGTTTCTTCTCTTCCTTCTCTGTTTTTTGTGCAGGAGTATTCAGATTCGGGTAGGCCCGGCACATTCTTCGCTCTACCGTCCGTGTCAGCGTATTATCGAGCCATCTGGTCATGCCCTGCATCCGATCCTGAACCCCGTAGGGCAGCTTAATCCGATGCCGCAGCCGCAGTGCCGCTGTCAAGCTGGCCAGAAAATCCATGCTCAACAGAATATACGCTGTTATCAAAACCACTCTTCCGATTGTGCGTGGAATCATGCGAAGAATCCCCCACAGCAGGCTGTCAAGGGCATATATACACACCATCGCCGCAACGCCCCACAGGACAGAATAGGTCAGGCAGATATGACCCTCAAATGAAAATCGATTTTCCGAATAGTCCCACCACTTTTTTCCCGTCAGCTTTTCGAGAACAATTCCGGTAATCAACTCCAATCCGGTAGCGAGAATTGCCCCAAGCAGAAACAGATAGAACGGCATCGGCTTCAATTCCGGCAGAAAAATCGCAAATAAAATCCATCCACAGCCGTAAATGGGGGAAAAAGGCAGATTCAAAAATCCCCGATTCAGCAGTTTTTTCTTTTTTGACGCTGCGAAAACAGTTTCCGCTGTCCACCCCAGAAACGAGTAGATCAGAAACATCCACAGTATTTGATAACTCCCGTATTGCATAGCGGTTCCTCCAGACAACTTTTTTCCTTATCTCGCCGGCATCTTATCAGTTCTTCTTCAATTAAATATAAACTCTCATTCAACAAATGTTTATCTTTTCAATCGATTCATTTATCATCGATAAAATCGATCAATTTGCAGCTTCCACGCAAAATGTCGATTTGACTTTTTCCTACCATTTGGATATCATATTTTATAGAAGGACCCACAAAAACAGGCGATTGTTTGTCTGTTTTCTCTAAGATTTTTCTATTTCGTCTGCTGCGGCAGTCTATTTCGCAGTAGATCTATCGATTTTTCTGATAAAGGAGTCATCACTATGATTCAGATCAATGCCATCGGTGATACCTGCCCTGTTCCTGTCGTCAAGACCATGAACGCCATGAAAACTCTTTCCGGCGGCGGAGTCATCGAAACCCTCGTAGACAACGAAACCTCTGTCCAAAACCTGATCCGTTTTGCCACCAATAAGGGCTGTGAGGTTCACTCCGAGCAGCTGGAGCGGCATCGATATAAGGTAACCATCACCGTCGGAGCACAGGCCGGCACTTCCGAGCAGATTGCGGAAGATGCTGCTCCGATCCCCGCAGACCGAAAGAAAAATGTGGTTGTCGCCATCGCATCCAAGGCTATGGGCTGTGGAAACGATGAGCTTGGCACCGCCCTCATGAAAGGATTTATCTACGCCCTGAGCCAGCAGGAAGAGCTTCCCTCCACCATCTTACTCTATAACGGCGGTGCTGAGCTGAGCTGTGAAGGTTCCGTGTCTCTGGAGGACCTGAAAGAAATGCAGAGTCAGGGCGTTGAAATTCTCACCTGCGGCACCTGCCTGAATTTCTACGGTCTGACTGACCGTCTGGCTGTCGGAGAGGTTACGAATATGTATTCCATTGTGGAAAAGATGACTCAGGCTGATCTGGTCGTAAAGCCCTGATGCAATGAGACAGAAAAAGCCAGCTCTCGTCATCACCTTCGACTCCACCACACAGGCCATGGCTGCGGAGAAATTCTGCACCAGTCAGGGCCTTCCCGGTCGAATTATTCCCATCCCCCGTGAGATCAGCGCAGGCTGCGGTCTGTCGTGGAAGGCGCTTCCCAGTGCAAAGGATACGCTGCTTTCTTCCATGGAAGCGGCCGGTCTTCACTGGTCCGGATGGCAGATTATTGAAATTTAGAGAGATGCTGCCCACTGCGGCAGCATTTCCGATTTACAGGAGAAATTTATGATTTACCTCGATAATGCCGCCACCACGCTTCATAAGCCCCAGTGCGTAATCGATGCAGTCGTGTGCGCTTTAAATTCTATGGGAAACGCTTCGCGCGGCGCCAACGACTGTGCGCTTCAGGCTTCCCGCATCATTTATGATACCCGGGAAAAGCTTGCCGAATTTTTTGGCTGCTCCAGACCCGACCATGTGGTTTTCACTGCAAACTCCACCGAAGCGCTGAATATCGCCCTCAGCGGTGTATTTCACCCGGGGGATCATGTCATCACCACCGACTGCGAGCATAACAGCGTCCTGCGCCCCCTCTACCGGCAGCAGGAGGAGGGTACTATTTCCCTGAGTTTTGTCCCTGCCGATCCGATGGGACGTGTCAACTACAACGATTTTGAATCGCTGATTCAACCAAATACCCGAGCCATTGTCTGCACCCACGCTTCAAATCTCACCGGAAATGTCATAGATGTAGCCCGTGTCGGTAAAATCGCCCGCCGCTATAATCTTCTTCTGATTGTCGATGCTTCCCAGACTGCCGGTGTAATCCCCATTGATATGGAGGCAATGAACATCGATATTCTCTGTTTTACCGGCCACAAAGGACTGATGGCCCCTCAGGGAACCGGTGGTATGTGTATTCGGGAGGGGGTTGAAATCCGTCCGTTTAAGGTTGGCGGAAGCGGCGTCCATTCCTATGACCATCACCAGCCACAGCCTTATCCCACCCGTCTCGAAGCAGGAACCCTGAACGGACACGGCATTGCCGGACTCCATGCCGCCATGGAATATCTGGAGCAGGTGGGCATTGATACCATTCATCAAAAGGAAATGGCTCTGATGACAAAATTCTACGAAGCTGTCCGCACCATTCCCGGTGTCACCGTTTATGGTGACTTTGATTCTCCCCGAACAGCCGTCGTGACTCTCAATATTGACCAGGAGGATTCCGCTGCCGTCTCCGATGCTCTCATGGAGGACTATCAGATCGCCACACGTGCCGGTGCCCATTGTGCGCCCCGAATGCACCAGGCCCTTGGAACCGTGGAGCAGGGCGCCGTTCGATTCAGCTTTTCCTGGTTCAATACCGAAGAGGAAGTTGAGGCGGCCATCCGAGCTATCCGAGAACTTGCAGAATAAGCCTTAGGCGGAAAGAGCATCGCTATGATTGATATTAGTCTGAAACAATTGGAAGTTTTCGTGGCAGTTGCAGAGTATAACAGCTTCACAAAGGCTGCTGAAGCCCTGTATCTGAGTCAATCCACCGTTTCCTCCCACATCAAAAATCTGGAAGCGGTTCTGGACACCATCCTGTTTTATCGGGCTGCACACAAAAAGATGGAACTGACCGATGACGGGCGGCGGATTTACAGCATTGTCAAAGAAATTCTTGAACGATGTGAAACGTTGCAGGACTGCCTCCATCAAAAAGACAAAACACCGCTTCTGACCGTTGCCGCTTCTACCGTCCCTGCCCAGTATCTGCTGCCTCGCCTGCTGGCAGAATTTTCGAGCAGCACACCTGACTGTCATTTCCTGCTCAAGCGTGGAGACAGTCTTCGTGTCCACGAGATGCTCTCCGCCGGAGAGGCGCAAATCGGTTTTGTGGGGCTCAAAATGGACGAAAAAAAATTCTCCTATTTTCCGATTCTTCGGGATAAGCTGGTGCTTATTACCCAAAACAGCGAAAAATTCCGCAATCTTCCCAAAAACTGCGGGCAGCAGCTGCTGCTGGAACACAGCGTAATTGCCCGGGAGGAGGATTCCGGAACATGGCAGATGACCACAGCCTGGCTGTGTCGGCATAACATTCTGCCAAACTCTCTGCATCTGGTGGCTCGCATGGAAACGCCGGAGGCTATCCGCCGTTCTGTTGCGCAAGGGATGGGAGTTTCCGTCATGTCCTCCATGGCGGTTGAGGAGGATCTCGCCGCAGGGAAGCTCCTTTCCTTTGAGCTGGGCGAAGAAACCCTTTGGCGTCAAATTTATGTTGTCTCCCCTCGAATCGGAAGAGGTCCCTGTTCTATGGTTGATAAATTCCACGCATTTCTGGAAGACTGGGCCAAATCCCATAATCGATGATTGATCTGTCATAACGCAAAAGCACCGGAGCTCCGGTGCTTTTTCTTTCTAAATTCAGGTCGTATTGATCCCCCATTTCCCTCGATCCGCCAGCGTGATTTCCGTTCTAAAATACCGATTTCTGCATTTTCCCCAATTCTATCAACTTGGGCTTGCCATTTTACTTTTTTTCTGTATACTGTGTTTATAAGGGTTGTTTTCTATTCAATTCTTACCATATTCGTTTATTCAAGCATTCACCCGAAATCGATTCCGATTCTACTTGGGAGGTCTTTGTCGATATGGATGACCGTTATCTGCGCAATTTTCCGTCTCTAACCCGAGAAGAGCAAATGCTCCTGATGTCGAAGCGTGTCCTGATCGCAGGCTGCGGCGGACAGGGCGGTTACCTGCTCGAGCTGCTGCTCCGTCTGGGTGTCGGCTCCATTGTAGCTGTTGATCCGGATCAATTTGAGTCCGATAACCTGAACCGCCAGCTGCTGTCGCAGGTGCATCTGCTTGGCACACCGAAAACAGAAGCTGTCAAAGCCCGTGCCGCTCAAGTAAATCCGGATGTCAAGGTTGAAACCTATGCCGTCCGGCTCGACGAACACACCGCACCGATTCTTCTGCCGGGCTGTGATGCTGTACTTGATGCCCTCGACAGTACCAAAAGTCGAAAAATTCTTGCCCGATCCTGCGCCAACGCCAAAATTCCTATGATCCACGGTGCTACCGCCGGCTGGCAGGCGCAGGCAGCTGTCTCCATGCCCGGAGATAACCTTCTGGATCTGATTTACCCTGAGCAGACAGACCACATCGATAACAGTGTCCTCAGCTTTACCCCAGCACTTTGCGCCTCTCTTCAGGCCGCACTCTGCACACAGCTGCTCGTAGGCCGCAGAGTGCAGACCGGAACCTTATTCACTGTCGATCTGCTCCGAATGAAAACCGAATCCATTCATTTAGGCTAGACTGACTTTCGCTTTGGCGCCGGATGATTCTGTCCGGCGCTCCTTTTATGCAGGAAAATTGAATTTCATCATCATTTGAAGTTAAAATGTATAGTTTGAAACGATTTTCATATCTTAATTACGAAAAAAACTTGATTTGTACGGTTATGCGTGCTATGATACCTATGCATTTTTTCGTTACGATGGATTTTCTTTTCCATCTCATCAGAGACAAACAAAGGAATCAGGCGATAAATTATGAAAAAACAGAATTCAACTCCAACAAATAACTCCAGAGCCGCGCAGAGTTCCAATGCAGCGCGCGGTTCCGGTGCCTCCATGAATCATGAGAACGGATTTCCTTCTCAGCCGCCTCGAAAAAAGAAAAGAGGCATGCACAAAAAATTATGGAACAGCATTTCCGCAGTCTTCTTTTTGATTCTTGGTGTCTGTGAAGGCTGGGCCTTCTACCGGCTGTGGCATCTGGCCGTGCTTCCGATGAAGATTCTCGGGGTGCTCGCCATTGTTGCCGCCGTCTTTACAATCGCACTGGGTATTATGATGTTCCCCAAAGTCGGCCGTCACCAGAAATCAAAATGTATCGGCAGAAGAATTACAGCCTATTTTCTTGCTATGCTGATTTCTCTCGGTTGTGTATTCGGCGGTCGTGTTGTCGGAAAGCTCGACCACACTTTTGAAGTGATTACACAGGTTCCCAGCACCGTCAGTGCTTATGTAGGAATTTTTGTCAAGGCTGATGATCCCGTTGCAGACATCAAGAACGCCTCCAAATATACCTTTGCCGTTACGGATGCTTATGATGCAGAAAACACCGGAAAAACTGTGGATGCCTTGAAGGATATGTGGGGAACCCCCGTCCTTACACGCAGCTACCCGACAGTCTTTGCCATGATTGACGGACTTTATAACGGTGAAGTTCAGGGTATTATCCTGAACGAAGCGTATCTTGATCTGATGAGCACCGCAGAAGGATATGAGGATTTTGAGACCAAAACAAAGATGCTTTATCATCACTCTATCCTGAGCGCTCCGGAACCCACAACCCTCCCTCCCGAAACAAAACCCACAGAAACCCCGAATGAGGCACTGCACGAGCCTTTCCTCGTCTACCTCAGCGGTTCCGATACCCGCAGCAATACCCTCGTCGGCTACAAGAGCCGCAGTGACGTGAATATCATTGCTGCCGTGAACCCGGAAACCAAGCAGGTTCTGCTGATTAACACCCCTCGTGACTACTTCATCCCCAACCCTGCCTATCAAAATAAGAACGACAAGCTGACCCACTGTGGTCTGAACGGCACCGAAAACTCCGCCAAGGCCCTGAGCCAGCTTTACGATCAGGAAATCGCCTATACTGCACAGATCAACTTTACTGGCTTTGAGACACTGATTAACAGCATTGGCGGCATCAATATTCACTCTGATATTGACGACGGTGTCTTCCTGAAGCCCGGTGATAACCACATGGACGGTGCCACTGCATTGGAGTTTGCCCGCGACCGCTATGACTATGCTGCCGGCGATAACGCCCGTGGTCTGCACCAGATGCAGGTCATCAAGGCCGTCATTGACAAGCTGGCATCCGGAACCATCATCACGAACTACTCTGACATTCTCGACAGCCTTCAGGGTATGTTTGTCACCACGATGCCCAGTGAGCGCCTGTCTCAGCTCATCAAGATGCAGATTGATGATATGG
This sequence comes from Faecousia sp., assembly GCA_029257715.1. Classification (GTDB taxonomy): domain Bacteria; phylum Bacillota; class Clostridia; order Oscillospirales; family Oscillospiraceae; genus Faecousia. The sequence continues at coordinate 22,068 of JARIAT010000057.1, read as the reverse complement.
CAAAGTGGAATGTCCAGTCCTTTGCCGTTACAGGCACCGGCGGCTCCGATATTCCTGCCGCTATGGGTGTACATGCTTATGTCATGTATCCCAACAAGGAGGACGTTCAGAAAGCTACGAAACTGATCGACCGGGTCATGAACGACGAAATCCTGACAGAGCAGGATCTCGCCCCCAAGCAGTAATCTGAAATTATGAAAACACCTGTCAACAGTATTGACAGGTGTTTTTCTTTTCCCATTCCTTCAGATCACGACCACGCTTTTTCGTCTTTACATTCCCTCTTTTCCACACTATAATAGATTACATCTTCAAAATTAGAAGAACTTTTTCGATTCAAGAAAGTGGGTTCATAGACTTATGCTTCGTGATGACTGGTACAATCTTCATAAAAACGATGATTCTAACCCCGGTTTCAAAAAGAAATGGGTAAACTGGTGGTATTATAATAAGTGGTATGTGGTTGCCGCTGTGGTCGCCATTGCCATGCTGATCGACCTTGGCCATTCCATCTGGCTCAACCGAACCAATCAGCCGGACTTTCAAATCGGATACATCGGATGTGTGCTCCCGAGCGATACTGCCGAGCATCTGGAGCAGTCCTTCAAAGAACTTGCACCGGACGCCAACGGAGACGGCAAAGTCATTGTCACCTTCAACGAATATGCCCTCTATGGCTCTCCGGATGCCGAAAATCCAATTCCCGTAGACCCTGCCATGAATGTTGCCGCTCAAACACGTCTGAGTGTTGATCTGCAATCCCACGACAGCTTCCTATTTCTGATGCTGGATCCCGAACGATTCCAGTCGGATTCTCATGCCCTGTGTCGTCTTGACGGAAGCCTTCCGGAGGAAACACCGGATTCTTCTGTACCCATGTATCTTCCCTGGAAAGACTTCCCTGTGCTCGCAGAAATGGATTTAGGCACCCTCTCTGACCCAGTTTTGGCCGCGTCACAGCCTATTGAAAACCAGACCTTACTAGAAAATCTTTTTGTCGGCCGCCGCTATATAAATCCGGAAACCGATCCAGAGTATGCCAAAGCCTGTGAGGAGTTCTGGAATATCCTTCTTGCCGGAACCAATCTGCAATAATTTTCAGGGAGCTGCCCATCGGCAGCTCCCTGTTTTGTGTTTTTCTCCCACTGCAATGTTTGTTGCCTTTCCCCGGCAACTATGCTAAACTGTAATCAATCGGTGTTGCAGCTATCAGTTTTCCCGACGGGTCCTGAACGGACCGATTCAATAGGAAGGATTCGTATTTATGAAGAAAGTGATTACCTATGGTACCTTTGATCTGCTTCACTATGGTCATATCAATCTTCTGCGCCGTGCCAGGCAGTATGGAGATTATCTGATCGTCGCACTGTCCACGGATGCGTTTAACGAAAATCAGAAACACAAAAAAGCCTATTTCAGCTATGAACAGCGCAAGAGCCTCGTGGAAGCCATCCGCTATGTGGATCTGGTCATTCCCGAGCAGCGATGGGAGCAGAAGCTCTCCGACATCAAGCACTTTCAGGTGGATACCTTTGTAATGGGCGATGACTGGACGGGAAAATTCGATTTTCTAAAGGACTATTGTGAGGTCATTTATCTGCCCCGCACCCCCGAAATCTCCTCCACGCAAATCAGGCAGGAGCTGAAATCCCACAAATAATTTCCGTCTCCATTCCATCAGGAAGGACACTGTCTCATGAAGAAAGTTATGCTGGTCTTCGGCACAAGACCGGAAGCCATCAAAATGTGCCCCCTGGTCAATGAGCTGAAGACCAGGCCCTCCATTCAGACCATTGTTTGCGTAACCGGTCAGCACCGGCAGATGCTGCATCAGGTGCTTCGTGCCTTTCAGGTAGAGCCGGACTATGATCTCGCAATTATGAAAGAATCTCAGACTCTGTTTGATATAACCTCAAGTATTTTACTCCGGATTCGAAAGGTGCTGGAAACCGAAAAGCCTCATGTGGTATTGGTTCACGGAGATACCTCCACCACCTTTGCTGCAGCACTCGCCTGTTATTATCTTCACATTCCCGTGGGTCATGTAGAGGCCGGTCTTCGGACTTACAATATCCATTCTCCCTATCCGGAGGAGTTTAATCGCCAGGCTGTGAGTATTATCAGCCGATATCATTTTGCCCCCACGGAATTGGCCAGACAAAACCTCATCAAAGAGGGAAAAGATCCCCAATCGATCTATGTAACGGGAAACACGGTAATTGATGCCCTCAAAACCACGATTCAAGAGAATTACATCCATCCGCAACTGCAATGGGCCAGCGACAGCCGATTGATTCTGATTACCGCTCACCGGCGAGAAAATCTCGGTGCTCCCATGGTTCACATGTTCCGTGCCATCCGCCGAGTTCTAGACGAGCATTCGGATGTCAAGGCTGTTTACCCCATCCATATGAACCCATTGATCCGAAGCACTGCTCAGGAGATTCTCGGTGGAAATAGCCGAATTCATATCATTGAACCCCTTGAGGTTCTGGATTTTCACAATTTTATAGCCAGAAGCTGTCTGATTCTGACCGATTCCGGCGGAATTCAGGAAGAAGCAACGGCCCTTGGAAAGCCGGTTCTTGTCATGCGCGGCACCACCGAACGTCCGGAGGGAATTGAGACCGGAACGCTCAGTCTCGTAGGAACTGATGAAGATACGATCTATCGAAGCTTCAGCGAGCTTCTGGACGATGAAGCCATCTATTCGCATAGGAAAGTCTCCCAAAATCCTTACGGCGACGGAAACGCCTGCAAACGCATTGCAGACATTCTTGAATCACAATAACGATAAAAACGCAGGAGCTAATTGCTCCTGCGTTTTTCCGAATCAGCCCACAGGCTGAACATCACGTACATTATTCATTTCCGCTGCCTTACTGGCGGACGCATTGACTTCATCAGGAGCCTTGTAGGTGGGGACCACCTTCTTCAGCGCCTCCCGGCAAATATCATTATCCTCCGTCTTCACAGCCTCCCGCAGAATTCTGAGTTTTTCAATAATTTCTTCTCTGCTCATGGGCTGATCACGTTCCACAAAAATCATGCTGTTGTCCGTTTTGTCAAGCTCTTCCGTCTTAATGAGAAGTTCCTCATAGAGCTTCTCACCGGGGCGCAGACCCGTCTCGATAATGTCGATATCCTTATAAGGCTCAAAGCCGGAGAGTCGAATCATATTCTCCGCCAAATCCAGAATCTTAACAGGCTTGCCCATATCCAGAACATACAGCTCCCCGTCCTCCGCCATGGCGCCGGAGGTTAGAACCAGCTGTGTGGCTTCAGGAATGGTCATAAAATAGCGGATAATCCGACGATCCGTCAGCGTTACGGGACCGCCGCCCTCGATCTGGCGCCGGAACAGCGGAATAACCGAGCCGCTGCTGCCGAGCACATTGCCGAATCTTGTTGCGGAAAATTTGGTATCTCCGCTTTTCTTGCTCTGTACGATCATTTCGCACATCCGCTTGGTTGCACCCATCACATTGGTAGGATTAACCGCCTTGTCCGTAGAAATCATAATGAATTTCTGGGCACCATAGCGCTCAGAAATTTCCACAACATTCCATGTGCCGAAAATATTATTTTTGATCGCCTCACAGCAGTTATGCTCCATCAAAGGCACATGCTTATGGGCCGCCGCATGAAGCACCACATCGGGACGATACTTCCGGAAAATTGTCTCCAGCTGGTCATAATCGCATACGGAGAGAATTTCAACCTGCAAATCGAGCTTATCGCCGTAGGCAATTTTCAATTCCTGCTGAATATCATAGGCGCAGTTTTCATAGACATCCAGAATCACAAGACATTTGGGATTCATCTTGGCAATCTGACGGCACAGCTCCGAACCGATGGAGCCACCGCCGCCGGTAATCATAATAGTCTTTCCCTGATAGTAATCCCGAGTCTGCTGATTGGTAAAATCCTTGACCTCACGGAACAGCAGCTCCTGCGGCTCAAAAGAACGAAGCTGACGTTTGCTCTTGGCCGTTGTTGAAGAAATGGATTGGGTGACCGGAAAATCATACGTTTTCAGGCGGCATCCGGTTTCCTGATAAAGTTCGTACAGGTGTTTTTTCTTTTCGGCACTTGCACCGGGAATCGCAAAGACAATTTCCTGAACGCTCATGCTTGCCAAACGCTCCAGCGTTGCCTGCTCCTCGGAAAGCACCTCAACCCCATAGATGTAGCGTCCGACTTTCCCCTGGTCCACATCAATAAAGCAGCTCGGCACGTAGGACGCATTTGGATTGTTAATCAGCTCTTCCGCCAGCATAACACCCACACGGCCGGCACCAACCACCGCAATATTGATTTTACGCTGCATAATGCGATGCTCCTCCTGCTCTTTCTCCATATTGAGGCCGGTCAGCAGCGTAATCAGCTTTCGAATGGAGTCATTGCTGGTGCGCATTTCGATTGCGCAGTCGTACAGATACTGATAGACCAGGCGCATCATCACAGCCAGCAGCAAATTCAGGCACACCGTACAGATCACTCGAAGGAATGAAAAGGGCACCGGCAGAATCATGCGCTGAAGGCAGTAGTATCCCAGACCGCCCACTGCATCGCACAAAATGAGCTGTATATAGCAGCTCGTGTCTGCATACCTCCAGATCTGATGGTAGGAACGGAACAAAATCCGTACTCCCAACACACAAAAAAGTGCCATCAAAATCTGAGGTACCAGCTCAGCCGCGGGTGCAGCCGCCAGATCACCCGGATGCATCCAATTGATGACCATACTGACAAGGGCCAGCAGGATTCCGTCATAGGCTGCCAGCTGCCATTTGACGCTGCTTCCCTGCTTGGCCTTTTTTTGATTGTCCAACTTATTCACAGTTACACACTTCCCTATTTTTTGTCCTGGAAATTAGAAAAGCTACCGGTAAAAAACTGGTAGTTCTATTTTTCCCGGGGATTCGACTTTTATAATCTAATGAATTATATCACATTTCGCATCTGGTTACAAGATGTTTATATTTCTTTTCTTTTTGTAGATATTTCTATCAAAAAAATAAAAAAGCGGCGCAAAATTGACACATTTGCACCGCTTTGTTTATTTTGCATAAATCGTCCTTATCGCATCAGTGCATCAGGCGCCGGCGATACAGTCCTGAACAATCCGCTCCATTTCCCCAAGATTTTCCCACATACTCTTTGCCAGCGCAATCTGGCAATGGGTCCGAACCAGATTATGTTCGGGATATTTGATATTAAAGTAGGGATCCCCCAGAATATAATCCGCCAGGAATCTGGTTGCCAGCTCCACTGTCAGTGTCGGGCAGCTCAGTGCCAGCGTATCGATCTCAGTTTTCGTCAGTGTATTTGCCGTTTTATGCAGAAATCCCTCCGCAAACGCACGGAAGATATTCAGATCCACACCGGCTTTTTCGTATTCCTCGCTGTCCTCCGGCACCGTATTGGCGGCAAAGCGAATGGCATCTCCGAAGTCATGACCCACAAGGCCGGGCATAACCGTATCGAGATCCACCACCACAATGGCAGAATCATCGTCAGGATTGAACAGAACATTATTGATCTTGGTATCGTTATGCGTAACACGCATGGGCAGTTCACCGGCCTGCTGCATATCAGTCAGACGGCAGGCATCCTCTTGCACCTGCATCAGCCAATCGATTTCCTTTTGAACCTGCTTCACTCTGCCCATCGGATCCGCTTCAATTGCGGCCTGAAGCTGCGCATAGCGCTTGCGGGTATTATGAAAATCCGGAATTGTTTCATGCAGCTTAGAAATATCGAAATCAGAAAGCTGCATCTGAAACTCACCAAATGCCTCGCCTGCATTGCGCACAACATTGCAGTTCATCACGGAAGAATGCGTGATGGAAGGGATAAAATTTGTCATTCTCCAGAAATTCTCACCGTCAACCACATAGATCTTGCGGTCAGCGGTATGGTGGAAATGGAGGGCAATCTGTCCGGGTTTCTTCCGGCGGATATGCTCGGTTACTTTATCGATATTATCCATCAGCTCCACCGGATGGCGGAACGCATAGGTGTTAACATTCTGAATCAGGAAGGATTTCGCATGTCCGTTGTCCATGAGGAACCGAACCTCATAGGTCTTATTCACATTTCCGACCTGAATTGTATTGTATCCCAGGAACGTTCCTTCAATGCAGAAAAGTCTGCTGACCTGTTCCAGTTTCTGTTTCAAATCCATAGTAATAATTACCTTTCCTATTGGCCTGCGGAATATAAAAATCACTTTACATACGAGGCCCTGCCTTTATACCGTCTTTACAGTATTGTCCGCAGTAACTTTTTGATTATAAACTCCCAATTTGATTTAGTCAATAAAATATCGATAAAATCTCTTATTTTCACAGTTTTCTCCCTGATTCCCCCTACGGTCCACCCTCAGATGATGTACAAAAACACCTGTCTTTTCCATACCCCTGATTTGCCGCACCTGATTGACACACCCCAGAAGCTGTGGTATGCTGAGAACAGCAGGGGGCGGCCGGAAAATCCGCCCCTTTGCGCATACGAACCGATAGCAGAATTTTTCCGCTGCGGCAGTCTGAAACAAGGAGGTACCGTAATGATCCAAACGGTGATAATCGACACGCTCGAAGGTCTGCTCCCGCTGCTGTCGGAACAGAATTACAATCCCAATATCGACCGGAACCGAAGTTCCTATCTCTATCGGGGCATCCCGGATTCTTCTTTCGAGCTGGTTACAAGTCTTCGCCTCAACTGCAAGCAGCAGGCTAAAAACATTGAGCCGTCCATCCTGCGAAATTTTACGAAGTATGCCGCCATCGAAGAGCCAAGCATCGAACGGTCTGTCTGGAATCAAATGATTGTCGGCCAACACCACGGTCTTCCCACGCGGCTGCTGGACTGGTCATACTCTCCGCTGATCGGACTGCACTTCTCTGTGACGGAACCGGATCTTCGGGATATGGGCTGCCATGACTGCGCTGTGTGGCGCATTGATATGGCGGAGCTTCACTCCATGCTTCCGGCCAAATATCAGGTGCAGCGGCGGGAAAACAAATCCACCGTCTTTACCGTTGACATGCTCATCGATGTTGCGCCGACGCTTGGACAATACGATCATGATATGGGAAATTCGTCCATGGTGATTATTGAGCCGCCGTCCATCGATCCCCGTATTGTCAATCAGTATTCCTTCTTCTCCGTAGTCCCCTCCGGAATGGACAGCATTGAGCATTTTCTCGAAACAAATACACTCCATACGGTCAAATACATCATCCGCAAGGAGATGCGCTGGAGGGTGCGGGATATGCTCGATCAGCTCAATATCAATGAACGAATCATCTATCCCGGCCTCGATGGTCTGTCCGCTTGGCTGGCCCGATACTATTATGTCAAAGACTCCGACAAAAATCCGAGATTCTCGGATTCCTGATTCTCAGGCATCCGCTTATCGAATACAATCATTCCAAAAAGCCCCAGAAGTCCCGGGCCGCAGTCATACTCCAGGCCGCAAAGATCCGCCAGTTTTTTTACAAAGATGCAATAAGCGGACATACAGGAATACCTCAGATCAGGAAACGGACAGGGTTTTCCGATTTTGAGACTGCATGGTCTGCAAAGCGCACATGCCCCTGCCCCCACCATAAATCCATCCAGTCCATTGGCTCTCGCCCGTTTCAGCAGCCGGATGGAGGATGTATTATGGGCAGCCTTAGCCTTTCGGACTGCGTTTTGATCCGCATAATCCGAAATCTCCCAGATTGTCTGAAGCACCAGTGCCTGCCGATAGCTCTGAATACGTTTTTTCATCTCCTGAGGGCTGCCGCAATCCGGCGGACAGGCTGCATTTACTCCATACTGCCCGCACAGATTCTCTGCGCAATAGGGACGAAATGCCGGGTCGAAAACAATTTTTCTAGTATCCACGATCTCTGCTCCGGCGAACTCCTCTTCCAGAGCCATAGAAACCAATGCTTCCGGTGTCATTCCCCATTCCCTCACAATCATTACGAGTCGTCTTTATATCATATCACCGAATTGTGATATTTTCAAGTTTTTCCACTACAGTCAGCGATTAAGCGTTGGATTTTCCGATATTCCACCATGAAATGCACCTCTATAACAAATACCCCGGTTCTGATGGAACCGGGGTATTTTAATTTCTTACGGAGTTTTCCGTAAATGGGCGAACCTTACTCGTGCATCATTTCGCCGTAGATTTCGATGGCATATTTCTCCAAAAGCTGAAGTGTCGTCTGAATATCCTCCTGCGTCGTTTCAGGGTGAATGGCGCAAAGCCGCAAGACCTTCTTGCCTCCAAGCACCGTTGTATAAATCGCCGCAAATCCGCTTTCGTTGAGCCGCAGAGACATCCGCTCATTAAGCTCATCCAGCTGCTGCTCGCCCATTCCCTCCGGCGCATAGCGGAAGTTTACAATGGACATCTGTGCCGGAGAGATGATTTCCCAATTCTTCCGATCCGTCAGGAATTCCTCCGCCCACTTTGCCAGCTGGAAGCCGTGTTCGATGGCGGAGCCCATCAACTCCGTGCCTAACACCTGAAGGGTCAGCCACAGCTTCAAGCCTCTCGCCGGACGTGTCAGTTCGATACCGATGTCATACATATTGATGCTGTCCTCTGTCTCGATATCCTTGAGGTATTCCGGACTGACATGAAAGCTCTTGTATAGATCCCGAACATCCTTTGCGATCACCGCTGCACATCCGTAGGTCTGGAACAGCCATTTATGGGCATCCCAGCTCAGGCTGTCCGCCCGCTCCACACCCTTGAGCAGATGCTTATACCGGGGACTTGCCAATACCGATCCGCCGTATGCGCCGTCGACGTGGAACCACATATGATGCTGCTCACAAAGATCCGCAATTTCATCCAGAGGATCCACACTGCCCGTATTGGTAGTTCCCGCAGTGCCAATGGCGACAAATGGAATGAATCCGTCCTTCTCATCCTGCTCCACAGCCTTGCGAAGCTCCTCCATATTCATACGGAACCCATCGTCCGTAGGGATGCTGCGAATACGGCCCGAGGTGATTCCGATGACCCGAAGTCCCTTTGCAACCGAGCTGTGGGTCTGGTCAGAGACATAGGCCGTACCAAGGTGCAGGGTGTTCTCATCCAATTTTTTGTCTCGGGCCGCCGTCAGCGCCGTAATATTTGCCATGGAGCCGCCGCTGACAAAAATACCTCCGGCGTTTTCTCCAAAGCCCGCCTGATCCGCCAGCCAGCGAATCACCTGCTGTTCGATACAGTTGACCGTAGGAGCCAGTTTGCTTCCGCCGGCGTGGATGTTATAGGCGGAAGTCATCACATCTCCCAGCCAGCTGACGCTGGAGGCCGGCCCCGGAATAAATCCGAAAAAGCGAGGATGATTGCCATTGCCGCTGAATTTAAAGACCTCGTCCTGCATCTGTTTGACAACTTCTTCTACATTGCGCCCCTGTTCCGGAATACCGATTTTTTTGATCCGCTCCAGAAGCAGTTCATCGGACTCCTGAATGACCGGCTGCGTGCGAATCTCGTGCTTATCGGCACAGAAATCATGGACAAAATTCTTTACGGCATTTTCCAGCTGCTCGCTGTTCAATACATATTCCTGACCTTTCATGGTGCTGTCTCCTTTACTGTCTAAGCTTGACTTGTTTTTTCTATTAGTTTATACTGATTTTATATATTTGTAAAATTCATATATTTAATAAGAATCATTCTATTTTTTCATAAAGGGGATCATCATGGAAATCAGAACCATTGATACGTTTCTAAAGGTCGCCGCCACTCAGAATTTCTCAAAAGCCGCGGAGCAGATGGGCTATTCCCAGTCTGCGGTAACCGTTCAGATTCAAAAGCTTGAGAAAGAGCTTGGCGTTGAACTGTTCGAGAGAATGGGAAAGCGGGTTTATCTGACCGAAACCGGAAAGGCGTTTATCCCATATGCAAGCGATCTGATGCAGGCCAGTCAAGCTGCCCTTCATTTTTCCGGCAGAGAATCCATCCCCCGAGGGCGGCTTCGCATCGGCGGCGTGGAATCCGTCTGCACTGCCCTTCTGCCCCAGCTGCTTCTGGAATTCTATCAGCGCTGTCCTCAGGTTGAAGTCGTTATCAAATCCGGAACTACCGGCGAGCTTTTGGATCTTGCCGCCAGCAACGAGCTGGATCTTGTGCTGACGCTGGATGAAAAGGTCTTCCGTCCGGATCTCTGCTGTGAAACAGAGAAAAAGGAGGAGATTATTTTTGTGACACTGCCGGGTACTTATAACCAAATAAATTCCGTCATGTCCATTATGGATCTTTGCCGTCAGCCCTTCATTCTGACTGAAACCGGAGCCGCCTACCGCTATGAGCTGGAGCGGATGCTGGCAGAACGGGAATTGGAGATTAACCCCATTCTGGAAATCGGCAATACGGAAACCATCATCAATCTTCTCAAAAAAGGCATGGGCATCTCCTATCTTCCGCGGTTCACAGTCGCAGACGCACTCCAAAACGGCAGCCTTGTGCAGCTGCATACCGATTTGCCCTCTGTCTATATGCGGCATCAGCTCATTCGGTATAAAAGTAAGCTTCTCACCCGCCAGATGGAGATTTTCATGGATCTTCTCAAGGAATTTTTTCAAAAAAACGAATCGTATGATTGAGAAAAGTCCCTCACCCCCTATTGATTTCTTCTCAGAGACCTGCACTCTGTCATTTGGGGAACAGCAATCCTAATGCCTGTGGCAAAATACAAAGGGGAACAGCATAGCTGTTCCCCTCCTCTGATCTGATTATTCGGGCTTGTATTAGTAATTGGTGCAGCGCACTTCAAAAAAGCTCTGCGGATGATTGCACACAGGGCAAACTTCCGGAGCCTTGGTGCCAACCATGATATGGCCGCAGTTTCTGCATTCCCATACCTTTACTTCACTCTTCTCAAAAACCTGCGCAGTTTCGACATTGTGCAGCAGCGCACGATAGCGCTCCTCGTGCTCCTTTTCGATGGCCGCTACCATGCGGAACTTGGCCGCCAGTTCAAAAAAGCCTTCCTCTTCCGCAGTCTTGGCAAAACCGGAATACATATCTGTCCATTCGTAGTTTTCGCCTTCTGCGGCATCTTTCAGATTGGACGCAGTATCGCCAATGCCGTTAAGTTCCTTAAACCAGAGCTTTGCATGCTCTTTTTCATTATCGGCCGTCTTTTGGAACAGCGCCGCAATCTGCTCATAGCCTTCCTTTTTCGCCTTGGATGCAAAATAGGTATATTTGTTGCGAGCCTGAGATTCGCCGGCAAAGGCCGCCTTTAAATTATCCTCTGTCTGGGTACCGCTGTATTTCGTTTTCATAATAAATCCTCACTTTATAAATACTTTTTCTTGCACAAAATCCGCTTTAAAAGGAAAAGCTTCTCTCGTCGTAATTTCTGCTGACTGCGTCCCAGTTAATGATCGAAACGAATGCGTCAAAATAATCGGGGCGGCGGTTCTGATAATCCAGATAGTATGCGTGTTCCCAAACGTCCACAGTCATCAGGGGTGCAAATTTGGTAAGATCCGGAACATCCTGATTGGGTGTGGAGCAAATCGACAGCACACCTTCGGCATCGGAAACAACATATGCCCAACCGGAACCAAAGCGGCCGACTGCTGCCTGCTTCAGTTTTACAATCATCTGCTCCACTCCGCCAAAATCACGGTCAATCGCCGCCTGCAATGCAGCAGAGGGCTTTGTCCCGGCATTAGGGGCAGTCAGGGTCGAAAAGTACAGCTGATGATTGTACACACCGCCGCCGTTATTCCGAACTGCCGTCTGAGCGGACTGCGGCAGTTCATCCAGTTTGGTCAAAATCTTATTCAAGGAAAAACCGTGAAAATCCGTGCAGGGCTCCAGAGCCTGATTCAGATTTCCCACGTAAGCATTCATATGCTTATCATGGTGAAAGTGCAGTGTCTCGCTTCCCAGCACAGGGCTTAATGCCTCATAAGAATACGGAAGTTCCTGTAATACAAACGGATAAGTGTTATTCATTTCAATCTTCCTTTCTGTTTGGGTGTCAAAACATTCTTGCATTTTACAAATCGTAAAATCTGATGAATCGTCTATGACTGTCATCTTCTATATCATACCACAACTTTAAAAAAGTTAAAATCCTTTTTCGCTGAATTTGGTTGTGAAATCATCAACATTTTGTAAATAGGCCCTTGACAAGCCTAGAAGGAAATGATAGTATAACAGTGTTATATAACACTGTCATATTCAGGAGTGAGCCATCTTATGAGTGAAAGCGAGCGCAGTACACTGGAAACTATATTATCCGTTGCAGAGCAGGAATTTCTCGAAAAGGGATTTCAAAGTGCCTCCCTGCGGAATATTGTCCGTCAGGCCGGTGTCACCACGGGCGCCTTTTACGGATATTTCCGAAGCAAGGAGGAGCTGTTTGATGCGCTTGTCAAAGAGCATTATCTCCATATTCTCGAAATGTATCAGTCCACACTGGATTCCTTTCAAAAGATGACCCCTGCGCAGCAGCGCAGCTGTATGATCGATTATACCATTCTTGAAATGACCAAGATGACCGACTATATTTACGACCATTTCCATGCCTTTCAGTTAATTCTGTGCTGCTCTAAGGGAACTCCTTACGAGAATCTGATTCATACTATGACACAGATGGACTGCTCCGCCACACGGGATTTTTCGGCCGCCATGACCCAAAGCGGCATTCAAACCAAGCGTGTGCATCCGCAGCTGGAACATATGCTGACCAGCGGAATGTTCTGTGCCTATTTTGAAATGGTTGTGCATGAAATACCGAGAGAAAATACCACAGAATACATTCAGCAGCTCGTGAGCTTTTACGAGGCAGGATGGCAGAAAATTATGGGGTTTTAATCCCCTATAATTTTTAAAATACAGTTAGTTTAAGCTAACCATTTAGAAGGATTGTCCGGGCGATGCTGCCCGTTCATCAAACAGCATCCCTCTGAAGAAATCAGAGGACTGCTGTCTTTTCCGTCAAACCATTCCGTCTTTTCGGCACAGCCGCCGAACATCTTCAAAAATCAAGGAGGGATTCAAATGAATCGTAAAAAAGGGACCTTCGGCTGGATCATGGAGTTCGCCGGACAAAAGCGGAAATTCTACGTTTTAAGCGTAATCTTCGCAATTTTCGGTGCCCTTTGCCAAATGCTCCCGTTTGTGATGATCGCACGCATCATTCAAAAACTTCTGAGCGGCAATCCGAATTTCAATGCCTATCTGACAGACTGTCTGCTGATGACCCTGTTTTGGGGACTTCGGGTGGTCTTCCATGGAATTTCCACTTCCTATTCCCATGGCGCAACCTTTGCAGTTCTCGCAAACATTCGAAAAAGAGGTCTGCTGAAGCTGGAGCGAATGCCTCTGGGCGAAGTCCAGAATCTCGGCTCCGGCAATCTGAAAAACATCCTCGTAGAGCGTATCGACAGCATCGAAACCACCCTCGCCCATGTGATTCCGAGATGAGTGGAAACCTCTGCGCAGTCATCGTGACCCTCCTCTTTCTGTTCACCATTGACTGGCGGATGGCTCTCGTCTCCCTGATTACATTCCCCCTCGGTCTCATCTGTTTTATGTGCATGATGATCGGCTACCAGAAAAACTATGAGCGAACCATTCGTGCCACCAAAAATCTGAATGACACCGCTGTTGAATATATCGGCGGCATTGAGGTCATCAAAGTATTCGGCAAGGCAAAAAGCTCCTACCGAAAATTTGTTGCCGCTGCCAAAGAGGGTGCAGCCAGCTATGTGGACTGGATGCGGAAAAGCAATATTTTCTTCACTTTTTCCATGAACATCATGCCCGCCACTTTGGTTTCCGTACTGCCCATTGGCGGCCTGTTGATTCGGAACGGCTCCCTTTCCGGCTCCGATTTCCTCCTGATTGCCATTTTAGCCATGGGATTGATTACCCCAATTCTAAACTGTATGGCATTCAGTGACGACATTGCTAAATTGAGCACTATCATCGGAGAAGTCACCTCCATCATCGATGCACCGGAGATGCCCCGTCCCAGTAAAAGCCCTGTACCGCTTGCCGACCATACAATCTCGCTGCAAGGGGTGCATTTCGGATATGGCGAATCGGACGTTCTGCATGGAATCGATCTGACTTTCCGAGAAGGCACCGTAAACGCCATCGTCGGACCTTCCGGCGGCGGCAAATCCACCATTGCAAAACTGATTGCTTCCTTCTGGGATGTACGGAGCGGTCATATTAAAATCGGCGGAACAGACATTCGGGAGCTTCCTGCACGGCAGTATCACAGCATGATCGCCTACGTCTCTCAGGAAAATTTCCTCTTCGATAACACCGTTCGGGAAAACATCCGAATGGGCAATCCGGCCGCAACGGATGCGCAGGTCGAGCAGGCCGCCAGAGACTGCGGCTGCTGGGATTTCATCATGGGGCTTGAACACGGTTTTGATACCATTGTCGGATGCGGCGGCGGTCATCTGTCCGGCGGTGAGCGGCAGCGGATCTGTATTGCAAGAGCCATGCTCAAAAATGCTCCTATCGTCATTCTTGATGAAGCAACAGCCTATACATATCCCGAAAACGAAGCCCTGATTCAGGCGTCGGTCGCAAAGCTTGTACACGGCAAAACGCTGATCGTCATTGCCCATCATCTCTCCACGATCACAGACGTCGATCAGATTGTTGTCGTAGATCACGGACAGATTGCCGGCTGCGGTACACACTCCCAACTGCTTGAGCACTGTCCGCTGTACAAAAAGCTTTATGATGCCCATATGTCTGCAAAAGACAGCCTGTAAGGAGGTGGAAATCATGATCCAGACTTTAAAGAAATTTTTCGCATTTTGCAGTGCGCAGAACCGTAGAAAATTCTATATTTCGATTGTTCTCGGCGTTTTTTCCGCATTGTTTGCCGCACTGAAAATTCCGGCAGTCGGTGTGATGCTGACATCCATTTTGGAAGGATCCATTCCCAATTCGTCCATCTGGGCTTCTTTCGGGATTATGCTCCTTTCTATCTTGGGATGTTCTATCATTAACTATCGTTCCACCATGCTCCAAACCGAAGCTGGCTACGGAACCGCCGCTGACAAACGGATGGAAATTGCTGAGCATATGCGCTATCTTCCCATGGGATATTTCAACGAAAACAGCCTGGGAAAAATCACATCTGTGACAACAAACACCATGGAAAACCTGTCCGATGTTGGAACACGGGTTGTCATGCTCGTAACAGGCGGCATTTTTCAAACTGCCGTTATTACCCTTCTGGTATTTCGATTTGACTGGAGAATTGGCATTTTCATTGTCGGCGGTCTGATAATCTACGCACTGGTCAACTCCCGGATGCAGAAAGCTGCTCAAATGTGCTCGGAAGAGAAAGTCCGCAGCGACGCTTCTGTTGTAGAAAAGGTTCTGGAGTACATCAAAGGAATTTCGGAAGTCAAAGCGTATCATTTATCCGGAAAATACAATCAGAAATTGGAGGCCGCAATTGATGCCAATGCTTCTGCCAATACAAAGCTTGAGCTGACGCTGACCCCCTATATGACCCTTCAGAATTTTGTTGCGAAATTGATTGGTATTGTCATTTGTATCGCTGCACTGTTCTTTTATACCCACCATACCATGACGCTGTTAAACTGTATTCTGCTTTTGTTCTGTTCTTTTATGATGATGGAAGGATTGGAAAAAGCCGGAAGCTATTCTGCACTGCTTCGGGTGGTGGATTTATGTGTCAATCAGGCAAATGAGATTATGAACGTCCCTACAATGGAGATCGAGGGTGTGGAGGCCTCCCCTGATTCCTTTGAACTCAAGGCTGAGCATATTGATTTTTCTTACGGCGAGAAAAAAATCATTCAGGATCTGTCTGTAACGATACCGCAAAATACAACGACCGCCCTTGTCGGCCCATCCGGCAGCGGAAAAACAACCTTGTGCCACCTTCTCTCCCGATTTTGGGATGTAGACAGCGGCACAGTTACCTTGGGCGGCAGAGACATTCGGACATATAGCATGGATGCGTTGATGCGGAATTTCAGCTTTGTCTTCCAGAACGTCTATCTTTTCAAGGACACCATCGCAAACAACATCCGTTTCGGACAGCCTGACGCCCCTATGGAAGCTGTCATTTCCGCTGCCAAAAAGGCCCGCTGCCACGAATTTATCATGGCCCTGCCAAACGGATATGACACCATTATCGGAGAAAGCGGCGGCTCTCTTTCCGGAGGTGAACGCCAGCGGCTTTCCATTGCCCGTGCAATCATGAAAGATGCCCCGATCATCATTTTGGACGAGGCTACCGCAAATGTCGATCCCGAAAATGAGGCGGAGCTTCTTTCCGCCATCCAAGAACTAACCCGACAAAAAACAATTATTATGATTGCTCACCGCTTAAAGACCGTAGAAAATGCCGATCAGATTATTGTCCTCGATCATGGAAAAATTGTGCAAAAAGGAACGCATCGACAGCTTCTTGCCGAAAACGGAATTTATCAGAAATTTGTTGAACAGCGTGAACTTGCCGTAAGCTGGAAGTTGTAACCGTTCCCCAATCTCTGGGGTTCGCTCTGGAAATGATTCTCATGGATCCCCCATCGATTCACCGCCGGAACCGAAAATCCCCCAAAAAAGAGCAGGAGCGAATGCTCCTGCTCTTGGCTTTCTCCCTGCAATCCGGAAAGGCTGAGCTTCTCCCACGAGAAAAGCCCCGGCGGCTTACCGAAGCGCAATCTTAAAGACAACCTTATCAACCATGCACGGCTCTCCGTCCGCCAATTTGGGAAGATGCGCTTCCCCCGGATATACAAGCAAAAAAGTGTCGGAATCGCCCGGGAAAAACAGCTCCGGATTCCCTCTGTACAAAGCAGCATCCTCATCTGCGAGAACCTTTGTCTTCATCAGATTCTTTGCCTCAGAAACCGCTACGGTTTCGCATCCCGACACCACGACATGAAGATCCAGATACTTGATATGATCTTCAAAGTCCATCGCATTTGATAGAGGTGCCGTTGTATAATCAAAGTGATTGCAGAATACTTCGTCCCCATCAATCGTGGTGCGACCCTTGGGCAATGTATTCAAATTTGTTTTTTTCAGAAATGCAATTGCAGTATCAAAATTATGGTACAACCCTGCATACCGGTCGATATTTTGGATTTTATCATAGATCATAGTGCTTACTCCTTCGCTCTTAGTAAGAATAGTATAGTGTAATTTGTACATTTTTACAATGATATAATAACGAAAAACGAACTTTTTGGAGAAATACTCAAAAATACGATTAAAATTTTCATTATTTTTTATAGTTGAAAAGTTTTTTCAAAGCAGATATAATGGGAAAGAACATAATCAACGGCATAGACCTTTCTTCTGTTCTATGCCTCATACAAAAAGGATGTGGAATTCATGCCAATGACAGCAGACGATATCGAAAAACTGTCCAACTATATGGGAACGACCCCCATCCCCGCCGACTTTGACGAATTTTGGAGCAAGCGAATGGAGGAAGCTGATCGCATTCCTCTCGAATATGACATTTCGCAGTCTGAGATTCCTTCCTTTGATACCTGCCAATATTTGGATCTATGGTTCAAGGGGATCGGCGGAGCAAAGCTCTATGCAAAATTTTTAAAACCCCGTGCCGATCACCCGATCCCCCTTGTATTGCAGTTTCACGGCTATCCCGGCGCATCCAGAAGTTGGCTGGAGCAATCCTCCTTCGCCGGAATGGGAATGGCTCTGATTGCGCTGGATTGTCCCGGACAGGGCGGCTTCGGCGAAGATCTCGGCGGCTACGCAGGCTCAACTGTTTCCGGACATATTATTGCCGGCATTGATGGTGCCCCCGAGAATCTTTACTATGTACGGTTTCATCAGAATGTCCGGATTCTGTGCAGAATTGTCCGTCAATTGGACGGAATCGATCTGAATCGTGTTTTTGTCAACGGTGGTTCTCAGGGCGGTGGTCTGAGTCTTGCATGCGCCGCTTTGAATCCGGATCTGATTAACCGCGGTGCCATTCTTTATCCCTTTCTCAGCGATTACCGTATGGTATGGGAGCTGGGGGCTGACCAGATTGCCTATGAGGGAATCCGCTACTACTCCAGATGGTTTGATCCGGATGAAAAGAAGATTGACGCGTGGTTCGAAAAGCTCGGATACATCGACAGCAAAAATTTTGCCCATATGATTCGCTGCCCTATTTTGTTCGGTACCGGGCTTTCAGACATTGTGTGTCCCCCTGAGACACAGTGTGCTGTTTATAATAACCTGAATTGCCCAAAGAAACGATATCTATTCCAGGGCTATGGTCATGAAGAAATTCAGGATTTTGATGATTTGATTCTTGATTTCTTTGGGAAGGAGCGTGTAGAACTGTGACAATTTCAGAACGAAAAAGGCAGATGGAAGCCTACTGGGGCGAGACAAAGAAACCCGACAATTTCATGGAACATTGGAGCAAAAAAAATCTGAATTCCACCGGCAATATTCAGATCGAACGGGTCCCCTTTTGCAGCAATTCCGCTGTATACGAAATCATCACCATTCCATCGGAACATGGGGATATCACGGCTCGGTGTATTCGTCCGGCAAAAAAAGGCGCACATCCGTTGGTCTTGATGTTCCATGATCTTACCAGAGGAATCCGCGGCTGGCATCATATGACCCGATTCATCGCCCTGGGATATGCCGTCATTGCATTGGATGAATCTACCTGCTCCGCTGACTGGAAACTGCATCCCGAAATGCTGAACTTTGAAGCTCGATATGAACGAGCCATAACGCTGGCAAACACTGCCCGCACATTCTCTTTTGTAAATCGAGAAAAGATTGTGACATGGGGGGAAGGATTTGGCGGAGGTCTTGCAATCGTTGTTTCCGCTATGCTGCCGGAGGACAGTAAATGTGCTGCCCTGCATCCTATGCCCGCAGATTTTCGCGGCATGTGCAGTGGAGTTTCACAAGAGACCCTTTCCCAAATGGACTATGTTGATCTTGTTAATTTTGCACCTTTGCTCCACGGAAAGCTTCTGCTCGGAACTGCTCTGTTGGATCAGATTTCTCCCGCCGAAAGTCAATACGCCTGCTATCATCAGGCCGCATGTCAAAAACAGCATCTGATTTATCCAAAATATGAGCATGAACGAATCAATTTTTTTGAAAACGAAATATTGAAATTCATTAGCGACTAATCGTTTCTGGCGCTGGATCACGGACAAAGCGCTGTTACTTGTGAAAAGACCTTGCACTCCCTTTTTTTGGGGATTCTGCAAGGTCTTTCTTTTGTGAATTGCGCCCCAGAGCAAACAAAAGCTCTGGGGCGCATTTGGAGGAAGAGTATTATTTTTTGGGGGGATTTATCTCAGGAAACGAGCTCCTGCGATCAATGCGGCTTCGCATCAATCAAGTCCGCTTCCACTGATTCATAACCACTTTATGAGGGATAAAAGGTTATTTTTCGATATTAAAAATCGTCGTATTGGCCGGTGCAGCGGTTCCTTTTCCCGTTGCCTTGCTGTAAATCAGGCTGGCCGGATATCCGACTGCAAGCGCCACAGCCAACGCAATCAGAGAGTTTGCCCAGAGTGAAATCGTACCGGGTTCCAAACCATATGCCACATACAGCATAGCCGCAGTAGATGCCGCAAATCCACAGACTGCACCGCAGATATTGCCCTTTCTCGTAAAGACACCCAAAATAAACACACCGATCAAAACGCCCAGAACCAGTCCCATGAAGGAATTGAACCACTGATAAGCCGAATCAATTCCGCCACGGGCAAGAAGCATCGAAATCAGCACCGAGAAAATGCCAACGATCAGCGAGACCCACTGGCCGATTTTGGTTTCGGTTTTATCGCTGATCGCCTTCTTGCTCAGGCATGCCTGAATATCCAGTGTCCAGGAGGAAGCAACCGAATTCAGGCCTGTGGACAATGTAGACTGTGCCGCCGCAAAAATGGCAGCCAACAGCAGGCCTGTAACGCCGACCGGAAGCTCAAAGGCAACCCAAGACGCAAAAATCTGATCCATTTCTGCTGCCGGGGGCAGAGGATTTCCGTCAATATTGTAAAATACGTGCAGGCCCGTACCAATAAAGTAGAAGGTTGTGCCGACAAAAATACTCAGAAGACCATTGGTCACCATCATCTTATTGAGCTTGTGGGTGTCCGTAGTGGTAGTAAAACGCTGTACAATATCCTGACTGGATACATAAGAACCCAGCGTATTCATACCGGCACCAATCAGCATCAAGAACACACTGTCTTTCAAGAGATTGATATTAAAGAATTTCTCATTTGCACCCAGGAACTTGTGATTGGAAACCATCTCATGGACAATAGAGCCGATGCCGCCATCCAAGTGGAACACCAGGAAAATAAAGGCAAAGACAACTCCAAACAGAAGTACCGAACCCTGCATAAAATCTGTCCACAATACCGATTTCAGGCCGCCGGAATAGGAGTAAATGATTGCAACAACACCCATCAGCAGCAGCAAAATATTCACATTGATGCCCATAAGCTTCGACAAAACCATGCACGGCAGATACATTACGATCGACATCCGACCAATCTGATAGACAATGAATGTCACAGCTCCCAGCACGCGCAGACCCTTGCTGCCAAACCGCAATTCCAGATAGTGATAAGCTGTATCAATGTCCAGTTTTGCGTATACCGGCAGGAAAAACCTTGTCGCAACAGGAATTGCCAGCAAAGTTCCCACCGCTGCAAACCACATAATCCATGTCCCCTTAAAGGAGTTGCCTGCCAGAGACAGGAAGGAAATTGGGCTAAGCAATGTTGCAAAAATAGAGAAAGATGTCACCCACCAGGGAATGGTTCCATCTCCCTTAAAATATGCTTTTCCTTTTTTCTCGCCCTTTGCGAAGTACATACCAACCATCAGAACCAGAATCAGATACAAAATCAGGATCACAAGATCGACGGTAGTAAAACCTTGTTGATTGCTCATAGAAACCTCCTTAAAATTCTATTCCAAAAGCAGAACCAAAATTTGACATATCGTCCGATGATTCTATCTTTTGAGGCGTTTTCCGCCTTAGGCAACTATAATAGCAGCGTGAGAGACTCCTTGTGAGTTTTCATTCAGCAGCCAACCATCTGCATCACCATTCTACAACTGTTATTTTATTCTGCCTGTTTTTTTCTTATTATATTAACTTTGAAAATAATTTTCAATTGAAAAAATCGATTTCTTGATGATTTCGACATATTTTTCATATATAACCAAATTCTTCGCTTTATCAGCCTTTATAACCCATTACTTTTCATGCATTATAGACAAAAAGTATATTCAGCTCCAATGTCCCACTACAGTTGTCGGCTATTTTCAACTACGCTGTCAAATATTATGGTCTAAAAGAGAACCCCTGCCACAAGGCAGGCGGCATGGGTAAGAAGAATGCGGATGAGATGTTGTTCTGGACAAAAGAAGAGTTTGCTTCTTTTATTGAGGTCATGCGAGACCGTCCTGCCAGCTATGCTGTCTTTATGACACTGTACTATACAGGCATGAGAGAAGGCGAGCTGCTGGCACTGACTCCGGCTGATGTAGACTTCGAGAAAGCCACTATCACCATCAATAAGAGCTATCAGAGGCTCGACGACAGGGATATTATCTCCAGTCCCAAAACGCCAAAGAGTAACCGGGTCGTTACCATACCTGCCACCCTCTGCGATTGTCTCAAGGAGTATATGTTCCATTGCTACGGCTTGGAAGATGAGGACAGGCTGTTTCCCTACAACAAAAGCTTTCTCTATCGGGAGATGGAGTATGGCTGCAAAGTTTCAGGGGTAAAGAAGATCCGCGTGCATGATATTCGTCACAGCCACGCCAGCCTATTGGTGGAGATGGGCTTCTCTCCTTTGCTGATTGCAGAGCGTCTGGGTCATGAACGGGTACAGACCACAATGGAGACTTATAGCCACCTGTACCCCAACAAACAGGCGGAGGTCGCCCGTCAGCTGAACGGCATCTTGTAACAGTGGCAACACCTTGGCAACAGCCAAATTTCCCGCTGGCTACAAAAATCCGCTCAGATGTAGCCATTTTGT